>JAGFJK010000421.1 GCA_024102795.1 Pirellulaceae bacterium
GCTCCGCCAACAGAAAAACCCGATTGAGGACAATCGGGCTACTCTGATGGTGGAGCGATTGTCCCCAATCGCTCTTGGCCCCGCCCAGCACCGTTGCCAATGTTGGCTGTTGGCTCCGCCAACAAAAGAAGCCCGATTGAGGACAATCGGGCTACTCTGATGGTGGAGCGATTGTCCCCAATCGCTCTTGCAATCGCTTCTGGCGATTGTCCCCAATCGTTATCGGATGCTGCTCAGGTCCACCGGCACGCCGTCCATCATGTTGCCCAGCGCCTGGTAGGTCGGCATGTCAATGATTTCGGGCACGAACGAAACTCGACCGTCGGCAAAGGCGAAATTCGCGCCGCCCGGATGGCGGCTCATGAAGGAGTAGTTGTTATTCCAGTCGCCCCAGCAGCTCATCAGGTCGGCGTTTTTGTTGCCCGTGTTGGTGCATACGGCGTTGGGATTCAGCGGCACGGCGGTCGTGGCGGTGGTACCGTTGAACCACCACCACAGCGTATGCGTGCAGTAACGCGGAATTGCCTCGCCGGCCAGGAACGTGTTGCTGGTGCCATCGACCGCCTGCACGTCGGCGATCTTGGTCTGGCTGACGACGGGCGTCGAACCTCGGAAGAAAATGCCGTTGCCTCGGTCCAGGCCGTTATTCGAATTGCCAAAGGGCGTCACGATCCAGGGCAGCGCGCTGCCGTTGGCCGCGAACGCGCCCCAGGCCCAGTTGCTGCCGGCACAGCCCTTGTAGTTGGTCACGCCGTACTCGACCGCCTGGCCGTTGATCGTACCGGGCATGTTCGCTCGGCTGCCCATCAGCCCATTATGGGTGTCGCTGGGGCAAATATAGCCCGGAATAACCTGGGTGTAGACCCAACCGTTGGTCGGCGTGACCGTGTTGCCAACGCCCGTGACGCCGCCGTAACGCGGGTCGGTCGCCAGGCCGTAGTTGAAGTCGATCTTATCGTACAGCGGCTGCTGTTCCATGAATGGCAGAATCTGCACCATCCAGCTTGTGGACGGATTGTCGTAGGTGTTGCCGCCCCAGGTGCCGTAATTCAGGGGAAACTTGTGGTACGTGTCGTGATAGTTGTGGCAGGCCAGGGCAATCTGCTTGAGATTGTTGGTGCACTGCATCCGCCGAGCCGCCTCGCGGGCGGCCTGGACGGCCGGCAGCAACAGAGCCACCAGGATGCCGATGATGGCGATCACCACCAGCAATTCCACCAGCGTAAAGCCTCGTCTTCGCTTGTTCCCAATCATAAGTTCCACCTCAACATGAAAAGACAGATAAATGCATGAATTCCGCGCACGACCAAAGCTGTCGCCGCGCAGGACGAACCGCTGCTCGCAGCCGGCAAACAGCCACGCGCATAAATGACGCGAGCCCGGCAAGCAAACCTTGCGGGCGCACAGAGTCCCTATCTGGGTTACCGAGATCCTGCCGGGACTTCCACCGGCCGGCGAGACATTAGGGTGGTGGGAACAGCAGCAATGTCGCCTTTCGCTCCGCGAAAGTAGCGCCCGCGGAAGGCGGATGATCACTCTGCGCAATCCCTTCTGGCTCCCTCCCCGCTTCGAGATCGTGCAGCTTATAAGGCGTTGAATTCTGGGTGTTTACGGCCGTCTTGCGCCGCTCCAGGGGGACAGTGGATCGCCGTATACGTAGCATGGGCTTCCAGCCCGTGATTCTGGGCGTGACGGTGATTTCGAGATCTCTGAAGCGCCGCCGATGTTCCACCAGGCGTGTTGTGCTACGCCTGCGGCGAACAGACGGCATTTCCCCCATCCTGCCGAATCGACCCCAGAGGTCAATGGTGTAGATGCAAGCCAAGACCTGGGCGCACGCTACTTTCGCGGAGCGAAAGGCGACTATGGCGCTACTTTCGCGGAGGGAAAGGCGACGATGGCGCGACTATCGGCCTTAGTCCTTCAGCTCGAAGGTCGCCTGGTTGGGCTTGCCCCGCTCGACCGTCAGCTTCATGTCCGACATCTGCGTGGACATGTACTTGGCCGGGAAACCCAGATTCTGAGAGCCGGTTTCCGCATACGCGTCACCGCTTTCGATCGACTCGGTCACCTGCGAGGGCTTGGAAAGCGTCAGAATATACTCGCCAGGCACCACGCCATCGTTGGGTTTGAATGTGGTCAACCCGGTTACCTTCCCCTGAGCGTCTGTGCGACCCACGGCGGGGCGGGAACCCTCGGAGTTGAACGTAACCAGCATGTCCGACACCGGTTGGCCGTTGTAGGTGATCGTGACGTCGACTCGGGCGGTCGCCGGACGATTGTTGCAACCGGCGGACAACAGGCAAACGCTCAGTACCAGGCAGGTGAAGATGGCGAATGTACGGTTCATAATAGTCACTTCGATGAAGGGGAAAGGATGTGCGGCTAGTTCGTTCAGTTTCTTCGTCGAGTGCCCCTGCGGCAAGACCGGGGAACAAAAAAACTGGCGAGCGGCCAGTGGTCGCTCGCCAGTCTGCAGTTCAGCTCGAGTATTCAGGCAGCACCGGTCTGAGACCCGTCATTGACAGACCGCAGGCCTGCCACCAACGGGACTGGCAGGCTACTTGATGCTGCTCAGGTCCACGGGCACGCCATCCATCATATTGCCCATCGCCTGATAGGTGCGGATGTCGACGATTTCCGGCACGAAGGTCACCCGGCCATCGGCAAAGGCGAAGTTCGCTCCGCCCGGATGCCGGCTCATGAACGAGTAGTTGTTCGGCCAGTCGCCCCAGCAGCTCATCAGGTCGGCGTTCTTGTTGCCCGTGTTCGTGCAAACGGCATTCGCGTTCAGGGGCACCGCCGTGGTGGCCGTGACGCCGTTGAACCACCACCAGTGCGTATGAGTGCAGTAGCGGGGGATCGCTTCGCCCGCCAGGAACGTGTTGCTGGTGCCGTCGACCGCCTGCACGTCGGCGATCTTCGTCTGGCTGACGACGGGCGTCGAACCGCGGAAGAAAATGCCGTTGCCACGGTCGAGGCCGTTGTTGGAGTTGCCAAACGGAGTGACCGTCCAGGGCAAGACACCGCCATTGGCGGCAAACGCACCCCAGGCCCAGTTGCTGCCCGCGCAGCCCTTGTAATTCGTCACACCATATTCCACCGCCTGGCCGTTAATCGAACCGGGCATGTTCGCTCGGCTGCCCATCTTGCCGTTGTGCGTGTCGCTGGGGCAGATGTAACCCGGCAGCGGCTGAGTGTACACCCAACCGTTCGTGGGCATCACCGTGTTGCCGACGCCCGTGACGCCGCCGTAGCGCGGGTCCGTGGTCAGGCCGTAGCGGAAGTCGATCTTGTCATACAGCGGCTGCTGTTCCATGAACGGCAGGATCTGCACCAACCAGCTCGTCGACGGATTGTCGTACGTGTTGCCGCCCCAGGTACCATAGTTCAGCGGAAACTTGTGGTACGTGTCGTGGTAGTTGTGGGCCGCCAACGCAATCTGCTTCAAGTTGTTCGTGCATTGCATGCGGCGAGCCGCTTCGCGGGCGGCCTGGACCGCCGGCAGCAGCAACGCCACCAGGATGCCAATGATGGCGATGACCACCAACAGTTCGACGAGCGTAAACGCTCGCCTGCGAACGCTGTGAGACATAAACGACCCCCGAACTAGAGAAGGAAAAGAGAAGGATCAAGAACGAATCTGCGAATTCCGCACAAGAATGACGGAAATCCACTGTGCAGTTTGGTGATCCCAAGCCCGGTCGTCAAGTCAAATCGCGCGCTTTCCCCGGCAGAATCGGCCCGCCGCGCGCATCGACCGGGCAGTTTCAATCCCAAATAGCCGCTTAACAATACCCATAAGTATGGTTTCTGGAGGCTGGAGCACATGCGGCGGGCCACCATGGTCCGGCCCGTGACAGCCGAGATCCAATCGCGGCCAGCGCCCCCAGTGCCGGGATACTGGTAAATTGCAGGTGGCGATTCTCCTCGCAAGGTCATGGCCGGCAAAGCACATGAAGCGACGACAGAAACGAATCCGTCCCGCCCGCACAACGCAGCGACCACGACCACGGCAGGGGCCCGGGCCCGTACCCGGCCGCTGGCGAAAGCGGTTCGTGCTGGGCAGCGGTCTGATCGTGCTGGTCGCGGCCCTCTGCCTGGCTGGCCCCGCCTGGCAGCAGCACCGGCTGCAGCAGGCCCGGAACTGCCTGGAGAATCGCCAGTTGGCACAAGCCCGCCAGTGGCTCGACGCCGCACTGCACCGCGACCCGGACAGCGGCGAAGCACTGCTCTTGCTGGCTCGGCTCGAACGGCGCGAGGGCCGTCTGTCCAACGCTCGCGACTACCTGCAGCGGGCCTGGAAGGCCGGGGTGTCGCCGGCACGGCTCGAACGCCAGCAATGGCTGGCTCTGGCACAGGCCGGCCAGTTGGACGAGGCAGAGCCGCACCTGAACGAGCTGCTCAGCGACCCGCAGGGGGAGGCGGCCGAGATCTGCGAAGCGTTTCTGAACGGCTATCTGCGAGCCTACCGGTTCGACGACGCGCTTCGCCTGCTGGACGCCTGGCAGGCCGACTTTCCCGCCGACCCACAGCCCCGGATATATCGCGGCATGGTGTTCGAACACCTGATGATGACCGGTAAGGCCATCGAGGAGTACGAGGCGGCGTGCCGGCTGGACCCGGCGCGCCTGGAGGCTCACCTGCGGCTGGCGGACCAGCTTGCCGCGTTGCTCCGCGACGAACAGGCGCTTGCCCACTACCAGATCTGCCTGGACGCGGACCCTCGGCACCCGGAAGCCCGGCTGGGCTACGCCTCCTGCCTGTTGAAGCAAGGGCAGGTCGAGCAGCCGGAGCAGATATTTCGCCAGGTCCTGGCCGACAACCCCGGCAACCGGCGGGCGCGAGCTGGTCTGGCCCAACTAACCATGTCGGCCGGCAAGTACGACGAGGCGGTGGCCGTCCTGCAAGAACTGGTCGCGGAGCAACCGACCGACCGGGCCTGGCGGTACCAACTGGCCACCGCACTCCAGACCAGTGGCCGCGCGGACGAGGCGCGCCCGCATTTCGAATTTGTGACCGCGGCCAACCAGGCGATGGCACGAGCTCAGGGGCTGTTGGAACAACTGCGCACCGAACCCGCTCGCGTGGACCTGCGGTTCGACGTGGGCAGCACGCTGCTGCAGTACGGATCGGCCAGCGAGGGCGTGGCGTGGCTGCAGAGTGTCCTGCAGTTGGAGCCGGATCATCGTGCCGCGCACGAAGCGCTGGCCGCCCACTACGAATCGCAAGACCAGCCGGAACTGGCGGCGCGGCACCGCCGCCAGGCGGGGTCGTAGAGCACGTCGAATCACGTCAAAATCACGCCACATGGCGGAGCTCTCATTTTCTGGAGTCTGGATCTTGCCGACTGGTGCACCCATGGCAGGCTTGGACGCTGGACGAGTCGTCGATGCCTCTCCGTCCGACAGGCCGGGGGTCCGGCACCGCCGCTGGTCGCAGGCGGTCCGAATGATTTGCATCCTGGCGCTGGCGATCGCGTGTTCGACCGGCTGCCAGCGATCACCGCGAGATAATGGCTTCGAACCGGCGGAGCCGTCGCGTTCCGCGACCAACGAAACACGTGGGACGGCGATCCGTTTGCAGGACGTTTCCTCGGAGTGGGGACTGGATTGGACCTACCGCAACGGCGAGGAGTCCGGTCATGCGTCCATCCTGGAATCGATCGGTGGCGGCGCCGCCTGGCTGGACTATGACGGCGATGGCCAACCCGACGCATTGCTCAGCGGCGGCGGTCATTATGGTCCGGGGCCCCAAGTTCGGGGACTCCCGCCGGCACTCTGGCGCCAATCGGCTGGCAGACTGCACGACGCGTCGCGGTCCGCCGGTCTGCTGGACAACACGTACCACTACAATCATGGGATCGCCGTTGCCGACTACGACGAGGATGGGTTCCCCGACGTGCTGATCACCGGGTACGGCGGCCTGACGCTGCTGCACAACGAGGGTGACGGAACTTTTCGAGAGGTCACCACCAGCGCCGGTCTGCTCGACCCAAGCTGGAGCTGCGGAGCGGCCTGGGGCGACTTGAACGGCGACGGGTGCCTGGACCTGTTTGTCGTGCACTATGTGGACTGGTCCTTTCAGAATCACCCCATCTGGCCGGGGCCTCAGCCTGGCCAGCGCGAAATCTGTCCACCTCGTTCGTTCCTGGGACTGACCGACCGCTGTTGGCTCAGCGACCAGTCCGGCGGATTCCTGGACCATACGCCGGACGCCGGGCTGGAGCCCGAAGGCAAGGGGCTGGGCGTGTTCCTGGCGGACGTGGATCTGGACGGCGACCTCGATGCGTACGTGGCCAACGACGGCGTGCCGAACTTTCTGTATCGCAACGACGGCCAGGGACACCTGGTCAACATCGCGCTGTCCAGCGGGGTGAGCATGGGCGAGTTGGGCAACGCCGATGGCAGCATGGGAGTCGACCTGGGCGACTTCGACAACGACGGCCTGCCCGATATCTGGGTGGCCAACTATCAGAACGAGGCGTTCGCGCTGTACCGCAATCTGGGCCTGGACCTGTTCCGCCACGAAAGCCGAGTGCTGGGGATCGCCGGTCTGGGCGGGTTAAACGTCGGCTGGGGAACCGGATTCATGGACCTGGATCTGGACGGCGATGAGGACCTGTTCGCCAACAACGGACACGTCATGCGCTACCCGCTCGAAGCGCCCGTGCGCCAGAAACCGCTGGTGCTGGAAAACGACAGCGGCCAGCGGTTCGTCAACGTGGCGTCCCAGGCCGGTTCCTACACCAGCTCGCCCCAGATGGCTCGCGGCCTGGCCGCCGGCGACCCGGACCACGATGGCGACGTGGATCTGCTGATCGTGCACACGAACGAACCCGCCGCGCTGCTCCGCAACGAAACCCCAACCGGCCACCATTGGCTGACCATTCGCCTGGTCGGCACCCGCGGGCCGCGCGAGGCGATCGGAGCCCGCGTTCGCCTGAAAACCGCTGGCCGTACGCAATACCGGCAGCGCAAGGGAGGAGGCAGCTTCGCCTCGACCAGCGACCCCCGGCTGATGTTCGGGTTGGGCGACGAGCAGTTGGTCGAGCAGCTCGAGATCATCTGGCCCGCCGGGCACGTGCAGTTACTGAAGAACCTGCCCGCCGACCAGCATCTGACCTTGATTGAACCAGGCACGTAGGGCGGGGCTTCGACTCGTTTGTCTGGTAGGCCGGAGGCACTTCACCACCGGTGTCGTGGGACGATCGTGCAAGCCGCCAGCCGGAAATTGCAAATTGCAAATTGCAAATTGCAAATTGCAAATTGCAAATTGACTGCTGACAAGCCGCCCGCCTACTGCGGCGCCGGCTGGCCGAGATTCTCCCAGACGGTCAGCCACTGCGGGTCTTGCGGCGGTTGGCTGCCGTAGCTTCCCGTGGCCAGGTCCAAGTCGCCATCGCCGTCGAAATCGCCCAGTTCGAGCGCCATGTGGCCATGGGGCGACTGTTCCAGCGCATGCCGCACGAATTGGCCGGGTGAATGCTGTTCCAGCCAGATCAGCGAGTCAAACCGTCGCTCCGGTGGCAAGTCGTGGATCATGGTCCGGGGAATGTAGGAGCAAGCGGCGATGTCCAGGTCGCCATCGCCGTCCAGGTCGCCGGCGAGCGCCCGGTACGCGCCGGGCAGCTTGACCAATTCGTGATCCTGGAACTTCAAGTCGCCAAGGTTCTCCAGCCAGTGCACGGCGTGCGACGGCTTGACGAAATAGCTGTCCAGCGTGTCGCCGTTGGTATACAGGATGTCCAGGTCGCCATCACCGTCCAGGTCGACCATCTGAATGCCGCTGGAGCCCATCGCCGGTTCGTGGCCGGTGTAAAGTCGGATCTTTTCAAAACCGCCTGCGGCTTGATTCAGGAACAGATCGATCACTTCGTGTTCCTGACTCACCAGACCGACGAAGTCGGGCCGCTGATCGTGGTTCAAGTCGCACACCGGCACGTGGATCACGCCGTGCCTGGGGTCGATCGCTTCGGGGCGGAACCTCGGTACGGCGTCCACTGGTAGTTGGCCCCACAGCATCTGCAGTCGCCCGGTTTTCCGCCAGCCGAATTCGGCGACGATCAGGTCCAGCAGCCCGTCCGCGTTGAAGTCGGCAACCTGGATGTCGGCGACGCGTCCGAGCTGATCGGCCAGGACCACTTGTTGCCATCCATCGCCGCTGTCTTCGGAGTCGCCCGCCTTGGCGTCGCCGGTGGTGGGCCGCAGCCAGACAACTCGACCACGCTGGTGGTCCTCCGGCTGATAACTGCCCAGATCGGCCACCAGGTAGTCCGTCACCCCGTCCCGATCCAGGTCGACGGGGGTGATGTGCGCCGGATGCGGGATCTCGGCCAGCCGGGTCAGCTCCGGCCGATCGCACAGCCGGCTCGCTTGCAGCACAACAGCCGCCCGCATGTCGCAGACCAGCAGCTCGCCGGCACGCCCGTCGCTGGCCGGTTGCCAGTGCAGGTGGGAAACGGCCGGAAAGTCGCCGCCCGTGAAAGGCACGGGCCGGGGGCGGAAGGCCAACGGTCCGGGCTGGACCGGTTCCGGGTCGGGCACGTCGAGCGATTCGGGGGCCTGGGCCCGATACCACGCCACCACCTCGTTCATCGGCGGCGGCTGCAAATCGTGGCGGCCCGATTCCCGATAGAAATTGAAGCCCTGCTCGACCTCGGCGTGCCAGGCATGGCGGGGAAACGAATCGGGCGGAGGAAAGGCGTGGCAATCGCCGCAGAACGCGGTCACTCGAGGCCGTAAGCCTTCGATGTCGACGCTGTCCGAGAGTTCCTGCGGCGGCGCGATTCCAGACGGCCCGTCCGGGCGACCGCACGCAGTCATTCCCATCAGCATTCCACAACCGCACGCCAGAATAACCCCGGCGACCGCCGACTTCCGGTTGGACACGCCTGCTGCCTCGCTGCCCGAGAACACCACCGCGCTAACGCTTGCTCATCGCCTGCGCCAGCTCGGTGGGAGTGATCTTGCCGTCCTGGTCCGCGTCGGCATGGCTGTAGTCCTGCGACATCTTGGACCACTCGGACTGGACCAGCACCCCGTCGCCATCCTCGTCGTATCGCCGGATATAGGACACAGCGTAACGGATGTAGCGCTCATCAGGGCTCTCGCCGCCGGTGCTTGCGCTGGTGCTGACCGCGGACGTCGGCGCCGAGGATGAACTGGATGAACTGGTCGAGCCGGAAGAGCTGGTCGAGCCGGACCCCGACGCGGCCGGCACGCTTGCGGCCGCGACAACGGTGGAGGGTGGACTGCCACGCACGGCCCCGCGCTGCGTGGCCGTCATACACTCCAGCGGATGGATAATGCCATCGCCGTTGAGATCGAATTGCCCGAAGTCCGCCACGTCGGCGGCACTCCAGGACGCTTTGAACTCGTGCATCGCCAACTGCCCATCGGCGTTGGCATCCAGGCTCTTAAACCATTCCGGGATGTCGCTGGGCAACCGATCGATGGCCGAAGCCACATCATAGGCCACGTGGTCCTTGGCCGACTTGCCCACGATGCGGAGGCTGCTGCCGGGCGATGCGCTGTCATTACCTCGGTCGGATCCATCCCGGCTGTCGTCCCCTCGTGACCGATCACGATCTCCATCGCCACCACCGAACCAGCGACCGCGATCACCTTCACCAAAACGGCCCCGGTCGCCACCGAACCCCGGTCCACCGCCAAAGCCAGGTCCGCCACCGAAGCTGGGCCCGCCACCGAAGCTGGGCCCACCACCGAAGCTGGGCCCACCGCCGAAGCTGGGCCCACCGCCTCGGTCGCCACCCCCTCGATCACTGCCGCCCCGGTCGCCCCGGTCGCCCCCGCCACCCCGGTCGCTGTTGCCGCTCAGGTAGCGTTCCTTGAGCCAATCGGTGATTTCACTGCGGCTGATCCGACCGTTACGATTCTTGTCGGCCGCCGAAGGATCCGAGCGAAAACTGCTCCACTCGTCCCGTTCGAACTCTCCATTGCGGTTGCGATCGTAGCGCTCGTATACACTCCGCAGCAGCGCGTCCAAACGCGGGTCGCCGCTGGAGGCGGTGGAAGACGACGAGCTGCCGCTGGAACGGCTGGAAGACGAGCTGGACCCGGAGGAGGAACGCGAGCTGGAACTGGTCGATGAGGTCCGGCCGCCGGAAGATGAAGAACTCGAATCGCCCCCTTCACGCTCCACGCGCCGCATGGCGTAGCGGAGTGCCAGTTCGGTCCGCGACAACTTGCCATCGCCGTTGCGATCCTGCCTCGTCGGGTCGTCCCGCCAACGGCCGCGCGAGATTTCCTCCTTGTCCAGAAAACCGTCCTTGTTCCCGTCGTTGCGGGCCAGTGACTGATCCGCCTCGCGATAGTCGGCCTCGGTAATCTTGACCGCAAACTGCTCGGCGCCCGAGCCGAATCCGGGTATCGGCGCGAATTCCTCCACCACGCCAAACCCTGGCACCAACGGCTCGATCGCCGCACTGGCCCCCGAACCACCTGAGGAGCGAGAATCGCGGCCGCCTGAATCCCGATCCCGATCCCGATCCCGGCTGCCGCCCGAATCGTCCCGGCGCATCCGCTCAAACGCCTCGTTGATGCGGCTCAGAGGAATCGGCCGATTCAGATCCATTCCCGGCACCCGCTCGGCCATCCGCTCCAGAAAGAAACGAGCCCTCCCCTGCATCTCGTCCGGCTCCAGTACACCGTTGCCGTTGGCGTCCATGCGGCTGATGAAACCGCTCGGGTCGAAGCCGCCGCCAGGAGGCCCGCCAAAGGAAGGACCCTGGGCCAGGAGTTGGGAAGTGGCCAGACTGCAGGCCAGACCCATCAGGCAACCCGCGGCCAGCGACCGCACACCAATCTGGGGGTCGAACATGACGATTTTCCCGTGCGAAGGTGACAGCGGGACGTGACGCCGGACAAGCCAGCTTCCGCCACTCCTCTGGCAGTATGGACGATTCTTGCTCGGCAGGCCAGTATTCTTTTCCGCACTTGGCCCGCGGAACGGCCCAGAAACCGCCGATGCCGTGTTCAACCCGGCACGCGGCCGCCAGTTCCGGCCAGAGCCCCGCATCCGCCGGGCCGTCGCCTCGGGACGGGGCTGGGACCCGTTCTTGCTGACCGCCGGGGTTCCAGCTAGCGTCCAGCGGACCCTACTTCTGGCGGTATTCCTTCAGGTAGCCCTGAAACAACACCAGATGCTCCTCCTCGTCGGCCAGCAGGCGGACGCACAGGTCCTGAGTGACGTAGTCGTCACCCTCGGTCGCCCGGATGATCTTCCGATACTGAGCGATCGCTCCTTGTTCGGCCTCGATCACGGCTTCGATCACACCGGTCACGTCGGTCGATTCGGCTGGCGGTTGCCGCTGCCCGCCGAGTTTCACGTTCATCGAACCGGGCACCCGCCCGCCGAGCTGCTTGATGCGCTGTCCGAGCTGCTGGGCGTGCAGCAGTTCCTCGGTGACGTCGGCGGCCAGCGACTTCTTGATCTCCTCGGCCCGCACGCCATCCAGATTGATGCTGTTGGCCAGATAGTTCATGATGGTCTCCAGCTCCATGCTGTAAGACTCCGTAAGCAACTGGACGACTTCCTCGCGTGTGGCTGCCATAGTGACGATCCTTTCAAGCGAATATCCGGGCGGGCCATTCTCCCACTTGAAGGGCGGAACAACCGCACCGGGGGAAGGTGGCACGATACGATTTGACGGGCGAACCAGCCGCGGCTGGCATGCCCTGAGATCGTAGGCCATGGGACCGGCCGCGACAAGCTCCGAGCAGGCCTGGGAAGCTCGTATCCCGTGATTGAGGCGTGACTTACCGACGGACCAATCGCCATGGAGCTACTCCCCCAGTTCCTGTTTGCTGCCTGCCAGCGAGGCGCCGAGGGAGCGCTCAAGGCCGAACTGGCCCGGCGGCACCCCGAACTGCGGCTGGCCTTCTCCAGGCCTGGCTTTCTCACGCTCAAGCGGCCCGACGACTGGTCCGGCGGAGCTGACTTTCAGTTGCAGTCCGTGTTCGCCCGCTGTTCCGGCTACTGCCTGGCCCGGGCCGAGGGGGCCCGGGTCGAGGAGCTGGCCGAGGCGTTCTGGGCGCGGGTCGGCGATCTGGCATTCAGCCGCCTGCACGTCTGGCAACGCGATGCGGCGTTACCGGGCGAAGGCGGTTTTGAACCGGGCGTCAGCCGGCTGGCCGACGAGATTGGCCAACTGCTGGTGCGGACCCGCCCCAGGCTCGGCGAGGGCCCCCGGGCGGCGAACTTGCGGGCGGCGAACCTGCGAGCCAGGCCGGGGCAACGGGTGCTGGATTGCATCGTGGTCGAACCGGATCAGTGGTGGATCGGCTGGCACGTGGCCCGTTCCGTCCCCAGTTGCTGGCCGGGCGGGGTGCCGTCGGCGGCTGGCAAGGAGGCGCCAATCAGCCGGGCTTATCACAAGATGCACGAGGCGCTGGCCTGGTCGCGTCTGCCGCTGGCCGCGGGCCAAAGGTGCGTCGAAATCGGCAGCGCGCCGGGCGGATCCTGCGAGGCACTGCTGGAACAAGGCCTGGAGGTGATCGGGATCGACCCGGCCGAAATGGACCCTCGCCTGCTGGCGCACCCCAACTTTCGCCACGTCCGGGCCCGGGCCGCGGACCTGAAGCGGCGCGAGTTCCAGAACGTGCAGTGGCTGATGGCCGACAGCAATG
Source organism: Pirellulaceae bacterium (assembly GCA_024102795.1). GTDB lineage: Bacteria > Planctomycetota > Planctomycetia > Pirellulales > Pirellulaceae > JAGFJK01. Next base: position 12,651 of record JAGFJK010000421.1, read on the forward strand.
TGGCGCCCCAGCACACGCTGGACACGGTCGAAGCGATCGTAACGCATCGGCGAGTGCATATTCGCGGACTGCTGCTGACGCTGAAGCTGCCCGACTGGCGGCTGGCCGACCAATTGGACGCGTACCTGGAACGAGTGCGGAGCTGGGGGTATCGCTACGTGCGCGCCCGCCAACTGGCGTTCAATCGCCAGGAAGTCTGCGTGCTGGCCCTGCGGCGGCCGAGCCTGCGGCGGGTGCGCGTCCTGAAAGCTACTCACCGGCTCCCAGGACCACCGGAACCTCCACTTGCCGGCCATCTCGAACAACCGTCACCTTGATCGTCTCGCCAGGCTGCTTGTGCTCGACCACTTCCAGCAGGTCGTCGGCCGACTTGATCCGCTGACCGTCCAGGGCAACCAGCAAGTCGGCCTGGCTATGGTCGATGTAGATCTCCTCCTGCACGAAGGGCCCCCGGCGGTTGGTTTGCCGCACGACCCGAAAGCCCTGTAGGCCAGCTCTTTCCGCCGGTCCGCCGGGCGACAGCGTGGCGATCACCAGCCCCTGGTCCGTCTGGTAAACCCGCGTGATCCCCAGGTCGGCCCGGATGACGCGGCCGTTCTGCAACAGTTGCGGCACGACGCGCTTGATGGTGTTCACCGGGATCGCGAACCCCACGCCCGTGTTCTCGCCCGTGCTGCTGGCGATCGCTGTGTTCATCCCGATCAGTCGCCCGCGGCTGTCCAGTAGCGGGCCGCCGGAGTTGCCGCGATTCAAGGCGGCGTCGATCTGGATGATCGACTTCATGGTCCGCCGGCTGCGGGACGGCAACGTGCGGTTCAGGCTGGAAATGATCCCCACGGTCAATGTCCGTTCCAGGCCAAACGGATTGCCGATGGCGTAAATTTTCTGGCCGACCCGCAGGCGGCTGGAGTCGCCCTGGACGACCGGATGCAGCATCTCCAGCGGCGCGTCGATGCGGAGCACCGCGATGTCGTTGGCCGGGTCCTGCCCGACCACGCCCGCGGAAAACGCCTGGCCGTTGTACAACAGCACGCGGATCTCCCGGGCTCCCTCCACCACGTGGTAGTTGGTCAGAATGTGGCCCTGAGCGTCCAGGATCGACCCGGACCCCGAACCCAGGCTGGGAGCTTCCAGGAAGAACATCGCATCCGGCCGGGCACTCTGCGTCGTGATGTGCACGACGCTGCGATTGACCTGCTCGTACACCGAGATGTTGATCCGCTCCTCGGCAGTGAACTCCGTCTGGGCGGCCACGCCGCCAGCGCTGGCGGCAGGCCGCGGATCGTCGGCCACGGCGGGCGAATCGGTTCCGCCGCGCACGAAGAGGACCGCTAGAGTCGCCGCGAACAGGGCCGAGATCAAGCAAGGCAGCAGGCAGTTTTTCATGGCTTTGTTCTCCCGCGAGTTACGTCAGCCTCTCTGGCGAGCTGGAAAAAAGGCCCGGATCGCCCCCATCTTCCCCCCGGCCAACCGTGGACCGCTTCAAAATGGCCAGACCCACGGGATCAGCACCAGGGAGGTCGCTGTGACCACCATCGCCAAGGGCAAACCGCACCGCACGTAGTCCAGCGGCCGATAGCCGCCCGGCCCCATGACCATCAGATTCGATTGATAACCGATCGGGGTCATGAACGGCAGCGATGCCGACAGCGCGATGGCCATGATGAAGGGCCGCGGATTGTATCCCCCCTCCCAAGCCACTTCAATGGCGAAGGGGATCAACATGGCGGCCACTGCATTGTTGGTAATCATCTCGGTAAACGCCATCCCCAACAGATAGATCACAATCAGCAGCAGATACGGTCGATCCCCGACTTGCGCCACCAGCGAGGTGGCAATCGCCCGGGCCGCTCCGCTTTGAGTCAAGGCGACTCCCAGCCCCAGCGCCGCCGCAATTGTCACCAGCGTCTGCAGGTCCAGCGCCTGCCGGGCATCGGCCACCCGCACGCAGCGGGTCGCGACCATCAGCACGGCCACGGCCAGAGCCGCGATCGCCGGCGACGCCCAGCCCCCCAGAGTCTGCTCCCAGCAACTGCTGGCGACCAACCAGAGGATCAGGCCCCCGGCCAAGGCGGCCGCCAGCCACAGCTTGTCGTGCCTCCGGGGTGCGGTTCCCTCCACCGGACTGACCAGGTAGAAGTCGCGGCTGTTGCGGAAGTTACTGACAAATTCGTCCCGCGTCTGCAACAGCAGCGTATCGCCGGGCTCCAGCCGGATGTTGCCGATCTTGTTGGTCAGCCGCACGCCGTTACGATGCACGGCCACCACCGCCGCGTTGTAAAGCTGCCGGAAGTTTCCGTCCCGGACCGTGTTGCCAATCAGCGGCGAGGTGCGCGAGAGCACCACTTCGGTCAAGTGCCGCTGCTGCCGGTGCCGCGGATGAAACTCGTACGTCATGTCGGCCGCCGGAACCAGGCCCGGGATTTTTTCCAGGTCCACAATCGTGCTCACCACACCCGTGAACACCAGGCGATCGCCGCTGTGAATCACGTCGTGAGGCGTGACCGGAGTCAGAATGTCCCCCTCCCGATCAATCTCGATCAGGAACAGGCCCGGCAGTTGCCGCAGGCCAGCCCGCTCCACCGTGCTGCCAATCAGCGGACATTCGGGCTGCACCAGCATCTCCACCAGGTACTCGCGACGCTGCTCACCCAACTGCTCGACGATGTCCGTCCGATCCGGCAAGAGACGGTAGCCAAACACCAGCAGGAACGTCGCTCCGGCCAGCGCACAGGGCAGCCCGACCGCACCCAGTTCGAACAGACTCATGGGTGCCACGTCGAGGGCGAACGCGGCCGCTCGCGCCGCCTGCTCGGCAGACGACTCGCCCCCCGCCGCCAGCTCTTGCGCCTCCGCCAGCCGCTGCTGCTGCGTGTCCCGCAGAATGCCGTTCACCACCAAGGTCGTGCTGGTCCCGATCAACGTGCAAACGCCGCCCAGAATCGTCAAATAGCTGAGCGGAATCAGCAACTTGGAGGGCGAAACCTGCCGCCGGCGGCACCAGTCCACAACCACCGGCATCATCATCGCCACCAACGCCGTGTTCAACAGAAACGCCGACGACGCCACCAACACCGGGGCCAGCCGCAGCAAGGCGCCATGCGCCGAGTGAGCCGTGCCCAGCAGCCGACTGCCAACCCAGTCCAGAACGCCAGCCGATCGCAGACCGGCCGCCACCATCAGCAGACCGGCCACGGTTAACATGGCCGGGTTGGAGAATCCGGACAATGCCTGCTGAGGCGTGACGACGCCCGTCAGAGCCAACACCACCAGCCCCGAGACAAACAGCAAATCGGTCGGCACCCCCCGGCGAACCTGCAAGGCCACGAAGATCAGCAGGGTAACTGCCACCGCCAGCCAGGGGTGAAGAAACTGTGGAATTTCCATAACACCATCTTGTCTCAAGAGTTAACACAACATAACTAAGTTGATTCTTTTAGTGATATATCTGCCCCAATATAAAATCGGCACGGGGCGGCTGCAAGGGCGGAATCGAAAGCTTGCAATCCGCATCGCTGTCATCCGTGTCACGGTTCGACTGTTCGGCACGATTTGACTGTTTTGACTGAACGATCGAATTCCCCCGCCTTGCTCATGGAGCGTAAAGTAAACGCCGATTGCCTAATGCCCCCAAAACACAGGCTCCGATACCAAACATCGACAAAGACTAATACGTCACGCGCTGCACCTGCCTCACCAACCCCCCCCGCAGCGCGTCCCACCCGGTGGCCGGACCCCACCCAATCATCGCGATACCGTACCGTCAGGAGGATGTACTGAAATGAGTCGCCCCAGTTTCGCCCTCACCGTCTTGCTCGCGTCCCTTGCGGGATCCCTGCTCATGGCGGGAACCGCGCGCAGTCAAATTGGCCTGTACACCTGGGAGCTCGCCGCCAGCCACGCTCGGGCGTCGGCGGCCGGCGAGTTGTACGCCTACGAGGAAGACCTGCAAGGTCACCCGGAACAGCAGCCGGACCCCGTGACCCGTCCCAGTGAAGAATTCGAAGAGTTCCAATGTCCCTACATGCAGGAGGCATACAACCAGTATTGCCCTTACGACTACAACGCGACGGATCACCACGATTCGCCGGCCCAGTACTGCCCCTATTCGGGCCGCTGCTTCGTGCATGAGTACACTTGGCAGGACTCCGACACGACCGCCGAGACTGGCGAGACTAGCGAGACTGGCGACGATGCCGTCGCGCAGGCCGGCGAAGCCAGCGACCAGGAACTGATCGCCGAATCGGCCAGCGTCGAAGCCGACGCCCAGGTGCCTTCGTCCGAGGATCTGATGTCGCATTACGACGCCGTCTACGACGAAGCGGTGTACGGCGCGTCTCCGGCGGCGGAGGACGTCGCGCAGTCCGACACGGGCAGCCAGACGGCCAATGACTACGACTACGAGAGCTACAAGTACGACCCGTACGACTACGAGTACGACTACGACTACGAAACGGAGTACGGCTACGAGTACGACGGGTACCAGGCCGAGAGTTCCGCCGGCAACGATGCTCCGGCGGCCACCGAGCAGCCGCTGGCCGAGAATCCGGCCGAGGAAGCGACGGCCGACGTGACCACGGACGAGACGACTGTCGAGACAACGGACGAGACGGAAACGTACGACCCGTATGCCTACGACTACGAGTACGACTACGAGTACGACTACGGCTACGGCTACGGCTACGGCTACGAGGACGACGGTTACCAGGCCGAGAATTCCGCCGGAAACGATGCTCCGGCGGCCATCGAGGAACCGCTGGCCGAGCAGCCGGCCGAGGAAGCGACGGCCGACGTGACCACGGAAGACGTGACCACGGACGAGACGACTGTCGAGACGACGGACGAGACGGAGACGTACGATCCGTATGCCTACGACTACAATTACGAGTACGACTACGGCTACGAGTACGACGGTTACCAGGCCGAGAATTCCGCTGGCAACGATGCTCCGGCGGCCACCGAGAAGCCGCTGGCCGAGAAGCCGGCCGAGGAAGGAACGGACGACGTGACCACGGAAGGCGTGATCACGGACGAGACGACTGTTGAGACAACGGACGAGACGGAACCGTACGATCCGTATGCGTATGACTACGAGTACGACTACGAAGCCGATTACAGCTACGAAAACGATGGCACGAACGCCTCGACCGGCGATTCCGCGGCCAGCGAGCCGGCTCAGGCGGCGGAGATCGTGCCGGCGATCGAGGCGTCGTCCGGCGAAGGGACTTCGGCCGACGAGTCCGAATACCGCTACAGCGACGAGTACGAGTACAGCGACGAATATGGGTACGAGTACGAGTACGGTGACGAGTACGGCCAGGGATCGGCGGACGACCGTGATCCGTACCGCCTGGCCGATGAGCTGTTCGAACCGGCCACGACTGAGCAGCCGGCCAGCTCCGATGTGACCGGCGAAGATCGGCAAGTGGAGGCGGAGGAAGCTGAAGATGCCGGGTTGAGTCCGGCCGAGGCGTACGAGCGGTGGTACGGAGACTACGGTTACACCGACGGCTACGACGACTACGGCTACGAACCCCACAACCCGGAGGACACCTCGTCCCCGTCGCTCGACCTGGCCGAGTTCTTCCAGGCGGCACGCCAGGCGGTGGTCGCCGTCGTGGAGCAGGTGGAACGGATCGTCTGGGACATGCAATACGAAATGGACCTGCTGCTCTGCGAGACCGGACTGGAGCGGGCCTGGTACGACGCCGTGCATGGCCAGACGGCGGTCGAGACTGAGACGGCTGAGACGGCTGACACGGGCTCGGCTGCGACAGAGACCGCCGAGCCGCCAGTGGACCAGTGCCGACAGCCAGAGGAAGCATACCCCTGGTATGAGTGTGAGTGCTGGTACAACGACTAGGTCACGAACCCGCCTCGCAAGAGGTGGTTTTGACCGCGGTCGGCTCGCCGGCTGGCACGAGTTGCGATCCGGCACGAGTTGCGATCCACGGTGTCTTCATCGGCAGCCCACTCCATCCTGGGGGTGGGCTGCCTTATTTCTTGTCCTGTCCAAGCCACCAAACCAGTTGCCACGGAACATTTTGCCGAATTCTGGTAGCATCGGGCGACAGTCGGAAATAGAATTAGGGCTGGTGCGTCATCGCGCGCCGTCAACAAGGGCAAGGCAGAGCTTTTCTCGGAACCGGAACGGGGAGGAGCTCTTGAAGTATTCACATCTCTGCTGGGAGCCGTTGATCATGTTGTTCCAACGCAGTCAGTTTTCACTGGCCGTGTCACCACTGGTGTTGCTGTGCTGCGCGGCCTGCGTCGCGGCCGAGCCACCTGCCGCTGCCCGCATGGTGACGTTTGATCATGCCACCGGAGACATTTACTTTGCCCTGAGTTTGACTCCGACCGGCGACGTGCCTGCCGAGCGGGACAGCGACGTGGTCGTGCTGTTCGACACTTCGGCCAGTCAGATCGGCGTGTACCGCGAGGATGGCCTGGCGGTGCTGACCGAGCTGTTGAAGCACCTGGGCGGCGAGGATCGGGTCAAACTCCTGGCGGTCGATCTGACGGTCGTCGAATTGACATCCGATTTCGTGTCGCCGCGCGGCGAGCCGATGCAGGCGGCACTGGAGCGGTTGCGGCAACGGGTACCGCTGGGTTCGACCGACCTGGTGTCGGCGCTGAACCAGGCGCTGGACAGCTTCGGTTCGACCGAGCGCCCCAAGTCGGTCGTCTACATCGGCGACGGGGTGAGCCGGGCGAACCTGTTTCAGCCGGCGGAACTGACGGCTCTGGCCGAGCGTTGCCGGGTGGAGCAGTGCGACCTGTCGAGTTTTGCCATTGGGCCGCACCGCGACCTGCACTTGTTGGCGGCGTTGGCCAATCATACGGGCGGACAACTGCTGGTTGACGGCGAGAGCCTGGGGGCTCAGCAGGCCGGGCTAGCGCTGGCTCGAGCCAGCCGCGGCACCGTGCTCTGGCCGGCCGGCAACCAATTGAGCGAGTCGATTGTGGAATTGTTGCCTCAAACCGTGCCGCCGCTGCGCGTGGACCGCGACACGATTGTGCTGGGCCGTTTGCGGGACCGTGCGACCCAGGCGTTGTCGCTGGAAGTGCGGGCCGAGGGCCAATCGCGGACGCTCCAGTGGACGGCGTCGCCGGAGGCCAGCAGCGAGGTGCACAGCTATTTGCCGCGATTGGTCGAGACAGCTCGGCGCGACGGCGGTGCGACGCTGCCCACGGTCGGCTCGGACGGGCTGCGCGAAGCGGCTCGCGTGGTGGCGGTCAACAGCCAGCAACTGACTCAGCTCGGCACGCAGGCACTCCGCAGCGGCGACGCGCAAGGGGCGGCCAGCGTGGCGGAAGCGGCTTTGAAGCGGGATCCGGTCAATCCGCACGCCCTGTTCTTGCGCGACGCGGCCCGCAAGGCCCGGCAGCAGGCCGGCGACGCCGAGCCGGAGTTGAAACTGAAATCCGGTGCGTTCAAACCGGCGGCCTTCCGGCGCGGCGGCAGCCACCGCTCAAGTCCCTTCCAGTTCGTGCAGTTCCAGGAGCCGTTGCCTCCGACGGCGCCAACTCCCCCGCCGGCCGGCAACTTCCAGGAAGCTCCCGATGGGCGTTTCCTGGACATGATCGAGAATGACCGCCGGGTCAAGGCCGGTCTGGTCGAAGCCGAGGTGGAGCGAGGGTTGATCGAGGCCCGGCGGAAGATGACCGAAAGTCCCGAAGGGGCCCGGCAGGATCTGAAGGTCTTGTTGGAGAGCGTCGAGCAGACGCCGGAGTTGAACGCCGACATGCGGTCGGAGCTGCGCAGCCGGCTGGAATCGGCCATTCAGGAAGCGGGACGCCAGGAGACGATCTTTGCCGCTCGCCGCGCGGAAGCCGAGGAAAACCGGATCATCGCCTTGGAAGCCCAGCGGCTGGTGGAGGACGTGGCTCGCGACCGCCAGCGCATCAAGCAACTGATGGACCGCTTCAACGCCTTGATGAGCGAGTCGGCCTACAACCAGGCAGAAGAGATCGCCATGCAGGTGCGGGGCCTGGATCCCCAGAACGTGACCGCCGAGGCGGCCTCGTGGAACGCCCGCTTTGCGTTCAACGTCACGGAGATGAAGCGGCTGCGGGAATTGCGGCACAAGAACTTCGCCGACGCCCTGTACACGGTCGAGCAGGCGGCTATCCCGTTCCCCGATGAACCGCCGATCGTCTACCCCGACGCCGAAGTCTGGCGCGAGTTGACGCTCCGCCGTAAGAAGTACGCTTCGGTGGATCTTTCGACCACCAGCCCGGCCGAAGAGAAGATCTTCTCCGCGCTTGACGAGCCGACCGTGCTGCAGTTCAACGACCAGCCGTTGTCGGACGTCGTGGAGTTCCTGAAAGACTACCACAAGATCAACATCATCATCGACAACAAGGCACTGGACGACGTCGGTCTGGGCAGCGACACGCCCGTGACGCAGGACCTGAGCGGCATCTCGCTGCGTTCCGGCCTGCGGCTGCTGTTGAAGGAACTGGATTTGACTTACGTCGTCAAAGACGAAGTGCTCAAGATCACCACGCCGGAGGAAGCCGAGAGCGATCTGGTGACCAAGGTGTATCCGGTCGGCGACCTGGTGCTGCCCATCTCGGGAGCCAATGTCAATCCGTTCCAACTGGGCGGCGGCATCGGTGGCGGTGGCGGCTTCGGTGGTGGCGGCGGATTGGGTGGCGGCGGCCTGGGTGGCGGCGGTTTCGGCGGTGGTGGCCTCGGCGGCGGTGGCGGCGGCTTCGGCGGTGGTGGCGGGATCTTCGCCGTGGAAGATGACCTGTCGCTGGGCGTCAAGAAGCAGCCCGCGGCGCCGGTCGCGGAGCAACCGGCCGCAACGGCACAACCGGCCGATCAAACGCCGATCGAACTGGAAGCGTCAGCCGGCGCCGACTCGGCCGCACGCTGGAGCAACTATTTCGCCGGACTGCAATTGGAGAACGATCAGCAGCGGCTGGCTCATGCTCGCCGTGTGCGGGAAACGGTGCGCCAACTGACGCGCTCCGCCGAACGGCTGCTGGAACGGGGCGAGCAGGACGCCAGCCAGGCGAAGTTCGCCGAATTGATCAACCTGGTGCAGGCCGCGCTGCGGCACGGGCATCCGCAACCCTGGATGTACGAGGCCCTGGCCCTGGCTCTGCACGCCACGCACGCTCCCGATGAAGAGATCGAACGGGCCATGATGTCGGCCGTCGATTTCAGCGACAACGACGAAATGGTGCTGCTGGCCGCCAACCAGATGTCGCGGATGGGACTGGAGCGGCGAGCGTTGCAGTTGTACCGGCAACTGGGTGACGCCTACCCGTTCCGGCCGGAGCCGTTCATCCAAGCGTTGGACGCCGCCCAGCGGCTGAACGATCTCGAAGGCAAGAAGTGGGCCTGCGTCGGCCTGTTGCGCCAAGCCTGGCCGCGCGATCAGCGGCAGGTGGAAACGCGAGCGGTGCACGTGGCCAAGCTGACGCTGGACGAGTTGCGGGCAGCGGGGCGGACGGAAGAGGCTCAGCGGTTCGAGTCGGAGTTGGACCAGGCGCTGGTGCGCGACTGCGTGGTCACTGTCCGCTGGACCGGAGACGCGGATATCGACCTGCTGGTGGAGGAGCCCACCGGCACGCTCTGCTCCATCCGCAACGCGCGGACCACGTCGGGCGGCGTGCTGCTCGGCGATTCCTTCTCGCGGCCCGGCGGTGAAACGATCCATGGATACTCGGAGACCTACGTCTGCCCGCAAGGATTCAGCGGCGAGTACCGCCTGTTGCTCCGCCGCGTGTGGGGCAAGGTCACGGCGGGAAAAGTGACCGTGGATATCCACACCACGAACTCGGATCGGCCGCATATCCGGCAGCAGATTGACTTGAATGACAAGAACGCGGTCGTCATTTTCGACGTGAAGTCGGGCCGCCGCAGCGATCCGCTGGAAGACCACCAGGTCGCCAATATCGCTCAGGCGCAGCAGGCCGCGAGCCGGGCCATTCTGGCTCAGCAACTGAACCAGTTCGAGGGTTCGGGATCGGCCGCCGAATACTTCGCCGACAACCAGCAAGCTCGCGGCGACGGTCGGTTTGTCGATCCGCGGCTGCGCAACCGCCGTCCGCGGGCCGGGGCCGGTTTCCAGCCGGTCATCACGACCTTGCCCGAAGGCGCCAACATGACCGCCACGGCGGTTATCTCGGCCGACCGCCGCTACGTGCGGATCACGGCGATTCCGTTCTTCTCCGGCGTCGGCGATGTCTCGACTTTCAACTTCGCCACAGGCGCCGTCGGGAACGGCCTGCCGGGCGACGACGATGACGACGACGACGACAACAACAACAACTGACCCTTCACAGTGACACCGATCGGATCAGGGCCGAGTGGCAGCTTGCCACTCGGCCCTGGTCGTTGTCAGTTGTCAATTATCAGTCGTCAATCGTCAATTTGCAATTTGCAATCTCCGATTAGCGTTCACCCTTGGGCGCTGCAACACAATACCTCACGGACTTTGAGATCTTCTTCACTCGCCATCGGGCTCCATCGCAGTATACCGCTCGCCTTGAAACGCTGTGCGTCGGATGTTCGAGCTGGTGCAGCTTATACGGTGTTTTGCCGAGGGAATTTGACGCGACAAACGAGGGAAGCTTGCTGCGGCCTCTGCTTCCGCGAGCTCTCCCCTTTGAAATCCCTCTGGCTCTCGCTCCGCTTCGAGATCGTGCAGCTTTTAAGCTATTCTCCATCACTATGTTTACGGCAAATTGCCATGATTCCTGTTCGAATCCCGCCGGCTTGCCCGGCGGGATTCGAAGTGGGGAAGCGCGGTAGTGCGACTTAACACGATGTCGTCAGACGACAGTTCGCACGCTACTTGTGCCGCACCAGGCCCGGGACGGCGTCCAGGTCCAGAGGGTCGCTGTGGCCGGCCAGCAGGCACTGGATGGCGATTCCGCCCATCACGGCGTTGTCGGTGCAGAGCGCCGGGGGCGCGATGTGCAGGGTGATGCCGGCAGCCGTCGTTTCCGCCTCCAGGCGTTGGCGAAACCGCCGGTTCGCGGCCACTCCACCGCCGACGCACACGGTCCGCAGCCCGGTCCGCTCCACGGCCAGCAGCGTCTTGCTGACCAGACAATCGACCACCGCCTCCTGAAAACTGGCCGCCAGGTCGGCCACTTCCTGGGGTTCGAGCGTCACCTGCGAGAAGTCGGGTTTGCCGACGCCCGCGATCTTGTACCGCACGGCCGTTTTCAGACCGCTGAAACTGAAGTCCAGCCGCTCTCGGTCGTGCAGAAACGAACGGGGAAAGGCATGTGCGGCCGGGTTGCCCTGCTCGGCCACCTTCGACAACGCCGGGCCGCCGGGAAATGGCAGGCCCAGCATGCTGGCCACCTTGTCGAACGCCTCGCCCGCCGCGTCGTCGATTGTGCCGCCCAGGTAATGAAACTCGAACGCGCTCTCGCACCGGTACAGGCTGCTGTGGCCGCCGCTGACGATCAGCCCCACGCAGGGGAACACGTCGCGCCCGGCGGCCATCCGGCAGGCAAAGATGTGCGCGTGGAGATGGTTGACGCCGAGCAGCGGTTTGCCCGTGGCCAGGCACAGCGTCTTGGCCGCCATCAGGCCCACCAGCAGCGAGCCGGCCAGACCCGGCGTGTAGGCGACCGCGATCCCGTCCAGCTCGTCCAGCCGCAGCCCGGCCCGCCGCAGCGCCTCGTCAATCACCGGCAGGATGCGTTCCAGGTGCGCTCGAGCGGCGATTTCGGGTACCACGCCGTGAAACCGCCGGTGCAGTTCGTCCTGGGAGGCGACGACGGACGAGCGGACTTCGAGCGTGTCGCTGATGACCGCGGCCGCCGTTTCGTCACACGTGGTCTCGATTGCCAGGATATTCATTTCCCGGCTTCCGGCGCGGCGGCTTCCGGCGCCGGTCCCTCACCAAGCTGCTGGCGGAGGTACTCCAGAGCCTTCTCCAACTGGCGATCGACCGGCCGCCCCGTTTCGGGCGCCGCCGGCAATTCCGCCTCGCCCGTCGGCTTCTCACTCGTCGGCTTCTCACTCGTCGGCTTCTCGCTTGCAGGCTTCTCGCTTGCAGGCTTCTCGCCCTCGGCCGCGGCGGGGCGGCGGCGGATCAATTCCCGCTCGCGCCGCGCCTGCTCGATGGCCCGCGCTTCCTCGTCGCTGAGCGAGATCTCATAACCTTCGTTGGGCCGCACGCCCCACTCGTCCTGCTCGTCGTCGCCCTCGTGCCGGTGAATGTTGGCGCCGTTGGGGCGGAGGTAGGTGGCCGTGGTCAGCTTCAGCGCGCTACGGCCGTCCTCCAGTTCGACCACATTCTGCACGCTGCCCTTGCCCCAGCTCCGCTGGCCAACCACGATCGCCCGCTGATGGTCCTGCAGGCAGGCGGAGACAATCTCGCTGGCGCTGGCGCTGAAATGATTGATCAGCACGGCCATCGGGAAGTCGCCCTCCGTGCCCGGCTCGTGCGCCTCCCAGGTTCGCTTGGGTGAACTGCGTCCCTCGGTCGACACAATCCGGCCGCTGTCGATGAACAAGTCGCAAACCTCGATCGCCGACGTCAGCAGGCCGCCTGGGTTGTAGCGCAGGTCGAGCACCAGGGCCCGCATGCCTTGCTGTTTCAGCTCCGCCAGCGCCGCCTTCAACTCCTCGGCCGTGTGGCGGCCGAACGTCAGAATGCGAATCAGCCCGATCTTCGCCTCGTCGTCATACATGAACTGCCAGGTATCGTCGTCCCGGCGATGGTCTCCCAGCACGGTCTGCACGCGGATCACGTCCCGCCGCAGCTTGACGGATCGCGGCTGCTTGTCCTGGGGACTTTGAATCTTCAGCGAAACCTCCGTGCCAATCTTGCCTTTCATCAGCTTGACCGCGTCGTCAATGGTGATCCCCCGGGCGCTCTGGCCCTCGATCTCCGTGATCACGTCGCCGGCCATCAACCCGGCCGCGTAGGCGGGTGTACCGTAGATCGGGCTGATGATCTCCAGGTTCTCGCCCTGCTGGCGCACCTGGATGCCCACGCCGCCGAATTCGCTCTCCACTCCGGTGCGAAAACGGTCGATCTGAGCGGGCGGGATGTAGTCCGAATAGGGATCGAGCTCCGAGAGCATCCCCCGCAGCGCGGCCTCCATCAATCGCCGCCGATCCACCTGGCGGACATAATTGCGATCGACCTGGTCCAGGGCATCGACGAACACCTTCAGCAGTTCAAAGTATTCGTCTCCCGCAGGGCTGGTCGGAGACCCGTCTTCCTCGTCTCCCGCGGGGCGGGCCTGAGACCCGTCTTGCTTGGGTTGCCCCGTCGCGGGTTCCTGTCCCCAGGCCAGGCCCACGGTTCCCCAGGCCAGGCAGAAGCAGACAACGATCCGGCCCAGCACGTGCATTTTCATCGGCGGGACGCTCCTCAAGACCCAACTCGTACCCGAAGGCGGCCTCGCCCAAGGCGCGACAAAGCGTCGTAAGACAAAAAAACCGCCCGACTTACGTCGATTATAGGTGAGTCGCGCCAAGGCGACAACCGCCAGCCGTGGACCCGTCCTTGTCAGGCGGCCACGGTCGCCGACAATAACGACCACGGAGTATCCTGATGGACGCCAACATTGCCGTGATCGGAGGCGGAATCGTGGGGCTGGCGACGGCCTACCGCCTGGGGCAGCGATATCCGCATTATCGCGTGCTGGTGCTGGAGAAAGAGTCGCAGGTGGGTGCCCACCAATCGGGGCACAATTCGGGCGTTCTGCATTCGGGCATCTATTACCGGCCCGGTTCGCTCAAGGCGCTCAACTGCCGCCAAGGAAAGCTGGCGATGGAGGCCTTTTGCAAGGACGAGGGGATTCCGTATGAAGTCTGCGGCAAGGTGATCGTGGCGGTGACGGACGAGGAGCTGCCGCTGCTGGAACGGATCTACGAGCGCGGGCAGCAGAACGGGGTGCGCTGCGAACTGATTCCCGCCGAGAGGCTGGCGGAGCTGGAGCCGCACGCGGCCGGAGTGCGGGCGATCCATGTGCCGGAAGCTGGCATTGTGGACTATCGGCAGGTCTGCATCCGCCTGGCGCAGCACGTCAAGCTGCGCGGCGGCGACGTGCTGACGGGCGCGCGAGTGGAGCGCGTCGTGCGAGGGACAAATCAGGTTGAGCTGGTCACGGCCGAGCGGACCTACGTGGCCGGCTGGGTCGTGAACTGCGCGGGGCTGCATTGCGACCGGATGATGGCCGCGGCCGGCCAGCCGCCCGAAACGCGGATCGTGCCGTTTCGGGGCGAGTATTACGAATTGCAGCCACAGGCCCGGCATCTCTGCCGCAACCTGATTTATCCGGTCCCGAATCCGGCGTTTCCGTTCCTGGGAGTCCACTTCACGCGGATGGTGGATGGATCGATCGAGTGCGGTCCGAACGCGGTGCTGGCGTTTGCCCGCGAAGGCTACCGCAAAACGGACTTCAACCTGCGCGACCTGGCCGAATCGCTGGGTTACGTCGGCTTCCGGCGGCTGGCGTTCAAGTACTGGCGAACCGGCCTGGGCGAGATGTGGCGGTCGTACAACAAGGCGGCGTTCGTGCACGCGCTGCAGCGGCTCGTGCCGGACGTTCGCGGTGCGGATCTGGTTCCGGCGCGAGCGGGCGTGCGGGCTCAAGCGATTCGTCCCGACGGCGAGATGGTGGACGATTTCCTGATTCAGGCCACGGACCGCATCATCCACGTCGAAAGCGCTCCGTCGCCCGCCGCCACGTCGTCGCTGAACATCGGCCAACTGGTGGTCGATGCGCTGGCTCCGCAACTGGATGGCCAGGCCGCCGAAAAGTAGCCCTTCGCTTCCATAGTAGCCTTTCGCTCCGCGAAAGTAGCTGGCGTCGCGCGCGAGCACGGCGTTGGAGTTGGCCTCTTGGGAGCGGCCACGCTACTTTCGCGGAGCGAAAGGCGACTATGGCGCTACTTTCGCGGAGCGAAAGGCGACCATGCCGCTACTTTCGCGAAGCCAATGGCGACAATCGGCCGTCTGGCCAGCGGAGTTCAGGCGTTTATAATCAAGGGCGTTGAGTCCGCCTGGCGAGCCTGCCCACCCGAACTGTGCTTTTCTCATGGCCCCTGCGATTTCCCCCCGGCTCGTCGAACAGTTCCGCCGCATCGTGGGCGTGGAGAACGTCCTGTCCGCTCATTCGGACCTGCTGGTGTACGAGTGCGACGGGTTCGTGATCGAGAAGAACTGTCCGGACGTGGTAGTGTTTCCGCGGACGACCGGTCAGGTGTCGGAAGTGGTCAAGGCATGCCGGGTGGCGGGGGTGCCATTCCTGCCACGGGGCGCGGGGACCAGTCTGGCCGGCGGCTGCCTGCCGGTCGGAGGCGGCGTGATGATTGTCCTGACGCGAATGCGGGACATCCTGGAGATCAACATCCGCGACCGCTACGCCGTGGTGCAACCCGGTGTGGTCAACGTCTGGCTGACCCAGGCGCTCCGGGGCAGCGGCTATCATTACGCGCCGGATCCGTCGAGCCAGGGGGCCTGCACCATCGGCGGCAACGTGGCCACGAATTCGGGCGGCCCGCACACGCTGAAGTACGGTGTGACGGTCAATCACGTGCTGGGCGTGGAAGCGGTCCTGGCGGACGGGCGGATCGAGCAGTTTGGCGGACCGGCGGAGGACAGTCCGGGCCTGGACCTGGTCGGTGCCCTGGTCGGCAGCGAAGGCACGCTGGCGATTGTGACCAAAGTCTGGGTGCGGCTGACGCGCGATCCTCAGGGTTACCGGACCATGCTGGGCGTGTTCGAATCGGTCGACGACGCCACCAGCGCGATCAGCGAGATCATCGGAGCGGGCATTGTCCCGGCGGCGCTGGAGATGCTGGATCACGGCATCCTGGAGGCGCTGGAGGCGGCCTTTCAGTTCGGCTTTCCGCTGGATGCCCAGGCCATCCTGCTGATCGAGGTCGATGGCCTGGAGGCTGGACTGGACGCGCAGCGGGAGCGGATCGTCGAACTGTGCGGCAAGTGCGGTGCCCGCGAGGTGCGGAGGGCCGACAGCCCGGCGGAGCGGCAGAAGCTGTGGAAGTGCCGCAAGCAGGCGTTCGGCGCCATCGGCCGGCTGAGTCCCAGTTATTGCACTCAGGACGGCGTCGTCCCGCGGACCAAACTGCCCCACATCCTGCGGCGAATCACCGAAATCGGCCGCAAGTACGAACTGCGGATCGTCAACGTGTTTCACGCCGGCGACGGCAATATCCATCCGATTCTGCTGTTCGACGAACGCGACCAGCAGCAGACGCGGCGCGTGCTGGAGGCCAGCGGCGAGATCCTGGACGAGTGCCTGGCGTGCGGAGGCAGCGTGACGGGCGAGCACGGGATTGGCGTCGAAAAGATCCACTTCATGCAGAAGATGTTCACGCCCGACGACCTGCGGGCGATGGCCAATCTGCGCGATGCGTTCAACCCGGACAACGTCCTCAGTCCCGATAAGATGCTGCCCACCGCCGGCGGCTGCGGAATGGAGCAGAAGCATCCCGGCCGGCGGGCCGCCTTGTAACGATTCGCCGCTCGCGGCGAGCGGCAAGGCCTTGGCCCGCCGGACCATGCCGGCAAACTCCCGTCGGATCACACCCCCTGGAACCTGGTTGCATTGCACCTGGAATTGCCGTGAACAGCACGCTCGCTGCTTTGCCCCTGACGCGGACTTGCCAGCCGTCCAGCCTGGACGAAGTCGCCGCGTTGATTGCCGAGGCGTCCAGTCGTCAGACGGCCGTCTATCCCTTGGGTGGCGACACCAGTCTGGACTACGGCTTGCCGGCCAAGGTCGAGGGCTGGGGATTGTCGCTGGCCGGCATGCGGCGGATTGTCGATTACCCGGCCCGCGACATGACGGTAACGGTCGAGGCGGGAATGACGATGACCGAACTGGCCGAGCTGCTGGCGGGCGAGGGCCAGCAATTGCCGATCGACGTGCCGCATCCCGATCAGGCGACGATCGGCGGCGTGGTGGCCACGGCCTTCAACGGGCCCCGCCGCTACGGGCTGGGGTCGATCCGCGACCACGTGATCGGGATCCAGGCCGTGGATGGCCGTGGCATGCCGTTCAAGGGCGGCGGGCGGGTGGTCAAGAACGTCGCGGGTTACGACTTCTGCAAACTGCTGACCGGTTCGCTGGGCACCCTGGGCGTGATCACGCAGATGACTTTCAAGCTCCGCCCGCTGCCGCAGCAGTGGGCCGTGTTGAGCACGACCGTCGCCGACTGGGACCAAGCCGAGCGGCAACTGGCCGCGCTGGTGGAGTCGCCGTTGGCGCCCAGTGCGATCGAACTGCTGAGCGGACCTGCGTGGCACGGCCATGCGGCGCTGCCCGCGGGCATGTCCGGCGACGATTCCATCGGCCTGGCGGTCTTTCTGGAAGGGACGACGGCCGAAGTGGCTTGGATGCGGGACGAACTGCAGAGGCGCTGGCGAAGCGACGGGTTGACGCGCCCCGTGCTGCTGGAGGGAGACCACGCTCGCAATGCCCTGCGGGACATGGCGGAGTTTCCCGCGGGCGATGCGCCGCTGGTCCTGCGCGGCAGCGTGGTCCCCAGTTACACGACCCGCTTGATGGCTCGGGCCCGCGAACTCTTTCCGGGCGTCTCGCTGCTGGCACATGCCGGCAGCGGCACGGTGCTGATGCGGCTGGCCCAGTTTCCCGCCGAGGGTTTGTCGCGGACCGTCGTCGCTCGCCTGCAGAGCCTGGCGGCCGCCGGGCACGGGCATGTCAGCGTGCTCTCGAATCCCGCGGCCGCCGAGATGACTCACCAGTGCGTGTGGGGCGGCATCGACGTGCCTTTCGACGTGATGACCGCCGTCAAACGCCAGTTCGATCCCCACAACCTGCTGAACCCTGGCCGCTTTGTGTACCTATGAATGACGATCCCGCCAGCGGCCCCGCCGCCAACGCCACCGACACCGCCGCGCCAAACACCGCGCCCAGCAAGGCGCCGGACACGCATTTCGCGCCGACCAGCCAGCCGCGTTCCAATCCCGGCGCCGGCATCGCGTATGGCCTGTTCCTGGACTGCGTGCACTGTGGCCTGTGCACGGCGTCCTGCCCGACGTACGTCGAGCTGGGCAACGAGAACGACAGTCCGCGAGGCCGGATCTACCTGATGCGGGCCGTGACCGATGGGCGTCTGGAGCTGAACGAGCAGGTGCGCGGCCACCTGGAATTGTGCCTGGATTGCCGAGCGTGCGAGACGGCGTGCCCGTCCGGAGTGCAGTACGGCAAGTTGATCGAACCGTTCCGTCTGGCGATGGAGCAGACGACGGCCGGGCCGCCCAAGTCGAGCGACTGGTTCCACCGCTATCTGCTGTTCGGCCTGTTCCCCTACCCGCAGCGGATGGCTCGCGCCCTGATTCCGGCTCGGATCGCTCAGCGCCTGGGACTGGACCGGCTGCTGATCGGCACGGGACTCTGGAAACTGCTGCCCCAACGCCTGGGACGCATGGCGACGCTGCTGCCGCCGCTGGATCGTGCACAGCCGCAACTGCCCGAACAGTTGCCAGCCAAGGGGCCTCGGCGAGCGCGGGTGGCCCTGTTCACCGGTTGCGTGGGCGACGCCGTGTTTCGTTCCACGAACTGGGCCACCGCCCGCGTGCTGCAGGAAAACGGCTGCGAGGTGCTGATTCCCCGCAACCAGGCGTGCTGCGGGGCGATTCACTTCCACGCCGGCAGCGGCGAACCCGCTCGCGGGCTGGCCGACCAGAACGTGGCCGCGCTGAACGCCAGCGACGTGGACGCCGTGATCGTCAACGTCGCGGGGTGCGGAGCGATGCTCAAGGACTACGGCCACCACTGGCAGGACCAGGGGACCGCCGCGCGGGCTGGCTTGGCTGCCAAAGTGAGAGACGTGAGCGAGTTTCTGGATGCGCTGGGACTGGTGCCGCCACCGGGCGAGATCCCCTACACGGCAACCTACCACGACGCCTGCCACCTGAATCACGCTCAGCGGGTGCGCGAGCAGCCGCGGCGCCTGCTCGCTCAGATTCCCGGCCTGCGGCTGCGCGAGCTGGCCGAGTCGGACTTGTGCTGCGGCGCGGCCGGTAGCTACAACCTGACGCAGCCCGAAATGGCCGACCGGCTGGGGCAGCGCAAGCTGCGCAACATTCTCGACACGGGCGCCCAACTGGCGATCACCGCCAACGCCGGCTGCCTGATGCAAATCGCCCGCGAAGCCCGGCTGCAGGGCCAGGTGCTGAAGGTGGTCCATCCCATGGATCTGCTCGACCTGAGCTACCGTCGCCAACCGCTACGGTTCCCCTAGGAGATGTCTACCTGGAAGCGCGGGATCCGGAACCGATGAAAGGCAAGCGGTGAGTCGTTGGCGTGGGTTTCCCATCGGGTCGATTCCGTTTACAGTCAGAGCGACCGTCGTGTGCCCTGGTGCAACTGCGGAAGGTTGAGATGCGCATGAATGCTCCCGATTCCACCAGCTCGCCGCGAGCGACGGTCGAAACACTGCGCTGGGTTGGCGGCAACGACGGCCACCTGGTGCTGATCGACCAGACGCGTTTGCCGCGGGAACTGCACTACCTGGAATGCCGCGACGTCGAGACCGTCTGGGAGGCGATCCGGCAGTTGCGCGTGCGGGGCGCTCCGGCCATCGGCATCGCGGCCGCTTACGGAGTCTGCCTGGGCATGCAGCGGTGCGACGGAGCGGACCGGGCGGCTTGCGAGCGACGGCTGGGGGAAGTCGCCGATTACCTGGCCGGCAGCCGGCCCACGGCGGTCAACCTGTTCTGGGCGCTGGACCGCATGCGGGCGAGGGCTCGCGGCCTGGGTGATGCGACAGTCGGCCAGTGGCAGTCGGTCCTGCTGGAGGAAGCCCGCCGGATTCACGACGAAGATCGGGCGATGTGCCACGCGATTGGCCGCCACGGCGCGGAACTGCTGGCCGACGGCGCCGGGGTGCTGACGCATTGCAACGCGGGCGGGCTGGCAACGGCCGAATACGGGACCGCCCTGTCGATGTTCTTCACCGCCCAGGACCAGGGCAAGCGGCTGCACGTGTTTGTCGACGAAACCCGTCCGCTGCTGCAAGGCGCTCGACTGACCGCCTGGGAGCTGCGCGAGCGCGGCATTCCAGCCACCTTGATCTGCGATTCCATGGCAGCGCAGGTGATGCGCGAGGGGCGGGTGCAGGCGGTCGTGACCGGCGCCGACCGGATCGCGGCCAATGGCGACACGGCCAACAAGATCGGCACCTACGGGCTGGCTGTGCTGGCCGAGGCGCATGGGATTCCGTTCTACGTGGCCGCGCCGCGCAGCACGTTTGACAGGCAACTGGCCAGCGGCGACGGGATTCCGATCGAACTGCGCGACCCGGCCGAAATCACCCACGGCTTCGGGCGGGAAACGGCGCCGCCAGGGATCGACGTCTACAATCCGGCCTTCGACGTCACGCCCGCCCGCCTGATCTCGGCCATCGTCACCGACGTGGGGCTCATCCGCCCTGTGCGGCGAGAGACGATTGCCGAGGTGCTGGGCGAGGAAACGGGAAGAGGCGCGATTACCCGCGGCGGCTGAGCTGCTGCTGCAGCTTGCGGGCCACCTCCTGGAACTCGGCCCGCAGTTCGGCGAACCGGGCCAGCGACTTCGCGCCAGGCGCCTTGACGTAATCCAGCATCAACTCCTCGGCCGCCACGAACTGGCCCGCCACGTCGGCCACTTCCGTGGCAATCGCCACCGGGATGTTGGTCACTCCGTTGGCGTCCCCATGCAACAGGTCACCCTGGTTGACCATCAGGCCGCCGACGCGCACCGGCAAGCCCAGGTGCAGCATGTGGCAGTAGCCGTGGGAGCAGATGGTCGAACCGGTGAAGACGGGATACCTCAGCTCGCGGACCTGGTTCAAGTCGCGGCCGCCGCCATTGGTCACCAGACCCACCGATCCGAATGCCTGGTAGGTCGAACACATCACCTCGCCAAACACGGCGGCCACGGGCGGATCGTCCAGGTCCTGGAACACGACGACCGCCGGGCCCGGCAACTGGGTGAACTGCTCCAGTTGCCGCTGGATGCTGCCGTAGGCGTCGCCCCCGGCCGGGGGCGCGTCCGAGCGGAACGCGGCCGTGCAGGCGAAACCGACCATCGGCGGCAGCAGCGGATCGTTGCTCCGCACGCGATGGTCCATGTAACCTTGATTCCGGGGCCGGATGTCGAACAGCTCGATCACGTTGCAGATCGTCGGGGTGTCGAACTGGGCCAGCTTGCGCAGCGTTTCCGCGGTAATGCTCATGGCGTTGGAAATGGTTGGCAGCGAGGTGGGAAGGAAAGGCTGGCGTCGCGACACCGGGCCGCCACGCCGGAAACAAAAACAGCCGGACTGGCACACAGTACCAGTCCGGCCGCGATTGCTCAACCAGTCGTCTCGCCGGACAACTAGATGTCGTAGTACATGCAGAATTCCCATGGATGAGGCCGCAGGCGCATTGGATCGACCTCGTTCTTCCGCTTGTACTCGATCCAGGTCTCGATCACGTCGGCCGTGAACACGTCGCCCCGCAGGAGGAATTCGTGGTTCTTCTCCAGGGCGCTGAGGGCCTCGTCCAGCGAGCCGGGCGTCTTGGGCACCACGGCCGCCTCTTCCGGCGGCAGGTCGTAGATGTCCTTGTCCAGCGGCGCGCCCGGGTCGATCTTGTTCTGGATGCCGTCGATCACGCCCATCAGGATCGCCGCGAACGCCAGGTACGGATTGCAGCTCGGGTCCGGGCAGCGGAATTCGACCCGCTTCGACTTCGGACTGGGGCTGTACATCGGGATCCGGCAGGAGGCCGAGCGGTTACGCTGCGAGTAGGCCAGGTTCACCGGCGCCTCGAAGCCCGGCACCAGCCGCTTGTAGCTGTTGGTCGTGGGGTTGGAGAACGCCAGGATCGACGGCGCGTGCTTGAGCAGACCGCCGATGGCGTTCAGCGCCATCTCGCTCATCCCGGCGTAGCCGCTCCCGGCAAACAGCGGCTCGCCGTCCTTCCACAGCGAGACGTGCGTATGCATGCCCGACCCGTTGTCGCTGAACAGCGGCTTGGGCATGAAGGTCACCGTCTTGCCCCGCTTGCGGGCCACATTCTTGATGATGTACTTGTACATCAGCATCATGTCGGCCATCTTCACCATCTCGTTGAACCGCAGGTCGATCTCCGCCTGCCCCGCCGTGCTCACCTCGTGGTGCTGGCACTCCACGTCCATGCCGCAATCGATCATCGTCTGCATCATCTCGTTGCGGATGTCCATCATCTGGTCCGCCGGCGGGACCGGGAAGTAACCTTCCTTGTGGCGGATCTTGTTGCCCAGGTTCGGACGTTCGTCGCGGCCCCGGTTCCACTCGCCCTCGATGCTGTCCAGGTAGTAGAAGCCGTACTGGGCCCGTTGATCGAACCGCACGTCGTCGAAGATGAAAAATTCGGCCTCCGGCCCGAAGAAGGCCGTGTCGGCAATCCCCGTGCTCCGCAGGTAATTCACCGCCTTCCGTGCCACGTTGCGCGGATCCCGGCTGTAGTCCTCGCGGGTGATCGGGTCCTGGATGTTGCAGATCATGACCAGCGTCGGCAGCTCCGTGAACGGATCCAGGAACGCCGTGTCCGGCTGCGGCACGATCAGCATGTCGCTCTCGTTGATCGCCTGCCAGCCTCGAATGCTCGAACCGTCGAACCCCAGGCCGTCCTCGAACACGTCCTCGGTCAAATGCTTGACCGGAATCGTGGTGTGCTGCCAGAGCCCCGGAAAATCCATGAACCGCAGGTCGACCGCCTTGACCGCCTTCTCCCGACACAAAGCCAATACTTCTTTTGGAGTCACTTCGTCTCCCCTTTCCAAGAACCAGAAATACCCAGAAGGATGTTGGGCTTACCATCTGCGAACGGACACTCAAGCAACAGGCCGGCAACCCGGCTGAGAAACCCTGCGACCTGGCTGGTCCGCGAGGTGCGCTGCGCACCCCGCCGCCAGATCGCCAGGCGGGGGTCCGGCCACGACCGGTCCGCCGGTCGGATTTCGCACTGCTCCGGGGGACCGCCGGGCCCCGGAGGATTCCGCACCCCACGAGTTACCGAGCCGCTGCCTGGACGGCTCGGATCCTGCTGCCACTCCGCTCGCCCTGACGACTGCTGCGCCGTCAAGACGCGCGGCCTAAAGCAACTTCAGCGCCGGTCCCCGTGCACAGGCCTGTGTTATAGCGCGTAATCGTTTATTTACAATCGATTTGCGTAAAATTCTTCGGAATTGCACCCGCCTTCCCACCTCTCGCAATCTGCCTGTTTAGCAAGCGACAAATGCCTCAAAAGTGAGCATGCCTCGCTCAGCGGCGTTACTGGCCCGGTGCCTCGACCCGCTCGCGCGCCTCTGGCGACTGGCGCCGGCAAAGCAAGGCCAGGAACGCCGGCACCAGCACGGTGCGCACAAACAGCGTGTCAATCAGTACTCCCAGGGCCAGGGCAAACCCCATCTCCACAATCCCCCGCAAAGACCCCGCGGACGAGGGGATGAAGCGTTCGAGTGCCGGGAACCAGTCGCTCAGCAGCCGGACCCAGGTGCCGCTGGTCATCGACAGGAACGTACCGGCCATGATCAGGCCGCAACTGGTAATAATGCCGCCCGTCTGAATCACCGCTCGCCGCAGCCCCTCCAGCGGACCATGCAGGACCTGCTCCTCGAACACCCGCGTCGCCAGGTAAACGTTGTAGTCCTGCCCAACGGCCACCAGGATCACAAACAGAAACAGGGGCACTTTCCAGTCCAGCCCCGCGAACTGCTCGCCATACGTCCAGCCGAAGAACAGATCCGTGGCACCGATCGTCACGTAGAAGCTGAGCAGCACCGTGGCGATCATGTACAGGCTGATCAGCGGCCGGCGGAGGATCACCAGCAGCACGCCCAGCACGGCCAACACCACCAGGACCTCAATCCGCAGGTTGTCCGACTGCGTGACGGCCCGCAGGTCGCGCAGTCCGGCGGTCGTGCCGGCGTACGAGAAACGAGCGCCGTTCCAGAACGACTGGGGATCACCCGTCAATTCGCGCAGTCGCTGGTCAACCAACCGCAGCGTGCCGATGGCATCCAGCGAAAACGGGTCCTGCTCCAGAATCAGTTCCAGCCGCGTGACGCTGCCGTCAAGCTGCGGCTGGTGGCTGACGAACGCCGATTTCGTGCGCCAGTGGGCTTTCAACAGGCGCAGCCGTCGTCCGCGTTCGCTGAGCAGCCCCGGCTTCTCACCCGGTTCGTACTCGCCCAACGGGTCCGCCAGGCTTCGTACGGCCCGCACGCCCGGCAGGTGCAGCGCATCGGACAACTGCCGCAGGTCGTGACTGACCTGTTGCGAGTCGAGGGCCGGGCCGGGCCGGTACAAGAGCACGGTCACCGGTCCCGTTTCCCCGACTGGAAAATGGGCCTGCAGCAAACGGGCTCCCTGCTTGCTGGGACGGTCGTCGGCCAGGGAATTGAGGAAGTCGTAGCTGACTCGGCTGGGCCCCACAACGCCGGGCCAGGGCGTGAAGTGCCAGAAGCCGCGCCAGGCCAGCGGCAGCAGCAACAGCACTCCCAGCACCAGCGTCAGGCCGGGCCGCGCCAAGACGACCCGCGCCACGCCGTCCCAGAAGCGATCCGCCACACGTCTTGGCGAGCGGCCGGCGGCAGCCGGTTGTTTCTCGGCCCAGTCTGGCGAGCGGCCGGCGTCAGCCGGCTGTTTCTTAGTTCGCCCTGGCGAACTGCCGGCGTCAGCCCGCTGTTTCCCCGTGCGGCTCGGCCAAAACACGGTCAGCCCCAGGCCCTGCAGCAGGGCCGGCGTCAACGTGATGCAGGTCAGCAGCGTGACGGCCAGGCAAAGGCCGATCACCGGGCCGCTGTAACGGAACTTGCCGAAATCGGCGAAGTACATCGTCGCCAGGCCCAGGATGGTGGTCAGTGCGCTGGCGGCCAGGGCGTCGCCCACCCCCGTCAACGCTCGCACCAGCGCCGCCGACCTCTCGCCCCCCTTTTCCAGTTCCTCGCGGTACCGGGCGATCAGGAACAGGCAGTAATCCGTGCCGGCGCCGAACAGAATCACGACCACAAAGATCTTCGTGGTCGTGAATACCTTGAGTTCCCACCAGCCGAAGCCGGGCAACTGGTCGAACCGGGTGAGCCAGGCCACCAGGCTGGTGGAGATCAGCAGCGCGGTCACGATCGTCAACAGCGGCACGGCAATCAGCAGCGGCGAGCGATAGATGGCGACCAGGATCAGCAGCACCAGCACCACGGACCAAAGCTCCGTGTTGCGGATGCTTTCGGCCGCTGCCCGCAGCATGTCTCCGCCCACGGCGGCCGAACCCGAAATGCCAATCCGCAGTCCCGGCCGAACTCCCGGCGGGATCTGGTCCCGCACCGCCTTCAATTCCTGCTCCACCCGCTGCAGCACGCGGATGTTGTCGGTCGCCATGAACTCGTTGGACAGGTGCAGGACGATCAGCCTGGCGGCCTGATCCGCGCTGGTCAAGTGCTCACCGAACAGCGGATCCCGCCAGGTCCAGACATCCAGGATCGGTAAACTCGGCGCATCGGCCGGCAGCACCTCGGAACTCGCTTCCGCCAGGCCGGGATCCAGCAGGGCCGCGCGCTGGCGTTCCTCCTGGGCCAGCGCGTCATCGCCGCTCAGTTCGGCCAGCAGAGCCCGGTTGTGCCAGGCCGCGGCCAGGCGTGGCGGCGGTTGCTCCCGCACCACTCGGCCCGTCTCTTCGGCCTCCCGCCGCAGCGACTCCCAATGCTCGGCGACCGCTTCGTCCAGTCGCACCGCCTCGTCCAACGCCTCGGCCGCGACTTGTGCCGCCTGCTCCCGCCGCGCCTCCCGCAACGGATCCGCCGGCCCCTCGTCGGGCAGCGGAAGCGCTAGCTGCCGTGCCTGGCTCAGGTTGGCCGCTCCGGCCAGGTTCTGAAAGCGACGAGCCAGATCGTGGGCCACGCTCAAATCGGCCAGATCCAGTTTGCCGTCGTCGCGGGCCACCACCACCACCATCTGGCTACGGGCCCGATTATCCGGAAACGCGGCGGTCAGCAGCTTTTGGCCCACCACGCTGGGCATCGCCGCCGGCAGATACTCCAGGTCGCCGTCGTGAGCGATTTCGTCCCAGCGGGGCGCGGTTCCGCGGAGCACCAGCAGCAGGCCCAACCAGCACAGAATGGTCAGCAGCCAGTGACGCGTAACAAAATTTCCCAGTCGCCCGAACATGCCGCCCGCCGTCGCCGTTTGCCGCCCGTCGTCCGCCCCCCGATGCGGGCGTTAATATGACGCGCGGCCGCGCGGGCGTCGAGTGGCCGCATTCCGCGGCCGGAGGCAAACCGGCCGAGGGGCCTGGGGCTGAGGAAAATGCCGGAGAATCGGTGTCGCGGCTCAGCGGATGGGCTGGGATTCGAACCCAGGGACGCCTTTCGACGTCAGCAGTTTTCAAGACTGCCGCCTTCGTCCACTCGGCCACCCATCCGGACATCCAGGTCACCGAGTCAGCTTACCAAAACCGCTGGACGGCGCGCGACGGCGCGATGGCATTTGGATGGTTTTACCCGGATGGTTCTCCGCGGCGGCCGGCGGCGGCCCGCTGCTGCGCGAATCGCCGCTGAGGGATTCCGAACTGTCCGGCTGCCGGCTCTAGCGGGCGAAAACCAGTCCGATGTTGAAGCCGTGGTAGACGGTGTCGGACGAATGATCCAGGCGAGCGGGCCCCAGGAACAAGCTGGGCAGACTGGTTTCGAAGTTCTGGTCGGCCAGCGCGAGACCCGTCACCCAGAGTGCCTGGTAGCCGACGCGCAGAGTCAGTGAGGGGCGGAACTGGTAGTTCAATACGACCGACGTCTCGCCGATGAACGACGTGGTGTCTTCGTCCCGTCCGCCTGCCAGGACATCGCCAGCGAGTTCCGCCAATGTGTTCTGGCCGGCCGAATTGTGGGCCACCGCGCCCTTGATCTCCCAGTCCAGCCAATACCAGGGCGTGAGCAGCCACTGTCCGAGCAGGCCGAGCTGGATGCCGATCAGGTCGTTCGACGTCTCGACATTCATCTGGTTGGTCAACCCGCTGTCGAATGCCGTCAGATAACCAAACGACTCGTTGATGTTCATGTAGCGGACGCCCAGCAAGGCGGACGCTTCGAAGTGGCCCGGCGGCACCAGCAACCGGTGCCGTAAGTTCAGCTCGGCATTGGTCAGCCGCGACGTGTACTCGATGACCGCTGTGTCGTTGAAGTCCACCGCCGGGTCCGCCGGATTGCCAAAGCCGGTGAACGGCGAGAACAGATTGCCCGTCCCGTCCAGGTCGTTCGGGTCCTGGTTGTTCACGCTGGCCAGGTCGCTCCAGGTGTACGAACCAAAGTACGATCCTTCCAACCGCACGTGGTCGTTCCACTGCACTCCCACCAGCGCCCGCACGCCGCTTTGAAAGTCGGCGTTAAAGCCGGCCGTGCTGAGCACGATGTTGTCGGGGTCCGGCCCCAGCGAGGCAAACGGCAGGGTCCGGTCCGAGTCGCGGAACAAGGCCAGGTACTCCGCCGAAACATACCAGCGCGGCAGGTTGCCGCCATACACCGGCCGGTAGTAGCCCGGCAGGTACTGGTTCAACTGCGGGCAGTTGTCCCGCCAGTGACTGTCCGGGCCGATCCAGTAAAGCCCCGGAGCGTACAGGCCGCTGCCCGGCCCCGTCGGCTCCGTGCCCCAGGTCCCGCCACCGCGCAGCCAACCACCCTCGTCCCAACATCGGCCCGTGCCACAGGCAGCACGCCCCGTGCCACAGGCGGCACACGGCTCCCCGTGGCCCACCGCCTGCGTATTGCACGAATCGCAACCGGCATCCCAAGGCTGCTGCGCTTCGAGCCGCGCGGCAACCGCCGTCAAGCAGCACCACACGGCCAGCAGTCGCCATACGCCGCCCGGTGCCGGAAGACTTCTGCCTAGTTGCATCGCCAAACCTCCCCAAGCGGCCGACATACCTCGTACGATTGTTCCAGGTCCGAGGAACCGTAGATATTGTTCGGCTCGATCAATCATTGCCATCATGCGAAGTGATGCCGTCCGCATCGCCGCTACAATGGACAGAAAGCCCGCATATTACCCAGTTGAACATTCCAGGTATCAGACTCGGGTCGTCCAGGCAAAGTCAGATGGAGGACCAGGGGCGGGGAGCTGACGTGTAGGTGGTGGGAATTGCAGATTGCAGATTGCAAATTGCAAATTGCGGATTGGTAGCTGGCACCTGCCCGCTGTCCCCTGAGAGATCGTGCGGCTATTAAGTTGTCTTGCCGCGGAGATTTGGCGTTACAATCGAGGGAAACTTCGACGGCCTGGGCTTCGGCGAGCGTTCCCCATGATATCCCTCTGGCCCCCTCGCTGGCTTCCGGGGAGGGTTGGGGAGGGGCCTGCGGGTTTTAAGCGGGGCCATTGACCTCTGGGGTCGATTTGGCAGGCCGAATCGCATAAGATGTTTCATCGCTTACACTTCTGGTCATGTATGAACACGAGGTGGCCCCGTCCAACCACTTACCACTGACCACTGACTCGAGGTCGCCGACGTGTCGCATTTGAAAATCGGGATCCAGTTGGCCAGCCTCAGGCAGCCTCTGAAGCAGGCGTTGCAGACTGCCGCCCGCCTGGGAGCTCGCGGAGTGGAAATCGATGCCCGAACGCAACTCCGGCCGGGCGAGCTCACGCACACGGGCCTGCGGCAGTTTCGCAAACTGTTGGAGGATTTGAACTTGCGGGTCTGCGCGATCGGTTTTCCGACCCGCCGCGGCTACAACGTCCGGGAGGATCTGGATCAGCGGGTCGAAGCGACTCGGCAGGCCATGAAACTGGCCTTTGACCTGGGTGCTTCGGTCGTGGTCAACTCCGTGGGCCGCATTCCCTCCGAGGCGACGGGGCTGGAATGGGATCTGCTGGTCCAGGTGCTCTCGGATCTGGGCAGGTACGGGCAACGGGTCGGTGCCTGGCTGGCGGCGGAAACAGACGCCGACGACCCGGCGGACCTGGCCCGGTTGATCGCCGCCCTGCCGGAAGGTTCGTTGGGCGTCAACCTGGACCCTGGCAACCTGATCATTCACGGCCATTCGGCACGCGCGGCCGTGGACTGCCTGGGCACGCACATCATGCACGTGCATGCCAAGGACGGAGTCCGCGACTTGGCCCGAGGCCGGGGGATCGAGGTTCCGCTCGGACGCGGCTCGGTCGACTTTCCCGAATTGGCGGGCAAACTGGAAGAGCATCAATACGGGGGTTATTTTACGGTGGAGCGGCAGAACGCCGACGACCCGGTGAGGGAAATCGGTCTGGCCGTGGAGTATCTTAGTCACCTGTGAGCTGGCCGGAGCACCGAGCGATTGGGGACAATCGCTCCACCAAGATGAGCGATTGGGGACAATCGTTCTACCAAGGAGAGTGATTGGGGATCATCGGTCTGCCAAGACGAGTTGCGGTCACGTTCAATCCAAACGGGAGAATTCCTTATGAGTCGGCATGGCATCTGGTGGTTGAGTCTGGCGTGGAGCGTGTTGTTGCCCGGATTGTTGCTGGCTCAGCAACCGGCCGCGGGCCAGCCCGAGGCGGGCGCGAAAGCGGAACAGCCGGATCAGGCGACACTGTTCAAACAGCTAGAGGAGACACTCAGCGGCGCGAACCTGGTGGGCCACTTCACGGTGCTCGGCAAGGAGGGTCCGCCGCGCAGCGAGCAGTACACGATTCAAAGCGCCCGCAAGATCCCGGATCGGGGCGACTACTGGCTGATTACGGCCCGGATCAAGTATGGCGACAAGGACGTTACAGTGCCCATGCCGCTGGAAATCAAGTGGGCCGGCGACACGCCGATGATTACGCTGACGAACTTCGAGATACCCGGGCTCGGCACGTTCAGTTCGCGAGTTGTAATCCACGACGGCAAGTATGCCGGCACCTGGACGCACGGCGATGTCGGCGGGCATTTGTTCGGCACGATCGAAAAAGCCAAGGCCGAACCGTCGCGCTAAGGCAGAACGTTGCTCGAAGCCGAGAACCAAGCGCGCCACCGCCATCGTCGCCTTTCGCTCCGCGAAAGTAGCGGAATCCTCGCTACGGGCTCCGTCATAGTTGCCTTTCGCTCCGCGAAAGTAGCGGAATCCTCGCTACGGGCTCCGTCATAGTCGCCTTTCGCTCCGCGAAAGTAGCGGAATCTTCGCTGCTGACTCCGTCATAGTCGCCTTTCGCTCCGCGAAAGTAGCGGAATTCCTCGCTACGGGCTCCGTCATAGTCGCCTTTCGCTCCGCGAAAGTAGCGGAATCCTCGCTACGGGCTCCGCGATAATAGTGGCACCACGCAATCTCTGCCAGGAAGCAAACACGGTCGACCGCCGGGATTCCAGCCAGACTATCGGTGGACACCTCGCGAATATGCCCCCGCCAGGGGCCGCGAGCGACAGCGCTGCCAATCGGGGAACTGACCGGGGTAGCGATCCTGGAGCCAGGCAACGCGGACATACGGCAAAAGCTCGTGATCAATGGTCTAGTGATGAGCGACTTTGTGCTCGTCCCCGTCAAGCCAGACCAAATCTCCCTGGAGGCCTTGCCGGACTCCTTCGACCTCGTACAGTATGCTCAAAGTATCAATGGTCAGGAGCGGCGGTCAATTGTCGGGATCGTTCGCAACATGACCTATCGACGCACCCAGCAGTACAGGGCGAAGTTCCCGACGATAGCGAACGCATCCGCTTCTGGCGAATTACCGCCGATGTTCGATAACTTTCTTGCGAACCACCCGGCATTGTCAACAGCGACGTACGGGACCCAGGAATTTGGAACCCTGAAGCAACGATTCACCACCGACTATGACTCCGTGCGGAAGGTTGCTCTGGAATTGGAACAGCGGTGCAATGCCTACCAGTTTCCGGCGAAGCAACGGCGGTCGAGCTACGGACAGGTCTTCCGGCGCGTGCTGGATGCACTTGCGGCAAATTGCTGAACCCCCGGCCGGTTGAATTCTCGGTGTCTGACCTTTCTTAGACGAAGCCAAGCGACGGGCCAGGGAGCAAGCCCTGGCGGACGTGAAGCGGCAGAACCGCCTGAGCGTATGGGGCGCTGTGTTCAATCTCCGGGAGATCGTCCCCGCCGGGTCGCTGGCGGACAATTACCTGGAAGCGGCCGAGGAAGCGGTGGCGGCCGCTCAGTTGCAGGGCCAGTTAAGCGTTGTGAATGGACTGACAAACATCCTGGTGGAGGGCTTCAACACATCCATGGTTGTGATGATGGGAATTCCCACCACCGCACTCACCAACCTGGTCAACACGGCGGCGGGCGAGGCGGTACTGCCGACGGAGTTCCCGCAGATTCCAGTCATCGACTACTCGCAGGACGTCTTCGTCCACGAGGATCCGTATTGGCATGGCTGGAGCTTATGGTGCGCCGGGACGGGAATCACGATGCTGCTGCCTGGCGGGATCGCCAAGCAAGCCGGGCCTGCCTTGAAGGGCTCCTCGATCGGGCGCATGTTGACAGGGGTCTCCAAGGCCCTGAGCGGCGCGGTGGAAGCCGTCGTGAGCCAGGCCAAGAGCCTGACGCCCAAGTCGCTGGGGAAAGTCAGGCTGCCAAGGTCCATGGCCAAGCCCACTCCGGTGGCGGAGGCGATTGCGGGAGCGCCGGCGGGTGTTGCCCCAATCAGTGAAGTGGTTCTTCAATCAGCGCGCCGACAAGCATGGCGAAGCTCTTTTGGCGAACCGTCTGCAGGCCTTGGACAGCTTGTTCGCGATCTTCCCAAAGGGCATCAAGCGTGACGTGATCTAGCTCGGATGATCCGAGAGATTAGGGCCAGCGGCGGTGACGTTTCAAACAAGGGTTTAACGGGCGGTACATTCGCACAGTTTTCGGGCTTTGGTGGCAGCCGCACAGCGCTCTTCCGATATCAACCGTCAAAGCTTCGTATCGTTGACCTGTTCGAGGAACAAGTCCACTGGCAGCAAATCCGCACTGGCCAACACCTGCGAAACTACGGCTCACAAAACATGGTTGAAGTCTTGGAGATTCTGGCGAAGCAAAGAGTTCTCCAGCACCCAGAGCTGACACCAGTCCTGCGGATGGAATGGCTAGATGGCATGGCCCGCGTTCGCGGCGGGAACTATTGACGCCAAGGAATTGAGACATGAAAGCTGTTTTCGTTTGTAACCTCCACTACTTTCGTCGCGTCGACGCATCAATTGCGACCGTCCTTGAGTTAGGAGATCTGTTGTCATGCGGTGATGTACTTGCGGACGTTGTTACGGGGCAAGAGTTCGTGGTAAGTGAACGTGGCTTCCCGCCAACTCGTTCTCCAGAAACATCGTGTCGATTACGCTGGTCGCGTGAAGTTTCCGCTACATTCGAGGGCAGATGTAGAGCGTGCGAAGGGCGACTTCTGTTCGCGGGCGACGTGAGCGGATTGCGATGCATTGTTGTCAAGGGGCAGATTAAGGAAAAGAATGAGCCGCTTCCGATCGAAACACCGATCATCGGTGCCGTACGGTTTGAGGCCTACGATTGTCCGGCAATTCTCAAGATTAATGAAGCATTGCAGGCCGAGTTGGTCGTCCTCGCAAGAATTGAAACGGTCATCGAGTGCGGATCGCTGGAGTATATTTGTGTCAGCCCGGATCGCACGACGATTGAAGTCAATTTGATAGTCGCAGCAGTCGATGGTGCGGCCAGAGTTGGCAGAATTCTTGAATGGCATGAAGCGGATGCGCCAGTCGTAATGAGCTAGAGTCATCGGCTGACCGGCTGACCAACCGCCGCTGATGGCGAGAAGGTACGCGAAGTCGCGAACCGCCACAACAAAGTGAGTTGGCCCATTGGGCCCTTCGTCGGGTTGCCGCTGATCGTGGGACAGGCCGTTTCGCGGCCAACCGTCCACCCATCACCAGCACCGATGAGCGTGACGCGGGTACTTCCCCCGAAAGATGGGCGAACTGGAGTCCGTGGGCACCGTGACTGAAACCCACCGCTGGCCTTGGCGTCAGGCTCTGGTCCCTGCAAGTCTCGCACTCTCAGCCTCGAAAGCGTTGCCTTCGGCGTTCCCTTGCAACCTCCTTCAAAATTTCCGCCAAGCGTTGACTCGCGCTTCCCACCGAAACGGTCTCGAACTCGCCAACCCGTTGCCTTGACACGACTTCCGCGATTTGCTAAGAAGAGGGTTGCGTTTGGGGAGCTTTTCACTTGTGCAGTGCTCCAACTGGCTCCACCAATTGACGCCGAGAGTTTCGGCTCTCGGCGTCTTGCGTTTAGACCAAGATTCCGCAATGTCCACCATTACGATTCAAGAGGCTCGGGTCAACCTGGTTGAGGTCATTCACCGCCTGTCGCCGGGCGAGGAAGTGGTCATCACGGAAAACGACCAGCCCGTGGCGAAACTGGTGGCGACGCAGCGCCCGCCACGCAAGATTCCCAAACTCGGGACGCAGCGCGGATCGGTCTTATCTATGGAGCATTTCGACGACCCGCTCGACGACTTCAAGGAGTACACGGGGTGAAGTTCCTGGTCGACGCGCATACGCTGCTCTGGAGCCAGGACGATACCACGCGGCTATCCGCGGTGGCAACCACGACGTTGACGGACCCCGCGCACGACCGACTCGTAAGCATCGCCACAGTCTGGGAAATCTGGATCAAAGTCGCGATTGGGAAGTTGGGTCTTTCGAAGCCGTTCCGAGTGTGGATGGATACGGCCATCACCGACTTGGCGGCGACCGTGCTGCCGATCACTTTGGATCACGTCGAGAGGCAAACGCAGTTGGAGTTTCACCACCGTGATCCGTTTGACCGCTTGCTGATCGCACAATCGCTGGCCGAGGACATTCCACTCATCAGCAGCGACGCTCGGTTCGACTCCTACGACGTGAAACGCATCTGGGATTGATCGATTTGTTGTCCGACGACCGCTCGGCCGAACCATTCGTCAAAGTTGTCCACCGCCGCAGTCCAGCGGTCGGGGTCCAGCCCGTAGATCCTCAAGTGTTGCACCAGCGCCGACGGGTCCGACTCCGGTGCCGCTTGTGCCGCCACGGTCTGTGCTACCACCCACAGCAAAATCCGCACGTACTCGCTCATCGGCTGTCCAGAATCGGATTATCCGACGCTCGACGACGACGCCTCCCGTCAGGAAACAGCCGCCGATAACGGGCGTAGCTGGGCGCGCTGGACGGCTGTGCGTCCGCGCCCGACGGGCCGGCGTCCGCGCCGGACGAGACCGTGTCCGCGGGAGGAATCGCGTCGCTGGTCGCGTCGTATTGACGGCTGCCAGCAGTCTCGTTGGTCCCAGTGGCGGAGCAGGACGAAAGGGACACCGGCGGCTCATCCGATGTTGCAACACCGGCAGCGACTGAGGCACAAACTTCGACCCGCTCGGAGTCCACACGCGGCGAATCCCGCAGCGCAGCTTCGGACTGGCCGTTCCATCCACGCGCCCCCCCCATCCCGCCTCGGCCCTTCCAGTTGCCGCTGGCCCGGCCGAAATGGTTGACGTTGGACAGTAGCTTAGCGGCAGACCAGCAGCGTGGTCAGCGCGACGGCGGCCGTTTCGACGCGCAGGATTCGCGGCCCGAGGCCTACTTGGCGCCACCCGAACTGGCCAGCCAGCTCGACCTCCTCGTCCGCCCAGCCGCCTTCGGGCCCGATGGCCAGATGGACGCTGGCGAACGTCTCGGTGCCGGGTGGCGGCTGCCCGCCGGGGTGGCTGAACCACCGCTCGGCCGTCGCCGGCGCGTCTGCCAGGTAGTCCGCCAGATCGGCGGGCCGAGCGACCTCCATCAGACGGTTGCGACCGCACTGCTTGGACGCTTCCACGACCGCTCGCCGCAGCCTCTCCAGGGCCGACTCCACCGGCTGGGCCACGCCGCGGCGGGTGCGCAGCGGGACGAGCCGCGCGGCGCCAAGTTCCACGACCTTTTCGACCAGCCACCGCTGGCGATCACCCTTGGGCAAGGCCACGCCCAGCGTCACGGACACCAGCGACTCGCGGTCGACTGCTCGACGCTCCAGGACCTCCAGCCGGACGCCGCTCCTCCGCAGCTCGACGATCCGCGCCACGAACTCGCTGCCGCTGCCATCGAACAACACGACCTGGTCGCCCGCCGACAGGCGCAGCACCTGAGCCAGGTGCCGCGCTTCGTCGCCGGCAAGCTGCACGCTGGTCAACTGGATTGGGCTGTTGACGAAGAACCGGTGCGTCATGGCAAATTGCCGGCGGCGCCTGTCCGCCGTTCACTCCCTGCCCGCTGTTCACTCCCAACCTAACGGGTCCACGCCCAACGGGTCCACCATCGCCTAGAACGTGATTCGCAAGCCGCTGACCAGACCCTGGATCTGGACCGTGCCCACGTCGTAGTAATCATAGCCACAAAACAGTTCGTAGCGTTGCACCTGGATGCCGCCGGTGAATCGGCCGTGAAAGTACGTCGCTCGACCCAGCCGGCCCAGATCCAGTTCGGCCGAAAAAACCAGCGGTCGGACCGGATACCAGTCGCCGCCGTAGGTGAAGTTGATGCCCAGATCTTGTTTGTGTTCGTCGGCCAGACAGTTGATTCCCACGCCGGCTCGCAGTTGCCAGTGGGGGCTTTGGGCGAAGCGAAACAGCACGTTCGCGTCGCCCGTCCAAAGCTGGTCGGACTCGCCAGCCGGCAGGTCTTCGCGCCGCCGGCGCAGTTCGGCGTCCAGGCCCCAGCGCGGCGTGGTTTCCCACAGTACGTGGCCGCCCCAGCTCGACAGGCCCGACAGGTCGTCCATGTAGTCGCCGCGCACGCGCAGGTTCCAGGGTCGCGGCTGGCCGGACAGCCAGGGGTCGATCAGCAGCGATCCGGGCACTTCGGGTTCGTACGGATAGGCCGGGAAGTACGCCAGCCGGTCGTAGTCGTCCTCCAGCAGCCGAACTGGCCCCCAGAACGGCGAGGTCACTGTGGCCGCGCCGAACCAGACGGCCGGGGCCAGAAACGGGGTCAACAGGGCACCCCAGAAGTCGTCCTGGTCGTCCTCGCAGTCGTCGTCAAAGGCACTGTGGTCGCGTCGCTGCCGGCGCTTGCGGGGCGACGACTCGGCGGGCGGTTCGTCGGGCTCATCGGCGGCCCGAACGGTCTCTCGCAGTTCGACCAGCGTCTGCTGAGCGGGGCAAGGTGCGACCGAGCTCAGCAGAATCCCCGCAAATACCGCGGCCGGCAGCAGCAGCGACTGCGAGCGGAAAGACGCTGGAGCGCATGGGAACCTGGCATGCAGTGTCTTGGTCATCCATGTCCTCGCAAAGCACACGAAGCCGGGAAGCCCGTGAGAAGTGGTGCCGGAACGTTTATCGACCAGCTCAACCGCCTAAGGCCATCGGGGGCAAGATATTACGCCGTCGCGGGCGGCCTGTCCAGAGCGGTCGCCGGGAGGGGAACTTCGCTGATTTGGCCATTTTGAACGCAAGGTCGCCTTTCGCTCCGCGAAACTAGCGGATAGTCGCGCTTCGTAATCGCCTTTCGCTCCGCGAAAGTAGCGCGAGCAGCCGGGGCTACTCCGCCAATGGAAGCCTGTTTTTGGGCGCCAGCGCTACTTTCGCGGAGCGAAAGGCGACTATGGCGACTGTGGCCGGTTGATCTGGCTTCAACGGGAAAATTGAATAGAATGGGTGGTTTTCCGGTCTTTGACAGCGGCGAGGGAGTTCGGATGCAGGTCAAAACGCGCGTACCCACCGACGACGGGGCGATCGAGGTGGACCTGCGAAATCCGACGGTTGCCGCTTTGTGGGCTTGGCTCTGGCCCGGCGCCGGCCACCTGTATCAGCGCCGTTACGCCAAGGGCATTCTGTTCATGATCTGTATCCTGGGCACGTATTTCTTTGGATTGGCCTTGAGCGGCGGGCATGCGGTCTATGCGTCCTGGACCAAGACCGACAAGCGTTGGAAGTATATTTTCCAGGTTGGCGTCGGCCTGCCCGCTTTGCCGGCTTTGGTCCAGAACCAGCTTGTGATGAACGGGAAGGAGCCGCTGCTGGGCGGCGTCATGGCTCCGCCCAGGCAGCCGGTGCGTCCGGACGACCGCGACCAGTTGGCTCAGTGGCACGAGCGGTATCATTCGCTGTTCGAGCTGGGCGAGTTGTATACGATGGTCGCCGGCCTGTTGAACGTGCTGGCCATTTATGACGCGCTGGTGGGCCCGGCCGTGCCGGACGAGAAATCCGAGCGGCAGCCGGCGGCGGACGACAAGCGGCGGAAGAAGAAGCGAGGCGAGCCCGAGACGGGCGACCTGGCGGCGGCCGATGAGGATGCCGGCGGGCTCCAGAATGGTGGCTGACCCGCGCGGCCGGCAGAGGAGACAGAGTGTGATGATTTCCGCTATCCTGATGATCGTGCCTCTCGCCGGCTTGCTGCACAATCGGCTCTGGTATGCCCTGCCGCTGATTGTGGCGATCAGCCTGGTGTACGGCGCGACTCGGCACGAACTGATCGGTCCCATCTTGCATCAAGCCTTCCGCTCGGCGACCTGGATTCTGGGTTTCATGGCCCTGATCTTCGCCGTGCTGTACCTGATCTCCTGGTCGCTTTGAGCCACCCCGCGACGATGAACGCCTGCCCTGATCGCCGCCGGGTCCATGCCTGGCTGGACTCGCCGAGCCGGAAGACGACGCCGCGGGTGTCGGCGCGCGCCCGGATGGAAACCGCCAGGCTGCTGGCCGGGCTGGTGCTGCTTGCCGGACTGTGCCTGGCGGTCGCCACCCCGGCGGCCGCTCAGCAGGCCGCCCAGCCGCGGGTGCCAGCGGCCGACTTTCCGCGACTGGACGCGGTGTGGCCCGCGGCCTGCCGTGACTTCGACGCTCGGCGCGCGCAGCAGTTGGCTGGGCTGGCCGAACAACTGGAAGTCTGGTGCGCGGAGCGCGTCTGGGATCGCCAGCGGCCGGACGAGGAGCGGATTCTGGCGGTCGTCGGGCAACTGATCGCCGCTCACCAGCACGTGGACCGGCTTCTGGACGAAGCGCTGGGCCTGCGAGGCGGTTTCGTGGAACTGCCGGACGAGGAGCGGCGCGAGGCGTTGCGGCGGTACCTGGAGTTCACGTCGCGGGTGATCGACTTGTCGGGCCGCCTGCGGTATCTGATGCGCGACGCGATTGATACGGCGGCGTTTGACCTGGATGGTTCGCCGCGCGGCTTGTCCCGGTTGCTGGACCTGTTGAGTGAACAGCGGGTGTCGATCGGGGCGGCGGTGATGACCTACGTGCTGTTCGACCCGCCGCCCGGCAGCGGTTTTCAGCCGTACCCCCGGGAGATCAAGGTCAAGGCGCTGCAACTGATCGCCCGCACGCAGCAGGTGGACGCCCTGCCGCAACTGGCCGAGTTTGTCCAGCAGCCGGAAACGCCGACGGACCTGGCGATCGCGGCTGCCGAAGTCATCCGCCGTGTGGGTCTGCCGCAGGAGCCGATTCCCGGCCAGGATCCCACGCTGCCCGAACCGGCGATCACGGCTCGGCAGCTAAAACAGGTGCTGGACCAGCGGGATCCGGCGGGCCTGTCCGCGGAACTGCGGCGGTATCACCAGGAGCTGCTGGTGTGGCTTGGCGGCCGCATCCGGCGGGGAGTGACCGAGGACGAGCTGCGGATCGGCAAGTTTCGCGTGCGGGCCGGCGATTGGCTGCTGATGCGCAACCCATCTCCCTACAACCTGTTCACCGACTTGTCGCCGGGCCTGTTCACTCACGTGGGAGTCGTGGCGGTGCGCACGCACGCCGACGGCATCCGGCGGTTTGTGATCGTGGACCTGCCCGAACGGGGCGATCACATTCCGGAGACCAACGTCGACTTGTACCTGCTGCGAACGCTGCACTACTTCTTCCTGCGGCACGAGGATCCCGAAGTATGCGCCGCGCTGGGCACGGCCGCGGACAAGCTGGCCGGCAACGAATCGGTGTTCGACCTGACGTTCCGCACCGACCGCGTGACCGCCGTGCGGGATCGGCCGCTGGATGACATGCGGGTGCACACGTACTGCGCCGGCTTTCTGCTGCTGTGCGCTCAGCAGACCCAGGCGCCGCGAGAGCAGTTTTTTCCGA
Source organism: Pirellulaceae bacterium (assembly GCA_024102795.1). Taxonomy (GTDB): domain Bacteria; phylum Planctomycetota; class Planctomycetia; order Pirellulales; family Pirellulaceae; genus JAGFJK01. The sequence continues at coordinate 51,625 of JAGFJK010000421.1, forward strand.
TCGAGGAGTTCCCGGCGGGCGAGCGATGCGCGGAGAATCTGCGGAAGCTGGGTCTGTCGCTCGGAGAGAACTTCGTCTCACCGACCGGGGCCCTGTTTTCGCCCCATCTGCAACTGGTGGGACGGCGCGAGCCGATGTACAGTCCGGACCGCGAGATCAAGGAGGCGATCTACGATTATTTCGCCCAGTCGATGATCGAGAAGCAGGTCGCTCCGTCTCCCGATGCGGCCCAAGCGCTGCGGCAGAAGGTGGCCGAACTCTCGCGGCTCAGCAGTTGGCTGGCCAAGGCGCTGGCCAGGCTGCACAATGTGAGCGAGCATATGGACCTGGCCAGCGCCGCCAAGGCGGCCGCGGCGGTCGAGACGCTGGACGAGATTGCCGACGACGCGGCCCGGCAGTTCCTCGAAGCCCGCGAGGCGCTGCTGGCCGGACCGCTCGACCAGTTGCCGCCCGAAGAGAACACGGCCGAGCTGCGCGAGCGGATCGGCAAGTATCGCCAGTTGCATGCCGAACTGTACCGCCGGCTGCTGAATCCCGGCCTGAGCCCGCGGCAGTTGCGGCTGGCGCTGGTCGAGCACTATAGCGACTGGGGACGCCGGCGCATCGACAACCGCTTCTTCCCGGCCACCGCGCCATGAGAATTGTAACCTTGGGAGCGGGGACGGTCGGCACCTGGATCGCCGACTTGCTGTGCCAGCACGGCCATAGCGTGACCGTCGTGGACGTGAATCCGGAACACGTGCGGCGGATCTACAACGAGCTGGACGTGAAGGCGATCACCGGCTCGGCCTCGCAGTCCAGCATCCTGTTTCAGGCGGACGTGCTGGGGTGCGACATCTGCCTGGCGGTGACCGGCAACGATGAAGTGAACATCGTGGCGGCCAGCATGGCCCGGGCCATGGGCGCTCGCCGGACCATCGCCCGCGTCTACGCTCCCGTGTTCCGCGACCTGAGCACGTTCGATTACCAGCGGCACTTCCGCATCGACCGCCTGCTGAGCCTGGAGCATCTGTCGGCGACGGAACTGGCCCGCAACATCCGCAATCCGGGCTCGGTGGTGGTCGAGCAGTTCGCGCGCGGCCAGTTGGAAGTGCAGGAAGTCCTGGTCTCGCAGAAGACGGCCGCCTTGAACGTCCCGCTGAAGGAACTGCGGTTGCCGCGCGGCGTGCGGGTCGGATCGATCCATCGTGGCGGGCGGATGTGGATTGCCGGCGCGGACGACTGCGTCGAACTGCAAGATCGGATCACGCTGATCGGCCGGCATGAGGACGTGGACCAGGTCAAGGACAAGTTCCAGAAGGAACCCGGTCCGAAGCAGGGCGTGGTGATCGCGGGCGGCGGCGAAACGGGCTTTCACCTGGCCCGGACGCTGGAAGGCGAGCGGTTCAACGTGCTGCTGATGGAAGAAAACAAGGAGCGGTGCGAGTTCCTGGCGAACCACCTCCGCAAGACGACCGTGGTCCAGTGCGACGCCACGCTGCGGAGCGTGCTGGAAGAGGAGCGGGTGGGCACCGCCGACGTGTTCGTGGCCTGCACGGGGGACGACGAGAACAACATCATGGCCGGCGTCGAGGCCCGCGAAATCGGCGCCCAGCGGATCATGGCGATCGTGGGCCGACCCGACTACGCGGGCGTGGTGGGCAAACTGGGCATCGACGTGGCGGTCAGCGAGCGGGACGTGATGGCCCGGCAGGTGCTCGGCTTTCTCAACTCGGGACCGGTCATCTCCCGCACCGCGCTGCCCGGCGGCAACATCGAAGTGCTGGAGTTCGAGGTGCTGGAGCACGCGCGGGTCACGGAACATGTGCTGGCCAAATTGCAGTTGCCCACGCAGTGCCTGATCACGGCCGTGATCCGCGAAGGCTTCGTCCGCGTGCCGGGCGCCGACGACCGCCTGCACGCCGGCGATACGGTCGTGGCCCTGGTCGAGCAGTCGGTGACGGATGCGGCCCTGGCGATGTTTCAAGTCGATGGTCGCCGCTGAGAACGGACGGGGCGCATGAACTACCGGCTGCTGTGCCGCCTGCTGGGCATCGTGACGCTGCTGATCGGCCTGACGATGCTGTTCAGCCTGCCCTGGGCGCACCCCGCGCTGGGACAGCGCGGCCTGGATGTTCCGCAGCAGTTCGAGCAGCAGTTCGAGACGCGCGGATTCGTGGCCCTGCTGGCCAGCGTGGCGCTGTCCGGCGCGGTGGGAGGCCTCCTGCTGCGGCTGGGGCGGGGAACCACCGGCCGCCTGTTCCGCAAGGAAGCGATGGCCGTCGTGGGGTTGAGCTGGGTTGTGGCCACGGTCATCGGCGCGCTGCCGTTCTACCTGAGCGGCACGTATCGCGGGGCTTCGGTCCGCATGCTGGCCGGCAGCGATCAGCCGCAACTGTTCGACTTCCGCGGCCTGGGCTGGCAACACTGGATCGAGAAGCCGGCACTCTCCGACCCACAGCTCCAGGTGCTCCGCCATCTGCTCGCCGCCGGCGCCCGGGGACTCGACGAGCCCGCACTGGTGCGGGCGACCAGCCTGCCGGACGCGGCGTCCATTGTGAAGGAGCTGGTCGAGCTGGATCGGGACTGGGCCGGAGTGTTGATCCTGCCCGGGGGCGAACGGGCGCCGCCGGATCGCGCGGGCAACTTCCGCATCCGCTGGATCCGGATGGGAATAGTCGATTCGCTGTTCGAATCCCAGTCGGGCTTCAGCACGACCGGGGCCACCGTGATTTCGGACCTGGAAGACCCGGTGCTGGTGCCGCATTGCATCCTGTTCTGGCGCAGCAGCACGCACTTCCTGGGCGGGCTGGGCATCATTGTGCTGTTCGTCGTGATCCTCGGCCAAGGCTCGGCCGGCAAGGCCCTGATGCGGGCCGAGATGCCGGGCCCCACCAAGGAAGGCGCCACCGCCCGCATGCAGCACACCGCCTGGATCTTCGCCGCCATCTACTGCGCCCTGAACCTGATCCTGGCCGTGATCCTCTGGCTGCTCAAGCTGTCCCCGTTCGACGCGCTGTGCCACGCCTTCGGCACGATGGCCACCGGCGGCTTCAGCACCTACAACGCCAGCCTGGGCCACTTCCGCAGCCCCGCCATCGATATGGTCGTGCTGGTGTTCATGGTGCTGGCCGGTTCGAACTTCAGCCTGCTGTACCTGGCGCTACGAGGGCAGCCCGGCAAGCTGCTGGCCGATATCGAATGGCGAACGTACATGGCCGTGATCCTGGGAACCACCGCCCTGGTGGTCGTGTTCGGCCTCTGGACTGGCGACTTCGCGCCCCGTTCGCAACCGCTCTGGCAACAGACGCTCAGCGCCATCCGTTACGGCATGTTCCAGGTCGTGTCGATCATCACCACGACCGGCTACGGTACCCATGATTTCGACCGCTGGAACAGCTTCGGCCGCGGCGCGCTGTTCCTGCTGATGTTCGTCGGCGGCTGCGCGGGCAGCACGGGCGGCGGGATGAAGGTGATCCGCCACATCCTGTTCCTGAAGATCCTGCGGCTGGAGATCGAACATGCCTACCATCCGTCCGTGGTCCGCCCGGTGCGGCTGGGAGGCCGGCCGGTCGAGGATGCGGAATTGCGGCGGAGTATCCTGGTCTACTTCGGCCTGATCCTGGCGATTTTCGTCTTCAGTTGGATGTTCATCGTGGCGGTCGAACCGGACGTCACCTGGGGCACGACCATCGAACATAAGTTGATCGACAGCGCCACCGGCGTGGCGGCCACGCTGAACAACATTGGTCCCGGCCTGGGCACCGTCGGAGCCACGCAGAACTACGGCCATTTCAGCCCGCTGACCAAACTGCTGTTCGTGTGGCTGATGATGATCGGCCGGTTGGAAATCTTCGCCATCCTGGTCTTGTTCTCCGTCCATTTCTGGCGATCGAGGTAAACGGGCGGAGGGCGGATGGCGGAGGCAGCCGAGACGGCTTTCTGGCCGAGCTTCCCCCCGCATTTCCACTTGTCGCCGCGGTTTGCCGAGTTTCTCTTGCCGGCGAGTGCCGGTTTCTGCTATGAGGCCTCGCGGCGTCAGTCCCCAGGTGCGTTTCGCTTGTGGCTGCCCAGTTTGTGCTAATCCGAAAGTACGTTGGGTACTCCAGCAACGATGAGCTTTTGGGCATCCAAGCGGGTGACGAGAACCCAAGCGAACCGTTCCCACGGGCGACTTGGAAACATTCGAACCCTGCTGGCTCCCTCCCCGCTGCGGGCATCGCGAATTGAATCACTTCCGGCTCCCTCCCCGCTTCGGGGAGGGCTGGGGAGGGGCTCTTGGAAACGGCGAGTACAACACTCCAACCAACCGTGCGCCACTCAATGCAGGCTGTTACCGCTGCGCGAGGCACTTTGCGTGCTTGTCTGCGTTCTCGCGTCCCTGGCGGCCGGCTGCGCCACGCTGCAGAAGCAGCCGGAGGCCAAGCCCCCGACGGCGGGTCTGGTGGAACCGCTCAAGCTGCAGCCTTCCAACCAGCGGAATTGGGAACCGAGCCTGGCGTTGCTGCCGCGGGCCGAATTGTCCAGCGACCAGGCGACGGTGCGAAACATCCGGCGATTCACTTATCTGGGCGAGCACGACTATGTGATGGACTATTACGACCGCACGTTCGACTTGAACGAACTGGAATCGCTGGATTTCATTGTCGTGCCGTTCAAGAGTTCGCCCAGTCTGGCGCATACGATGCTCAGCTTCGGCTGGCGGGACGGCGAGCACCTGGTGGTGTCGGTCGAGGTGCGGCTGGAGGAAGGCCAGGAGTATTCGACCTTGCTGGGCGCGCTGCATCAGTTCGAGCTGACGTATGTGGTGGGGCACGAACGCGACTTGATCCTGCTGCGGACGGATCAGCGGGACGTGGACGTGTACCTGTATCGGACGCGGGCCACGCCGGAGCAGACGCGGGCCCTGTTTGTCGACGTCATGCGGAGGGTCAACAAGCTGGAGCGGGAACCGGAGTTTTATGATACGCTGAACAACAACTGCACGACGAACATCGTCAGGCACATCAACGCGGTGTTCCCCGGCCGGATTCCCTGGGACATCCGCTGGGTGCTGCCTGGATACTCGGATCGCCTGGCGTACGACCTGGGCCTGCTGGATACAAGCCTGCCGTTTGAGGAATGCCGGCGGCAGGCGAGGATCAACGAGCGGGCGAAGGAGTCTCGCCGCGACCCGGAATTCTCCGCTCGGATTCGCAAGCGCGCCCCATGACGATCCTGGTAACTGGAGGGACCGGTTTGCTGGGCAACAACCTGGTCCGGCTGTTGCTGGAGCGCGGCGAGCGGGTGCGGGTGCTGGTGCGCGACGGGGCGGATCCCCGGCCGATGGAAGGACTGGACGTCGAGCTGGTGGCGGGCGACGTGCGGGATGAGTCCGCCGTGCGACGAGCGTGCCAGGGGGCCAGCTCGGTGATCCACGCCGCCGCCGACGTGCGGATCGGCTGGACTCGAATCGACCAACAGCGGGCCGTGAACGTGGAGGGGACCCGGCAGGTGGGCGAGGCGGCGCGAGCGGCGGGCTTGCGGCTGGTTTACGTCTCGACGGTGGACACGCTGGGCCTGGCCACGGCCGACCGGTGGGCCGACGAGCAGACGCCGCCGGGCGGCAAGGTGCCCTGCGGCTATGTGTGCACGAAGCAGGAAGCCGAGCGGGTGCTGCTGGACTGCGTCGCGCGGGGACTCGACGGCGTGGTGGTACATCCCGGCTTTATGCTCGGCCCCTGGGACTGGAAGCCGTCTTCGGGCCGGATGTTCCTGGAGGTGGCCCGGCGATTCACGCCGGTCGCACCCAGTGGCGGCTGCAGCGTCTGCGATGTGCGCGACGTGGCCGCGGGAGTGCTGTCGGCACTGGCCCAAGGGCGCTGCGGCCGGAGCTATATCCTGGGCGGAGCGAACATCAGCTACTTCGAACTGTGGACGCGGATCGCCGGCGTGGCCGGCAGCCGGCCGCCGCGGCTGCGGGCGGGCCCCGTGATGCGTTGGGTGGCCGGAACGTTCGGCGATGCCTGGACTCGAATTTCCGGGCGGGAATCCGACGTCAATTCGGCGGCCGTGGCTTCGTCCAGCCAGTTGCATTATTACAGCAGCGCGCGGGCGGCCGACGAACTGGATTATCGCAACCGCCCCCTGGACGAAACGCTGCAGGAAGCGTGGCAGTGGTTTCAAGCCCACGGGTACGCTTAAGACCCGGCAACCGTTCTTCGCCGGATCGCGGCGCGAGTCAGCTCCCGCATCGGCTGCCCCTTGACTCCGACTACGCACTCCACAACTGGCTGCCGCCGTCGACGCGCAGCACCTGGCCCGTGACGAAGTCGCCCAAGGGACCCGCGAAGAATTCGACCACGCGCGCCACTTCGTCCACCAGGCCGACCCGTTCCAACGTGCCGGCCGTGACCAGGCGGTCGGGATCCACGTGCCGAGTGCCCAGAAAGCGGCCGGTGCGGGTCTCGCCAGGCGCGATGCTGTTGACCGTGATGTTGTACGGGCGGAGCTGCCCGGCCAGGCTGCGAGTGTAAGCCACGACGCCCGCCTTGGCGGTCGCGTAGATCGCGCCTTGGGAACTGCCGACGAAGGCCGCGATCGAGCTGATCGTCACAATCCGACCCGTGCGCCGCGGCATCATCCGCTGCGCCGCCTGCTGGCAGACCAGGATCGTGCTGAGCAGATTGCGGTCCAGCACGGCGCGGACGTCGATCTCCTGAATGCCCACCGCGTCGTTGGGGTTGGGCTTACCGCCGGCCGCCGCGATGTCGCCGCCGGCGTTGTGCACCAGAATGTCGAGCGGACCAAGTTCGTCGCACACGGTCGCCACGACGTGCCGCACCTGGTCCGGCTGAGTCAGGTCGCCCAGCACCCGCACGGTCCGCACGCCGGCCGCCTGGCCGATCTGCCGGGCGGTGTCGGTCAGCGTCGTTCCCTCGCCATACTCGGCCGGCCCCCCTTCGCGCATGCCATGCACGCCGATCGCGCAGCCCAGCCCCGCCAGGTGTTCGGCAAACGCCCGGCCCAACCCCCGACCAGCGCCGGTCACCAGTGCCACTCGGCCTTCCAGCAGGCGTCCCGCCTGGTTTTCCGGCGGACGTGTTGCCGCGCTCATGCTCCGCTCCCCGTGGAACCCGCCACGCGCTGGTCCATCGGTACATAATGCCGCTCGGTCGGCCCCGTGTAGATCTGCCGCGGGCGAGCGATGCGGGCCGTGGGATCGCGGGACAGCTCGTACCAGTGAGCGATCCAGCCGGGAATCCGTCCGATGGCGAACATCACGGTGAACATGTTCAGCGGCAGACCGATCGCCCGCAGGATGATGCCCGAATAAAAGTCGACGTTCGGGTACAGCTTCCGCTCCACGAAATACTCGTCTGTCAAGGCAATCTCGGCCAGCTCGCGGGCAATGTCCAACAACGGATCGCTCGTCCCCAGCTCGTCCAGCAGCTCGCCGCACGTCTTTTCCAGGATCTGAGCCCGCGGGTCGAAGTTCTTGTACACGCGGTGCCCGAAGCCCATCAACAGGAATTGCTTGCGCTTGGCCTTCTCGACAATCGACTTGACCGACTCGCCCCCCTCGCGGATCCTCTCCAGCATCTCGATCACCGCCATGTTCGCCCCGCCGTGCAGCGGCCCCCACAGCGCGCAAACGCCGGAGGCGACCGAGGCGAACACGTTGGCGCCCGAAGAACCGACCATCCGGACGGTGGAGGTCGAACAGTTCTGTTCGTGATCGGCGTGCAAAATCAAGAACTGCCGCAGGGCCTTGACCACCGCCGGCGGCGCGTCGTAGCGGGCGTGGGGGTTGCTGAACATCATGTGCAGGAAATTGCTGCAATAGCTCAGCTTCGGGTCCGGGTACATCATCGGCTTGCCGTACGTCATGCGGTAACTGAACGCCGCCATCGTCCGCACCTTGCTGACCAGGATCGCGCAGGCCCGGCGAAACTGCTCGTCGTTGATCCTCGTCTCCAGCAATTCGGGATAGTAGCAACCACAGGCATTGATCACGGCCGACAGCATGGCCATCGGGTGCCCATTGGCCGGGAAGCCCTCGAAGTGATGCCGCATCCCCTCGTGCAGCAACTCGTAGTCCGATAGCAAGCGCCGGAACGACGCCAACTGCTCGGCCGTCGGCAGCTCGCCCCAGATCAACAGCCAGGCAACCTCCACGAACGTGCTGTGGTTGGCCAGCTCCTCGATCGGGTAGCCCCGGTAGCGGAGGATGCCCTTCTCGCCGTCGATGAACGTGATGCCGCTTTCGCAGGCCCCCGTGTTGCTGAAGCCGCTGTCCAGCGTGATGCAGCCCGTGTCGCTCCGCAACGACGTGATGTCGATCGCCTGTTCCCGCTCGGTGCCCTCCACCAACGGCAGCGACACCTCGTGCGACGGCAGCTTGAGCAAAGCCGTGCTGACCACCCCCTCTTTGACCTGCGTCGGCATGACACGTCTCCCCGGCGTCGTGAATTCCGTCTGGCTGCATCCTCAGAGTAACCCCAACGGTAACAACTCGCGCCGCGAATTGCCACAGCCCAGGCCAGACTGGGGAGCCGCGGGTGCGCTTTTAGGGGCGACGGGGGGCTTGCAACCCGCAGAGTCAGAACAGCTTCCGGCGTGGGGCCCGGTAGTCCACCGGAACCCCCACTCGGCGGAGCCGCGTCAGGCCTGCCGATACGCTTCGCGCAACCAGCCGATCAACTGATCGTCCACGTCGGCTGGCTGTGCCACGCGCACCCGGTGAGTGACCATCGCGTTGAAACTGCCGCTGGCTTCCAGCCGCCCCTGCGGCTGGATCCCCTTGAGGTTGATGCCGACGTCGATCCGGGTCTTGGTGGAGGGCTGCACCAGGGCAAACTGCTTGCTGCGGCGCAGGCTGACGTAGGTTTTCTTGGGCGAGATCTCCACGTCGGCGCCCAACTCCCGCACCGCCGCGATCAGCGCGTCGTAGATCGGCTTCAGTCCCGCCTTGTCGCCCGCGTACTGGCTGCCCACCAGATCCGGCTCGGCGTCCGCCGGCGCTTGCGCGTCCAGGTACTTGTGAGCGATCAGGTTCGCGTAGCCGTGAGTCACGCCGTGCTCGGCCTTCAAATACTTGACCAGTTCGCCGTGCTTGGACTTGCCGGCTTGCCGAGCCACCTGCAGCCACTGGGCCAACGTCCGGCCCGTCTTCTCCGGCAGGTTGTCGATCATCGTAGCCAAGGCGTCGTCGGGTGATTTGGCCATCAGCGGGTTCCTGGTGAAAACGGGTCGGTATGAGACGGAGATGACGGAATCGAGGGACGAGTCGAAGGTCCGTGTTTCCGCGGGACGGTTCCCAGACCCGGCCTGCCTGACGGACGCGCGGCCCGCCGCCTGTTATTCGATGCGTTTGTCCAACGGCCAGTGGACGCTCAGACACTTCCTGGGTGTCAGAAACGCGGTCAGACCGTTCATGAACATGATCATCCGCGCCTTGAAGGGGGGCTTGCCGGTCTCCAGCATCGCCTTCAAGGTCTGCACGATGATTTCGCCTCCCTGTCCCATGTACTTCTCGGTCTTCGTTCCGACCGGCACCTCTTCGGACGTCAAGGTCAGCTCGGTGCCGCCGCCCACCTCCTTCAGCTCGTAGGTCACCTTGCAGATCGGATCGTCGAGGTTGGTGAACTTGAACGTGTGCGCGTACCGGTAAGGCGGATTGAACTCCAGCACTTCCCCCACCACGCCCGTGTACTTGCCGTCGGGCGAACGCATGCGGATCGGCGCGCCGGGAGCCAGCCGCGTCGTGTGCAGCACCGAGCCGAAGAAGAACGGCAGCACCACGTCCGACTGGGTCAGTTGCCGCCAGACCTGCTTGATCGGCGCGTTGATCGTCACTCGAAACATCTGCGTGGTCGTGGTGGTCCTAGGGACCGCGGTGTCACTCACGGTTGGCTCGCTTGTTGACAGGTTGTTCGATTTGAAACTTCAGGTCCGTGACCTGGCTGGCCCAGAACTGGCTGTACTCGGTCGTCCAGCGATCGTAGATCAACTGAATTGGCACCGCGTTGAAGTACAGTTGCCGGCTCCGGCCCGCCTTGCGCGAAATCACCAGGTCCGCCTCCTCCAGCACCCGCAAATGCTTCATCACGGCAATCCGGCTGCTGTCGAAGTACTTGCAGACGTCATTCACGTTGCAGCCGGGCATGCCGCGAATCAAGTCCAGCATCCGCCGCCGCCCGGCGTGCGCCAGCGCTTGAAATACGGCGTCCATCTCGGCGTCATTCATGTAACAAACAGGTTACCTATTTGCGAGCGGTTGTCAAGCGGAAAAAACACGACTCGGGGGGACGCCAGCGGAGTGGTCGCGAGGCCCGGGAAGGGGCACCTTTGCGGCACGCCCGGTGCCCCTACCAGCGCGATCCGCCACCTGGGACCGGGCCAGGAATGCTACGGCTTTCCCGCCCGCCCTTTGCCCGTTCCGCCGCCCACGCCGAACAGGTCATCTCGCGCGGCCCGGCGGATGGCGACGACCGCCGGATGCTTCAGCCGCCGCTCGACCGAGATCGCATAGAAACGTTCCTTGACTTGATCGAGACTGCCCACAAGCTGCACGCCATATTGCCGGCAGACCTCGCCCGTGATCGCCGCCGGTGCCACGAACAGGCCCTGGCCCGCCTGGCCGAACACCTTGAGCAGCGCGCTGTCCTCGAACTCGTGCACCACCTGGGGGCGGATCCCCGTTTCGTCAAACCACTGTTCGAGCGTCCGGCGCAGCGTGGTATTCTGCGTCGGCAACAGCAGGGGAGCGGCCTGCAGCGAGCCGGGAAAGCCGGGCCCGTACCGGGCCGCCAGCTCCGGCGTTCCGAACACGCAGATCGAGCATTCGCCCAGCAAGTGGTTGAACGCCCGCACGTGGCTCACGGCGGCCAGCGGCGCGTCGGCCAGCACGACGTCCAAGCGGTGCTGAGCCAGTTCCGACAGCAGTTGATCCAGCTTCCCCTCGTACGACACCAACTGCACCCGCTCGCCAAACTCCAGGGCCGGTTTCAGCAGGCGGTACACGACCAGTTTGGGCAGCACGTCGGGCACACCCACGGTCAACCGCAGCGTCCAGGGGGACGGCTGCCCCTGGACAGCGTCCTTCAGCTCGCGGCCCAGAGTGAAAATCTCGTCCGCGTAGCGGTAGACCAACTGCCCCGTTTCGGTCAGCACCAGGGACCGGCCCGCCCGCTCGAACAGCTCGGTCCCCAAGGCCTTCTCCAGTTTGCGGATCTGGCTGCTGAGCGTCGGCTGGGCCAGGTGCAACTGTTCCGCGGCCCGGGTGATCCCCCCTTCGCGGGCCACCATCCAGAAGTACAACAGATGATGGTAATTCAGCCAGTCCACGCGGGCCCCGCCAGGCATAGATTTTTTCAATGCTTCACAGCTTAAAATTCTATTTGTCTCATCGGGCCCGTCAAGCCAATACTATAGGCTGAAGGCGGCGATCCGATTGCCCGCCAGACGTTCCTCCGACTCACCACCCCACACACCGAAGGACATTGAGGAGCAATCGTGCGCGTGCGTGTCGAGCAACGGGGCTGCCTGTTAGACGGTTCGGGCCGGGATGAGCTCGAGAACCGACTGCATTTCGCGCTGGCCCGGTTCGCATCCCGCGTCGAGCGGGTGTCGGTCAAGGTGACGCAGACGCCCGGCGTCCGCGGGCAACTGGAAACGACTTGCCGGATCGTGGTCAAGCTGCGGCGGGCCGCCGAGGTCAGGATCGCGCAGCAGGATGCGGACCCGAGGGTCTGTGTGGCTCGAGCGGCCGAGCGGGCTGGTCGAGCGGTTCAGCGGGCCATCGACCTGCACGCCTACAACACGCGCTTGAACCGCGGCGCTAACCAACCCTCAACTGCCCCTCCCCAACTGACAACTGAAAACTGACAACTGAAAACTCCCATGGATCAGGCCCTCCGAGTTCTCGAATTGTTTTCCACAGGGGCCGACGTGCCCTTCGACCGCATCCTGGCCTCGCGCGCGCTGGGAGAAGCGCAGCGCGCCATTCCGGGCGACGACTGCCAGGCCTGGTCGCAGCGGCTGGTGGAGGTCGGCGAGAGTTTGAATCTGCGCGTGCGGTCGATCGAGTGCACCTGGCGGCAAGCCCTGGCGTTCGCTCAGCAATCGATTCCGATTGCCACCTGCATCCGGGACGCGCGGGACGAGCTGCAATGGGTGCTGATCAGCGAGGTCCGCCGGGGGCGACTGCGCGTCACGACCAGCGACTCCAGCCCGTCGCACGGGGCGCAGACGCCCATCCCCCGCGGGACCGGCGATCAATGGATGTCTCAGCGGCGGCTGCGGCGCCTGTTGGGATTGAACGGCGAGAGCGACCAGCGGCGGTGGATCATCGGCCAGGCCGCGCTGGGCTGCGAATCGGCGTCTCATCACGACCAGCCGCACCAGGAGGGAGCGGACCACGGCGAGGACGGGCACGAGCATCTGTCGCCGCTGAACCGGCTGATGGCGCTGGTCCGTCCGGAGCGGTCGGACATCTGGACGGTGGTGGTGTTCTCGGTCTTCGTCGGAGTTCTGGCCCTGGCCTCCCCGATCGCCGTCGAAGCGCTGGTCAACACGGTGGCCTTTGGCAAGTACCTGCAGCCGGTCGTGATTCTGGCGTTGTTGTTGCTGACGTTCCTGTCGTTCGCGGCCGCGATGCGGGCCCTGATGACCTACGTGGTCGAGATTCTGCAGCGTCGCCTGTTCATCCGAGTGGTCGAGGACCTGGCCTACCGGTTGCCGCGAGTCCGTCAGCATGCCTGGGATCAGCACCACGGTTCGGAACTGGTGAATCGCTTCTTCGACGTCGTCACGTTGCAGAAAATGGTGGCCAGTTTGCTGTTGGACGGCATCTCGATCGTGCTGCAAACCGTCATCGGGATGCTGGTGCTGGCGTTTTACCATCCCTTCCTGCTGGGATTTGACGTGGTGCTGCTGGCGATGATCGCGCTGATTGTCTTTGTCCTGGGGCGCGGCGCCGTGGTCACGTCGATTCAGGAATCCCGGGCCAAGTACTCCGTGGCGGCGTGGCTGCAGGAATTGGCCCGCCACCCCACGGCGTTCAAGCTGCACGCGGGTTCGCAGTTCGCGTTGGACCGGGCCGACCAGTTGGCGGTCCGCTGGCTGGACGCGAGGCGCAGCCACTTCCGGGTGCTGATGCGGCAGATTATTTTCGCCTTGGGCCTGCAGGCCGTGGCCTCCACCGCGTTGCTGGGCCTGGGCGGGTGGCTGGTGATTTCACGCGAATTGACGCTGGGCCAACTGGTCGCGTCGGAACTGATTGTGATGACCATCGTCGGCTCGTTCGCCAAGATCGGCAAGCACCTGGAGTCGTTCTACGACCTGCTGGCCGCGACCGACAAGCTGGGGCACCTGTTCGATTTGCCGATCGAGCGGCACGACAAGCTGTTTCATCTGCCCGATGGCTCGGCCGCGGAATTGTCCTTGCACGGCGTCAGCTACGACAGTCTCGGCCACACCGTGCTACGGAACGTCAATTTCCGGGTGCCGCCTGGAGTGAGCGTGGCGCTGACGGGACCGGCGGGCAGCGGCAAGAGCAAGCTGATCGACTTGCTCTGCGGCATCCGCTCGCCCAGCTCCGGCCACGTCCAACTGGATGGGATGGACATTCGCGAACTGCGCCCCGATTCGCTGCGGGAACACCTGGCCGCCGCGCGAACCGTCGAGATCTTCCACGGGACGATCAACGAGAACGTGCATCTGAACCGTCCCAACATCAGTGCGATGGACGTCCGTGAGGCGTTGGATGCGGTCGGCCTGCTGGACGAACTCCTGCGGCTGCCCGGCGGTTTGCAGTCCGTCCTGCAAACCGGCGGCGGCCCGCTGTCGTCCAGCCAGGCGCTGCGGCTGATGCTGGCCCGCGCGATCGTGGGCCGGCCGCGGTTGCTGTTGATCGACGGCACCCTGGACGCCTTGCCGGACGACATGCTGCAGCGCCTGCTGCCCCGGCTGGCGGGCCCGGCGACGCCGTGGACGCTGGTGGTGGCCACGGGCAGGCCCGAAGTGATCGAGGCCTGCCAGCGCGAATTGCGCCTCTCGCCGGCTGAACAGCCGTCGCCGGTAAACAGGGAAGTCGGGGCGGATTAGTTAAAGTGAGAGTTGAAACTGAGCGGCGGATTTCTGCCGTGAGTTGACCGGTTGTGCCGATAACTACGAGGGGAACGACTATGACGGCTGGGGTCAGCATTTCCGGAAAGGCCTCCCTGCCGGCGATGAAGCTGGTGCAATCCTCGCGCGCCGCCAGGCGGTGGGCCAACGTGCTGCTGGTCCTGCTGCTGGCGGCGGTGGCGGCGATGGCCTTTGTCCCCTGGCAACAATCGGCGCGCGGGACCGGCAAGGTGGCCGCGTACGTGCCCCAGGAACGGCAGCAAACGATCCTCAGCCCGGTCAAGGGCGTGGTGTCACAGATCGGCGAGGGGCTGGTCGAAGGGGCGCGCGTCCGGCGCGGGGACTTCATCCTGTCGATCGAGCCGACGGCGGCCAATCTGGTGGACCAGTTGCGGGGGCAAGTCCGGGACCTGGAGGCCAAGCTGGAAACGTCGCGGGTGAAATCCGAGGTGTACGGGCGGAACGTGGTCGATTTCCAGGCGGCCCGCGACGCGGCCGTCCAGGCGGCCGACGAATTGGTCGAGGCGGCGAAGGCCAAGTGGGAAGCCAAACAGAAGCTGGTGCGGGGCTACGAGGCGAAGGAACTGCAGGCCCGCTTGAACTTCGAGCGCCAGAAGGGACTGTTCGAAAAGGGCGTCACCGCCGAGAAGGAACTGGAGAAGCTGCAGAAGGATTGGGACGTGGCCCAGTCGGACTTCGAATCGGCCCAACTGGAAGTCGCCGCGGCCAAGGGCGAATGGGACGCCAAGATCAGCGAGCGGGAACAGAAGTTGCGCGACGCGAACACCAAGGTGGACTACGCCCGAGCGATGCAGCAGGACGCGCTGGGGATGGTGGCAACCGCCGAAAAGGAGATCCGCGACGTGCAGATCAAGCTGGCTGAACTGGACCGCCTGACGATCACGGCGCCGCGCGACGGGACCATTTTCCGCATGCCGATTTACGAACGAGGCCAGGCGCTCAAGGAGGGCGATCCGCTGTTTACCATCGTGCCGGACACGACCGAGCGGGCAGTGGAACTGTGGGTTTCCGGCAACGACACGCCGCTGGTCCGCGTGGGCGACCACGTCCGGCTGCAATTCGAGGGTTGGCCGGCCGTGCAGTTCGCCGGCTGGCCGTCGGTGGCCGTGGGTACGTTCGGAGGCCAGGTGGTCTCGATTGACCCCACGGACGACGGCACCGGCAAGTTCCGGCTGCTGGTCAAACACGACGGCGACATCCCCTGGCCCTCGAACCGCTTCCTGCGGCAAGGCGTGCGAGCGAACGGCTGGGTGATGTTGAGCCAAGTGCCGCTGGGATACGAGCTGTGGCGGCAACTGAACGGATTCCCGCCCGTCATCTCCAAGGACGAACCGGAAAGCGACAAGACGGATTCGAAGAAAAAGGTGCCCTTGCCCAAATGAGTTTCCACGGATGGACACTCTGCCTGCTGGCCTGCGGCTGTATGCTGGCAAGCGGCTGCCGGACCGCCGGACGCGGCCCGGTGGCGGCTTCGCGGCTGCCAGCG
>JAGFJK010000461.1 GCA_024102795.1 Pirellulaceae bacterium
TCAAAATCACGGCCACACCCAGGGTGCGCCCGAAGCGGGCGACCCTGGGCTGTGACTGTGGAACGCCTTCGGCGTACGGGAACGCCGAGGACGCTCTTGCTACGCTCTAAACTCTGACGACGAAGAAACTTAAAAGCTGCACGATCTCGAAATCGGGGATGGAGCCAAACGGGCATGGAACCGATCCCGGCCGAAAGCTCTCACGGCTGCCAAGCCACTTATTAGCAGGCCACGCGGAGAGTGATGGCTACTTTGGCCCTGATCACGCGGAGCGAAATGGCCACTAACTCCCCAACCGTTGGCACCACGCGAGCGGTCCGCTCTAATGGCGAGTCTCAGACACCGCGCACTCTTCCCAGAGCTCCGAGACTTCCAGCTTTGTTTCGCCAACCGAGGAATCTCCCATGTCGAACACGTCTCGCACCGCGCTCTTTCTGCGAGCTGGCCTGCGGACAGTCCCCCTTGCCGTCTGTCTGGCAACCCTGGCAATCCTGGCGATCCGGCCGCCGGGGGCCGCCGCCGAGGAGCTGCGGATTGGTGCCTGGAACATCGAACAGCTCGGTTCGCCCGATTACCGTTCTCAGCCTGCGCGCGGCGTCGCTCAACAGCCGGCCGATCTGGCCGCCCACCTGTTGCTGGCCCGCGTCGATCTGCTGGCCCTGGAGGAGATCGGCGACACCGACGGGCGGGATACGACGCGGACCAACGCCACGATTGACGAGACGTTGCGGATCATGAACCAGACCGGCGGCCAGGACTGGACGTACCGTTTGCTGCCGAAGAAGGATCTCAGCCAGACCTATCAATTGACCGGCGTGGCCTGGAACCGGCGGAAGGTGGTGCTGGTCGGCGAGCCGTGGCGGATCCCGGTGCGGGACGACCCGGACGACCAGCTCGATCCCTGGCAGCGGCACCCGCACGCGTTGAAGTTTTCGGCCGGCGAGGGGCGGACGGACTTTGTCCTGATCCCGGTGCACATGAAGTCGAACGTCGGCGGGGCGGTGACCGTCGAGCAGCGGGCGTTGGAAGCTCGAGCGCTGATCGAACAGTTGCCGGCCATCCGCCGGCACTTCGGCGACCAGGACCTGGTAATCCTGGGCGACTTCAACTGCTTGTCGGGCGACGAGCCGGCGATGGAGGCCTATCGCGGCGCGGGTTTCGACGACCGCAACTCGTCGGATACGCCGACGACCTGGCGGGGCGGGCAGTTCGAACCCGCTCCGTTCGACCGGATTCTGTTCCCGCGCGGCCAGCCGGAATTCGACTCTGGCGGCTTTCAGGTGCTCGCCCCTGGCGACGAGGCCGCGCACCTGGACCACAAGAAGCGGTTGAGCGATCATCTGCTGGTCGCTACCACGTTGCGGGTCATGGCCGACGATGACGACGATGGCGGACCGCAACCTGGCGAGCGACCCCTGGAGTCGGCGGGCGTTGACCAGCGAAGCGGGTTCCGTTCGACCGCCTGGGCTCAGAACGCGGCCGAACATGGCCTGGCCTGCCGGCAGGCGTACCGCTGGGCCACCGTGCAGTTGCTGGCCGGACTGCAGGATCCGTTCTGGACGGCCGACGTGGAGCAGATGCGGGCGGGAGACTTTGCCGCCCGGCCGCCGGCCGTGATCCTGGACCTGGACGAGACGCTGCTGGACAACTCGCCCTATCAAGCTCGCCTGCTGCTGGACAATCAACCCTACTCGGACGACACCTTCCTGGCCTGGGTCAACGAGCGGCAAGCGCGGGCCTTGCCGGGAGCGGCCGAGTTTCTGGAGTTCGCCGCCAGCAAGCAGGTCCGGGCCTTCTTCATTTCGAACCGTCCGGACTCGGTGAAGGAAGCCACGATCGCCAACCTGAACGCGCTCGGCATCCCGGCGTCGGCCGACAACGTCCTGACGCGCAACGATGCCGAGGGCCGCGGCAAGGACAAGGTCTCGCGGCGCGCGGCCGTCGCGCGCACGCACCGCATCGTGCTGTTGATCGGCGACAACCTGGGCGACTTCTGCGCCGGCGTCGACACCACGAACCAGACTCAGCGGAACGCGGCCGCTCTGGCGGCCGAACGCACGCTGGGCAGCCGCTGGGTCGTGATCCCGAACACGATGTACGGCGGCTGGACCGCGCCGATCGACGCGCTGCCGGACCGGGCCCAGACCCTGGACCCCGCTCAGCAATCGGCCGCGCGGCCCGCGCGAGTGCGAATCGTTCGCCTGGTGCCCAACCCGGTCGGAGCGGACGATGAGGCGGAAAGCGTCACGATTCAGAATCAGGCGGCGATGGCGGTCGAACTGGCCGGCTGGCTGCTGAAGGACGACGACGGCGAGGATCAGTTCTGGACCTTAAGCGGCCGGCTGGCTCCCGGCCAGGAGCTGACCGTCGTCCGTCCCGGTTCCGGCATGCAACTGGGCAACTCGGGCGACACCGTGCGCCTGGTCGCGCCCGGCGGCCAGGTGGTCCACGAGATCACCTACGACGGTCCGGTGGAACCCGGCGCGGTCGTGCGACCGTAGCCGCTGTCATCCAATCATTTGCCGAACTTGAGGGATGCTGGTTTACAATTCCTTCCCCAGCGCGTTACCGATCTGCAAGCGACATCCTGTCGAACGCTCGCTTACCTTTTTTCGCTACGAGTGACACGTATTGGCAATAAACGCCAAGACTGGCAAGGTTCACAACGGAGGATGGTTGTGGGAAGCAAGCTCCATCTGACTCTGACCAACGAGCTTCGCGAATTCATCGACCGGAACTGCGGGGACGGCACGCTCTATGCCACTCCTGGTGAATTCGTGCGCGACCTGCTCCGCCAAAAGAAACTTCAACTGGAATCAGCCGCGGCGCGGAACGCCATCCTTGAAGGTTATCGTGACGCGATTGCTGGCCGCGTCGTACCGTTCAACGGCGATCTCAATTCCTTGCTGACTAAGGCGAAGTAGTGGCTGCTCGTAGTCCAGCCAAGATATCCGTTCGGATCTGGACGCGGCATTGGAGCGAATTCCGCCTTGGCGACTCTTGGCGCCCCCGCGCGATCGACCCTACCGCTGGACGCGGGCTGATCCGCCCTTGGCGAACGCTTCCACCTCCGGCAGGCGAGCCATCGTCACGTCGCCGGGGAACGTGGTCAGCAGGGCGCCGTGAGCCCATCCCAGCTTCAGCGCCTCGTCGGCCGGCCGGCCGCTGAGCAGCCCGTAGATCAGCCCCGCGGCGAAACCGTCGCCACCGCCGATCCGGTCCAGCACGTCCAGTTGGCACGGGGGGCAGACCAGCCGCTGGCCTTCGAGCCACAAGACGGCGGCCCAGTCGTGGCGGTTGGTCGAATGGACTTCGCGCAGCGTGGTGGCCACCAGTTTGATGTTCGGGAAACGGGCCACCGCCTGCTCGATCATCTGGAAGAAGGCTTCCGGATCCAGCGCGCCCTTGCGTTCGACGTCCAGGCCCTTGATCCCCAGCCCTTTCTGCAGGTCCTCCTCGTTGCCGAACAGGGCATCGACGTGGCTCACGATGCGGCTGATCATCTGCTGGCCCCGCTCGAGTCCGCCGAGAGTGTCCCAGAGCTTGGCGCGGTAGTTCAAGTCGAACGAGTTGATCGCGCCGCTGGCCTTGGCCGCCTGCATCGCCTCGATGATCAGCTCCGACGTGGTGTCCGACAGCGCGGCGAAGATCCCGCCGGAATGGAACCAGCGCACGCCGGCCGCGAAGATCTCGTTCCAGTCGAAGTGGCCGGGCCGCAGCAGCGCGCCGGCTTCGTTGGCCCGGTTGTAGAACACCACGGGCGCTCGCACGCCCTGCCCGCGGTCGCTGTAGACGGTGGCGATGTTCGGCCCCCGCACGCCGTCGTGTTGGAAATGCTTATAGAACGGCCGGACCCCCATCTCCCGCACGCGGGCCTGCACCAGCTCGCCGATGCCGTTGTCGACCATGGCCGAGGCGATGCCGGTGCGCATGCCGAAGCAGCTCGCCAGGTTCGCCGCCACGTTGTACTCGCCGCCCGACACATGGATGTCCAGCGACCGCGCGTTGCGGAACGGCAGGATGCCCGGATCCAGCCGGTGGACCAGCGCTCCCAGCGCCAGGAAGTCCAGCTCGCAGTCGTCCTGGCGGATTTTGAGTGTGCTCATCGTCGTATTTTTTTCCGTACCTGTTTACTGGAGACTCGATCCCGCTGATTCGTTTCAAATCGTGACCGACGAGAACCCGCCGTCGACCACGATGTTCTGGCCCGTGACGAACGACGACGCGCGGTGAGCGGCCAGCCAGACGACCGCTCCGGCCAGCTCGTGCGCCTCGCCAAAGCGGGCCATCGGCGTGTGGCCGATAATCTGCCGGCCTCGTTCGGTGTAGCTGCCGTCGTCGTTGTACAGCAGCGTTTTGTTCTGTTCCGCCGGAAAGAATCCCGGACTGATAGAGTTCACGCGGATGCCGCGCCCGGCCCACTCGCGAGCCAGGAACCTGGTCAGGTTAATCACCGCGGCCTTGGCCGCCGAGTAGGCCACGACGCGCGACAGGGGGATCATGCCGGCCATCGACGCGATGTTGATGATGCTGCCGCGCCCGGCGGCCAGCATCGTTTCGCCAAAGACCTGCGACGGCAACAGCGCTCCGCCGACGAGGTTCAAGTCGAACACGCCTTGCCAGGCTTCGAGCGGCAAGCGGCAGAAGTCGCTGCCGGGCGGCAGCGTGGCGTCGGGCCGGTTGCCGCCCGCGGCGTTGACCAGCACGCTGGCCGGCCCCAGCCGCTCGTTGATCGCGTCGCGCGCCGCGGCAAGCGATGCTGGAACCAGCGCGTCGGCCGCCTGGAACAACGCGCTGCCTCCGGCCGCTTCGATGGCCGCCACGCGTTTTTCGCCACGCTCGGCGTCCCGGCCCACGACGGCCACTCGAGCGCCGCATTCACCCAGCGCCTGGGCCATCGCGCCGCCCAGCTCGCCCGTGCCACCGATCACCACCGCCGTCTCGCCGCTCAAATCGAACAACTGCTGGTTCATGTTTCGGATACTTGCCGTTCCAGTTGATAGAACTCCGCCGCCGTGCCGCCGTAAATCCACCGCCGCTCATCGTCGCTCAAGCCCCCCAGGCACGCATCCAGTGCCGCCCGCACCCGGCCGTAGCTGCCGGCCAGTTCGCAGACGGGCCAGTCGGAACCGAACATGCACCGCCGCGGTCCGAACGACTCCAGCGCGATCTCGACGTACGGCCGCAGGTCGTCCGGGCGCCAACCGTTCCAGTCCGCCTCGGTCACCATTCCCGACAGCTTGCAGTACATGTTGGGGAATTCGGCGGCCGCCCGCAAGTCGCGTTCCCAGCCCTCGGTCACGCGGTCCTTGATCCGCGGCTTGGCCAGGTGATCGATCACCATCCGCAAGTCTGGCAGCATGCGTGCCAGCGTAACGGCGTGCGGCAGATGCCGCACGTAAAACAGCAGGTCGAACGGCACCCGCCGCCTTTCCAGCACTTTCAGGCCCCGGACCACCTCGGGCCGCACGATAAAATCCGCGTCCGGTTCGTCCTGCGTGATATGCCGGACTCCGACGAACTTGCCATGCCGCTGGAACTCCAGCAGTTGATCTTCGCATTCGGGACTGGCCAGGTCCACCCAGCCCACGACGCCCGCGATCCACGGATGCCGCTCGGCCAGCCCCAGCGCCCAGCGGTTCTCGTCCAGGTTGTGCTGCGTCTGCACGAACACCGTGCGCTGCACTCCGGCTTCCGCCATCCGCGGCGCCAGGTCCTCCGGCAGATAGTCGCGGCAGATCGCCGCGTGCCTGGGCGCCCGCAGCCATTCGTAGTCGAACGGCAAGCTCAACTGCCAGAAATGCTGGTGGGCGTCGATCACGACACTCATCGCCGGACCCTCCTCTGCCGCCGCGCAATCCATCAGTCCATGCGGACCCCGATACTCAGCAGCACGTTGGCGTACCGCTGCTGATCGGCCGTCTGAATCGTCAGCACGTGGTCGGGCACCGTCACGGCGTCGTAGAACGCCCACTTCTCAAGCGGCTCCAGCGGCAGAGTTAAACCGGCCGCCTGGATCGTGGCCCGGTACTGAGCCCACACCGGCGGGTCCTCGTCCAGCGCGTACGGCCCGCTGGTTTCGTACATCATCGTCTGGATCGCTTCCACCGGCACCGCCGACAGGATCGCCTCGAGCACCTGGTTGCAGGTCACCACCCCCGGCATCAGGTTCAGGTGAACCAGTTGAGCGGCCGGGCCCCGCTTGGACGAAGCCGGGTAGTTGCCGTCGGCAATCAGCACCTTCGCGTGGTGCCCAGCGGCGCCCAGCACCGCGTTGATCGTGGGGTGAATCAGTTTATGTCGCAGCACGCTGGCGGCTCCCGTCGACTGGCGTCCATCGTCCGCGGCGCTGGGCCGCTAGTCCGGCAACGGCCGGCCCTTGGTTTCGGGCGCGAACGGCAGCACCAGCAGCCCGACCACGAAGATGCTGCACATCGTCAGCCCGGCGTACCGCAGCGGCTCGTCCGTCTTGGCGAACACCTGCGAGGTGAGCAGGGCCAGCATGGTCGGGCCGACCGCCGCCACGAAGCGTCCCACGTTGTAGCAGAAGCTGGTCCCCGTGCTGCGGAGGTGCGTGGGAAACAGTTCCGGGAAGTAGATCGCGTAGCCGGCAAACAGCGACAACTGGCAGAAGCCCATGATCGGCACCAGCACGAAGATCTGCCAGAACTCGGTCAAGAACGCGAACACGGCCGCCGTGCTGATCAGCGCCGACACAAAACCGATGGCAAACGCCGGCTTGCGGCCGATCCGCTGGGTCACAATGCCGAAGCTGTACATCCCCAGGAACGCTCCGCCGTTGATCATCAGCGATGTGATGCCCTTCCAGTAGGCGACGCGGCCGACGACCTCCTGTTCCGACAGCCCGTCCGCCACAAAACGCTTGGTCAGCACGTTGCCCACCAGGTCCATCGTGAAGAAGCCCACCGCCCACAAGCCCACCACGCCGGAGAAGGCCAGTCCCAGACCGATCAGAGCGTTCTTGCGCCAGCGCGGGTCGCGGAACAGGGCTCCATAGGAACCAAGCTGCCGGGCCGCCGCCCCTTTGTGCGAAACACTTTGCCAACGCTCCGGTTCCTTCAGCCGCCGGCGGATGACCAGGGCCAGCAGCGCCGGCACCGCTCCCACCACGAACAACGGCCGCCAGACGCTGGTGACCAGGCCTTGCTCCACCAGCGACCCCATGGTCATGTTCAGCAGGGCCGCCGTGACGTTGCCCACCGCCGACAGGGCCTGCAGCAGGCTCAGAGCATACGGCCGAGCGCGTTCCGGCATCACTTCGGCCACCAGCGCCACGCCCACCGCGAATTCGCCTCCCACTCCCAGGCCGGTCAGAAAGCGATACAGGGCAAAGTCCCAGAACGTCACGCTGAAGGCACTCAGACCCGTGAACAGCGAATACATCAGGATCGTGATCAGCATCGTCCTGGCCCGGCCGATGCGGTCGCCCAGGACGCCGAACACCAGGCCGCCGGTGGCCCAGCCAATCAGGAAGATCGAGGTGGCGTAACCGGCGTAGGCATCCACGGCCGCCTTCATCTGGGCCGGGTCGCTGATCTGCAACAGATCCTTCATCGCCGGCTGCCGAGCCAGGATGAACAGTTGCTGATCCAGGCAGTCGAACAGCCAGCCCAGGGCCGCGACAATCAGCACAAACCAGTGGTAACGGTTCAGCTCGCGATACCAGGGAGTGCGGGCATCATTCATGGTTGGTCGTCTTTACCCTGTCAGGTCGTGCCATCCGCGGCCCGCTCGATCCTCGGCGCCGCTGGCCCGCGTGCCGATACCGATCGAATGGGGCCGCCGCCTCGCTCCAGGCTGGCGGCTGGGACAGGGGAAAGTATGTGCGGCGAACCAACCCGTGGCAAGGGTGTCGGCCCGGCTTAGGCGAACAGTTCGCGGATCACCTCGCCGTGCCGCACAATCATGATCGGCCGTCCGGTCGCCTCGTGGTATTCGTGCGTGTGATCGATACCAAAGGCATGGTAGAACGAGGCGGCGACGTCATCGGGCGAGTAGCCGTCGCCCTCGGCCGGAGTTTCGCCCTTCTCGCTGCTGGCACCCAGCACCCGGCCGCCCGCGATCCCGCCGCCCGCCAGCAGCACGAACATCGCTCGCGGCCAATGATCGCGGCCCGCGTTGGCGTTGATCTTCGGCGTGCGGCCAAACTCGCCGCAGACCATCACCGCCGTCTCCTCCAGCAGCCCGCGCTCGGCCAGCGTGGTGAACAGCCCCGCCAGGCCGCTGTCCAGCTCCGGCAGCTTCGTGGTCTTGAGAATGCCGAAGTTGTCGCGGTGCGTGTCCCAGCCGCCGTAGTCGACGGTGACGAACCGCACGCCCGATTCGATCAACCGCGTGGCCAGCAGGCAACTCTGGCCAAAGGCATGTTCGCCGAACCGGGCCGCCACCTCCGACGGCTCCTGGCTGATGTCGAACGCCCGGCGGCTGCGGGGCGAGGTGATGATCTCCAGGGCCTTGGCCGAGAAGCGGTCGAGCCCGCTGAGCAGATCGTCCTGCCGGGCATACTCGCCGAAGCTGCCGTCCAGTTGTCCCAGCAGCGACTGGCGGCGATTGACCACCTCGGTCGTCACATCCTGGCGGAGGCTGATGCCGCGGACCGAGAACGGTTGATTCGGCCGCGGCGCCGCGCCGGTGCTGAGCGCCGTGTATTGCACGCCCAGATACCCGGAGACCTCGGGCGTCCGCGGGACCGCCACGTACGCGGGCAGGTCGGGTTCGCCCGGCAACTCCTTGCTGATCACCGACCCGTAACCCGGAAACCGCAGCGATGCCAGCGGCGCGTTGCCCGTGGTGAGGTACGCCCGACCAAACTCGTGAGCGGCCAGGGCATGACTCACGCCCCGCAGGATCGTGTACTTGTCGGCACATGCGGCCAGCTTCGGCAGATGCTCGCAGATCCGCACGCCGGGCACGTTCGTGTCGATCGGGTTGAATTCGCCCCGCACCTCGGACGGCGCGTCCGGTTTCAAGTCGAACGTGTCCAGGTGGGTCGGGCCACCGTTCAGATAGATCAGGATGCCGGACCTGGCCTGACCGCCGGGCCGCAACTGGCCCGCCTCGGCCAACCGCAAGTATCCGGCCAGCGACAGTCCGCCGACGCCGATTCCGCCCACCTTCAGCAGATCCCGCCGCGTCAGCCCGTCAGAGCATTTCCTGGTCGCCGTGGCTCGCCACATCGTGATGACCTTTCAGCAAAGTTGGTCGCCTTTCGCTTCGCGAAAGTCGCGAGGAACGTCAATGATTGACGACAAACTCCTTCGTGTTCAGCAGGGCCCACAGCAGGTCGCGGAGCCCGTCCTGAACGGTCGCCGCCGCTGCCAGGTGCCCGCGGCAGGCCGCCAGCTCCTCGTCCGCCGGCGGGCGGCTGATCGTCCGCAGATAAGCCTCGCGAATCACCGCGTTGGTCGTTTCGTCCGGCACCTCGGCCGGCTCCCGGCCCTTCCGCGCGGCGGGCGTCAAGCGTCTGGCCGCTTCCGTCGCCCAGCCTCCGCTGCTGATCAGGTTCAGCGTGTCTTGATCGTTCAGCAGGTAGACCGACTGCAGCAGCGTCGGTTCGCTCGACCGCTCGCAGTCGCAGGTCGTGGTCCGCTCCGGCTTGCCGAACACCTGCATCGCGTACCGGCTCGCCCCCGCCAGCGATGCGTGGCCGATCGCCCGCTGTCCGGGGTCCGCCGCCCACTTGGCCAGCTTGTCGTCCGACGCCGTCGCCTGGATCACCGCGTCGTACGCCACTTCGGCCGGCAAGCGCCGCGGCAACGCGCGGCTGAAGTTGCGGCGGTCCAGCAGATTGGTCTCGTTCGGCTGCCAACCGCGCTGGTAGGCGTCGCTGCCGGTGATTTCGCGATGCAGCCACTTCAGATCGAAGCCGCTCTGGATGAACCCGGCCGCGAGGTGATCGAGCAGTTCGCGGTTGCTGGGTGGATTGGCCAGATTCAGATCGTCCGGCGGGTCGATAATGCCCACGCCGAAGTAGTGCGCCCAGAGCCGGTTGGCGATCGCTCGGGCAAAGAACGGATTGTCGGGCCGCCGCAACCAGTCCATCACCGGCTGGCGCGGGTCGTCGCATTTCCGCAGATCGATCGTTTCCGCTCCCAGCAGCCTGGCCGTGGCGGCCCGCGCGTTGCGGCCCGCCGGCGCGGGTGTCACGAACAGCTCGCGGAACGGCACCGGCTTGCCGTCGCGAGCCATCTGGACCATCATCCGCCGCTGCTGGCCGCCGTCGATGCCCTTCAGACCGAGCTCCTCCATCAGCTTGTCGTAGTCGTCCCGCGCCTCGCGCGACACGCCGTAGGTCGCGTTGCGGAAGAAACCGGTGAACTGCCGGAAGTCGTCTTGCGTCCAGCGGTCGAACGGGTGCTTGTGACACTGGGCACATTGAATCCGCAAGCCCAGGAAGGCGTAACTGATGCCCAGCACGCGGTCTTCGGGCGTGCGGAACGAGTTGCGCGACCAGTAGTGCGGCATGTCGAGCCGCTCGGCGAAGTCGGCCGGATCTTCCTTCCGCACGTACGACGTCATCTCCTCGGCATAGGCATGGTAGTCCTGGCCCTCCTGCCGGCCCCTGGCCAGCAACAGGCCCGCCACCATCTGATCGTAAGGCGCGTTCTCCTCCAGCCGGCGGCGAATCCAGTTGTACCACTGCTGCGACTGTTCGGTCCGGAAGGCCGCTTCGCCCATCTGCTGCGGATTATTGCCCGTCAGATCGCAGAACCGGGTGGCCCACCAGGCGGCGTACTCGGGCCGGCCAAGCAGCTCGTCGATCTTCCGCTGCCGCTTGTCGGGCGACGTATCGGCCAGGAACGCCTCGACTTCCGCCGCCGCCGGCAACGTGCCGATCATGTCCAGGCTGACGCGCCGCAGGAACTCCGCGTCGCCGCAGACTTCAGCCGGCACGGTGCCCAGCTTGCGAAGCTTGTCCAGGACCAGGCGGTCGACCTCGGTGCGGGCAGCGACTGCGGGAAACTTCTCTCCGACCTGATCGCTGACCGGCATCAGGACCGGCACCGCGGTGACTCCGTTCTCGTAAAAGGCCACGACGTGCGTGTCGCCCGGCCCCAACGACGTGACGTGGCCCGACTCGTCAATCTCGACCACCGCTTCGTTGTTCGTCTGGAATCGGCAGAGGCAGGTCACGTCCTCCCGGCTGCCGTCGGCCCAGCGGGCGACGACCCGCAGTTGAGCCGTCTGGCGGGGAGCGGCGAAGACCAGCTCGGCCGGCGTGACTTCGAGTTGTTCGAGGACGTGCGGGGGTTCCGCCGGACCGGGCATGCCGTTGCGGATCCAGGTCGTGATCAGATGGTGCTGCCAACTGTCGCGGGCGAACCGCTGCCCTCCCTCGTGGATGTCGCCATCCGTGGGAAACTCGATCATCGCGCTGCTGTCGGGCTCGTCGGCGTCGACCAGCGTGCCGCCGCTGCTGGTCTGGCTTTTGGTCAACGCCTCGTAGTCCATGGCCGGATCGTAGCCGAACAGCGACAGCCGGAATCCGCCCCGCCCCTGGAACGAACCGTGGCAAGCCCGCCCGTTGCATCCCAGGCGGCTGAGCAGGGGTACCATGTGCTTCTGGAAGTCGGGTGTCGCGGCGTCGTGCCCGGCGGCGGCAAACCGCTCGCTGGCCGGCCGCTCCGGTTCGTCCGCCAGGAGCGTCGCGGCGGGGAGGACGCACAGGATCAGCGCGCCGAGAAACGTCTTCATGGTTCGTCCTCCAGGCAGGATCCGGCGGTGACGGCAGAGGAAACCAGGCGGGGCCGGGCGGCGGGAACCAGAACCTGGCTCGCAGGCGCGTCCGGGTATGGCGCAGTCTACATCAACCGACAATAGGATGTCAATATCCTGTTATCGTGTTTTGGCGCCGGCCGGGGTGGGGAAGCCGCCGGTCGGCGGCCGGGTCGCGCGGTTCGGCCGACTAGCGGTCCGCCCGCTCAGTCCCGCCGCAGAAGACGCTTCAGCAGGCCGCCGATCGTCAGGCCCTGCACGACGACCGAGAACACCACCACGGTGTACGTCACCGCCAGCAGCAGTTCGCGCTCTGGCACCGCCACGCCGTCCCGGGCCACCGCGGGGATCGACAAGGCCAGGGCCACCGAGATGCCTCCGCGCAGCCCGCCCCAGGTGAGGATGATCACGGCCCGCGGATGGATCGACTGCCAGAGACGCAGCAGGCTGACGGGCACGCCGACCGAGATCAGCCGGGCCAGCAGCACGCAGGGGATCAGGCAGATCCCGGCCAGCAGATAGCTGCCGGTGAACGTCAGCACGATCGCTTCCAGGCCGAGCAGCACGAACAGGACCGCGTTCAGGATTTCGTCCGACAGCTCCCAGAACGTGTCCAGATGCTCGCACGTCTTGGGCGACATGGCGAACATCCGGCCGTGGTTGCCGATCAGCAGCCCGGCCACCACCATGGCGATCGGGCCCGACAGGTGCCACGCCAGGGCCAGGGCGTAGCCGCCGACCGCCAGGGCCAGCGAGATCAGGATTTCGACCGAGTAGTTATCGACACTCCGCAGCATCCGGAAGGCGATCCAGCCCAGGACGAGCCCCAGCACGGCGCCTCCCACCGCCTCCTGGAAGAACAGCACGGTCAGATGGCCGACGTCGAAGCCGTGTTCGCCCGTGGCGATCTCCCACAGTCCCAGGAAGATCACCACGCCCACGCCATCGTTGAACAGCGACTCGCCGGCAATCTTCGTTTCCAGCCCCTTGGGCGCGCCGGCCTGCTTGAGGATCGACAGCACGGCAATCGGATCGGTTGGCGAGATCAGGGCTCCAAACAGCAGGCAGTAGATGAACCGCACCTCGATGCCAAGCAGCGCGAACACGCCCCAGGCCAGACCCGCCACCAGCACCGTCGACAGGGCGACTCCAAACGACGCCAGGGCGGCAATCAGCCACTTCTGTTTGGCCAGATCGTTCAGGTTGATGTGCAGCGCGCCGGCGAACAGCAGCAGCCCCAGCATGCCGTGCATCAGCGTCTCGTTGAAGTCGATGCCGCGGATAATCGCATCGGCTTTCTGCTCGACCTGCGGCAGGAAGAACCCGATCCCGATCAGCGCCAGCGAGAACAGCAGGGCGATGACCATCAAGCCGATCGTGGTGGGCAGCTTCAACCAGCGGTAGTTGACATAGCTGAACAGGGCCGACAGGGTCAGCAGCAGGGCCGCGATTTCGAACAGTTCCATCGGGCTAGAACAGCTCCTCGATCGGCCGGCCGCCGTCGGTGTAGGCCACTTCCCGGCCATCGGGCATGCGCAGCCGCGACTCGGTGGCGATGCCCAGTTTGCGGTAGACCGTCTCGGCGTAATCATACGGCGTGTAGGGGCGTCCCACGACGTCGCCGCCCTCGCGATCCGTCTGGCCGATGGTCTGGCCGCCGGGCACACCCGCCCCGGCGAAGGCAATCGACATGGCGCGGGCCCAGTGGTCGCGGCCCTGCCACTTGTTCAGCCGCGGAGTGCGCCCCATCTCGGTGATGAAGCAGACCAGCGTTTCGTCCAGCAAGCCCCGCTCGTGCATGTCTCCGAGCAGCGCGCTGAGCGAACGATCGAGGCTGGGCATCATCACCGGGTGCGGCAGGCCGTAGCGTTCCTGATTGTTCATTCCTTGCGGCCCGCCGCACGGCCCGTCGCGATAGATCCCCTCGTGGTGGTCCCAGTTCAGGAAGACGCCGTTGGGTTCGCCGTAGCCGGGCCGGCCCACAAGTTCCGGAGGTTGAATCACGGTCACCGTCACGAAGCGCACGCCGGCCTCGATCAGCTTTCGACCCAGCAGATAACAACGCCCGCGATGGTCCCGGCCGTAGCGTTCGAGCACCGCGTCCGGTTCGCCGCGCAGCGTCAGCGCCCGCTGCACGTTGGGGCTGGTAAGCAGGTCGAAGGCCAGGCCGTGGTACCGCCGCAGCGACTCGCCGGCATCCTCCGCGTGGCTGCCCGGAGAGTCGATACGTTCGAGCAGTTGGCGGCGGGCAAGCAGGCGGTGTTCGTCGACGCGAGCATCCAGTTCGAGCGAACGGACACGCCACTCCGGATCCGCCAGGTTCTCGCCCAGGCTGCGCGTGCCCAGCTTCCATGATGAGCGGCCGGCCGAGAGGAACCCCGGATTGCTCACCAGGTTCGGCAGGTTTGCCCCGGGACACAGGATATAGCCAGGCAGCTCAGGACAATCGGAACCCAACGCCTCGACCGCCGCGGCGCCCAGATCGGGGAAGCGGTGCGAGCGGAAGTTGCCGTTCGCGATGCCAAACAAAGGCGAATCGAACCGGTATCCCTTGAAGAACTCCAGGCAACCCTCGATATGCCCGGCCACGCGGGTCGTGGTCATCGACCGGACCACGGCCAGCTTGTCTGCGTGGCGAGCGACGTTGGGCAGCAGCGAACTGAAATGAATGCCCGGCACGCTGGTGGCAAGCGGCGCAAAAGGGCTGCGATGGTCGACCAGGGCATCCGGCTTGGGATCCCAACTGTCCATCTGGCTGATGCCGCCTTCTTCGTAGATCACCAGCACGTTGCGGGCCGCGGCGGACCGCGTGGTGGTCCTCCGCGCCTGGGCCTCCACGCGGAACCAGTCCGCCAGACCGAATCCCAGCGCGCCGGCCGAGACGCTCCGCATCAGCCGGCGGCGGGAAGCGTTGATTCGCCCCACGCCAGGTCGGCGATTGTCCTGCCAGGAACCGTTCATCGCTCAAGCCTTCCCCCCAGAAACCCGCGCACCTGGAACCGGCGCTCATCCGGCAGTCAGCCTAGCCGAACGGGCAGCCCGCGAACACCCGGCGCGCTACAAGGGGCGCGCCAAAAGGGGACGGGGGTAGTCTCGTGGGATATTACCCCCGTCCCTTTGATGCCCTGATGCTAGTCCAAACCGCCGCAGGCCGCGAACAGTTGCAGAGCCTGGCTGACCGGCCCCACGTCGTGCACGCGGATAATCTGGATCGCCTGGCGCGCCAACGCCAGCGCGCCGCCGATGGTCCCCGCCGTCAGATCGGAAGGCTGGTTCCCCAGCACCTTGGCGATGAAACCCTTGCGGGAATGGCCGACCAGCAGCGGGCAACCCAGCCGGTGATACTGGCCGCAGTGAGCCATCAGCGCCAGGTTGTGCTGGTGCGTCTTGCCAAAGCCGATCCCCGGATCCAGGCAGATCCGCGGCCGAGCGATCCCGGCCGCGATCAGGGCGTCGCGGCGCGCTTCCAGGTAACGGCCGATGTCGCGCACCACGTGCTCGTACCGCGGATCGTCCTGCATCGTGGCCGGCGTCCCCCGCATGTGCATCGCGCACAGTCCGGCCCCGCTCGCTCGGACCACCTCCAGCATCCGCGGATCACCCTCCAGCCCCGTCACGTCGTTGACGATCTCGGCCCCCTCGGCCAGCGCCGCCTCCGCCACCGCCGCCTTGCTGGTATCGATCGACACCGGAACCGTGGTCTGCCGGCAGAGCGACCGAATGACCGGAACCACGCGCCGCAACTCTTCCTCCTCGGTCACCGCAGTGGAATAGGGCCGAGTGCTCTCGCCGCCCACGTCCAGAATGGCCGCTCCCTGTTCCACCAGTTGCAATCCATGCGCCACGGCCGCTCCGGCATCCAAGTAACGCCCGCCGTCCGAGAAGCTGTCGGGCGTCACGTTCACGATGCCCATCAGCAACGGCATCCGCGTTAGCTCCAGCCGCCGGGTCCGCAACTGCCAGGCGGTCGCCCACCGCGGATGAGCGGCCGGCGCGGAAGAAGACACGGGCGACGGATCGGAAGGGCTGCTCATGGGGAGTTGTCAAGGGTCAGTTGTCAGTTGTCAGTTGGATAACACCAGTTTGAACGCAAGGCGTTGGCCCGTGCAACCCGAAGCATGAGTCTTGTAAGTTGCGCATACTGATTCGGGGTTCGCATTTCCAGCAGGTACTCAGGCCGAAACAAGCTCCCCGACATTCAAACACTCAAGTCGAAGAAACCAAGACGCCTCCGGCTCCCTCCCCGCATCGAGATCGTGCAGCCATTAAGCTGGGTTAAGCTATGGGTTTCCCGTCTCTACGCGGCAGGCGTTGCACAAGACGCCTGGTGGAACGTCGGCGGCGCTCGGGAGATCTCGAAATCTTCGTCGTACGCGGAAACACAGTATCACGGGCTGGAAGCCCATGCTACGTCGTGCGGCAGACGAAGAATCACGGGCTGGAAGCCCATGCTACGTCGTGCGGCAGACGAAGAATCACGGGCTGGAAGCCCATGCTACGTCGTGCGGCAGACGAAGAATCACGGGCTGGAAAGTCCGGTCGAGCGGCGCGCTGCTTTCGCGGAGCGACAGGCGACTATCGGCCACTCAGCCGACGGACCAGCCGCTGGAACCAGACGCGATGGACCAGCCACGCG
This sequence comes from Pirellulaceae bacterium, assembly GCA_024102795.1. Lineage (GTDB taxonomy): Bacteria > Planctomycetota > Planctomycetia > Pirellulales > Pirellulaceae > JAGFJK01. Next base: position 16,373 of record JAGFJK010000461.1, read on the forward strand.
GCCCCGGCCAACAGCACGTCGCCCAGCAACAGCACGAAAGGAATCCCCAGCAACAACAGCACCGCACTGTAGATCAACGCCCCGATCCAGACGCCGGCCGTCGGCTGTACGGCCTGAAACATCACCAGCCGGACCAGCGCGCAGTAGAGCGCGGCCAGGCCGGTCAAAAACAGTAGCGCGGCGATGCTGAGCTGCGGCCGGATCGCCTCGCCCTCCGAGTGGCGGGTGGCCCAGCGCACCGCCAGGGCCAATCCGACCACGAAGGTCAACACCGATGCGGTCACAACCAGCAGCAGGCTCCAACCAAACCAGATCTCGCTCATTCCGCTGATCATCCCGGCCAGCAGAACCAGGTACGTGACCGAGCAGAGCAGCCGCAGCAGGTATCGCCCCATCCCTGGTCCCTCGCCGCGTTAACTGCCCGCTGCGGCGTCGTGACGCGCCGCCTGGCGATAGATGTCGGCCGGGTCCGCCAGCCGCTCGGCGATCAGCCGCGGCCCGTCGGGCCCCAGCTCACGAAAGAAGCAACTGCGGAACCCCTCGTGGCAGGCCGCGCCTTGCTGAGTGACTCGCAGCAGAATCGTGTCCGCGTCACAGTCCACCAGGATCTGCCGCACTTGCTGCACGTGCCCGCTCTCCTCGCCCTTGCGCCACAGCCGCCCCCGACTGCGGCTCCAGTACACGGCCCGCCCCGTGCGCACCGTCTCGGCAAACGCCGCGGCGTTCATGTAGGCCAGCATCAGCACCTGCCCCGTGTCGGCGTCCTGAGCGATCGCCGGCAACAGACCGTCGTTGCGCGAGAAGTCGGGTATTGCGGCGGCAGGTGTGTTCAACGCAAGGCACCGTATGATCGTCGAGTTGAATGCGGGAAGCAGATGGAACTCGGGCGCGAGCCACTTCTTTCAGGGTTCAGAATAGCGGGAGCCGAAGCCGCTGGCCAGCGACGTTCGCGGGACGGGCACCGGCGTCAGTGGCCGATGGCGGCCGTTTTGCTGAAGTCAGGAGGTTGCAAATTGCAAATTGCAAATTGCAAATTGGAGATTGGAGATTGACCACTGACCGCTGACAACTACATCCGCCAGGACCCTTGCTGGCGGCACGACGCGTGCAACTGGGAACACTGACCTGCGGTTGCAGTCGTCGCGGGCCGGGGCCGATCTGTAGCAACGGCGGCGCGACCGGTCCGCCGCTGGCCGTCACGGCATCCTTGGTCACCGGGGGGAGCTACACTTGTCCGACTCACTCAGCATCATCGTCCCCGTCCGCAACGTCCAATCGTCGTTGGCCGCGCAAGTCGACCGGCTGCTGGATCTGTTGACCGACCTGACGGCCGACTTCCAGGTCATCCTGGTCGACGACGGCTCCACGGACGCGACGGCCGAAGTGGCCGACGAGTTGTCGCGGCAGTTTCCGCAGGTCACGTCGGTTTTGAGCGGCCGCGGGCGGGGCGAGCAGTCGGCGTCGGCCGCCGGGCTGCGGCACGCGACGGGTCGATTCGTGTTCGTCCACCCGCCGCAAGAGCAGCTTGCGTCCGAGCAGCTCGCCCGGTTCTGGAAGCTGCGGGACCAGCCTGGTCCGCGGCCCAAACGGGCGCAGCGTGCCGATTCTGCCGCCTTTCCCGCCTACGGTTCCCCGCAGGACCGGTCACTCCAGGAACTTTACCGCTAAAAACTTGACAAAATTCGGGGAACTAATCCAGACCGAACGGCGTCCAACGGGGGATTTGTTGCTGCGGATACGAGCAGAGGCTGAGAGGAACTGAGGAGAGCTTGATGGCCACCGCCGACTACACCACGATCCCGTCCGCGATTGTTTTCACGCCCGCCCGCCGCCCGCCGGAGCCGAACCGGTTGCCGCGCCAGATGCATCGGGTCCGCACCGTGCGGCTGCAGCAGGGCGTGTCGCTCCGCAGTGCCGCTCGGCAAAGCGGCGTCGACATCCGCCAGTTGCGGTTGCAGGAACAGGAGTCGACCGACCTGCGGCTGAGCGACCTGCACCGCTGGCAGAAGGCGCTGGATGTGCCGCTGGCCGAGCTGCTGATGGAACCGGACGAGGGGTTGTCTCGCCCGGTCATGGAACGGGCCAAGCTGGTTCGCGTGATGAAGTCGGCGGCGGCGATCCTGGAGAACGCCCCGAACGCCGCGATCCGGCGGATGGCGGAAACGCTGGTGGATCAGTTGACCGATCTGATGCCCGAACTGAAAGACGTCAGCGCCTGGCACACGTACGGCCAGCGTCGCAGCCTGGACGAATGCGGCCGAGTGGCCGAACGAGTGGTCTCGACCGAGACGCTGCCCGGCATCGACCACGGCGACTATTGATCATCGACCCGGCGGGCGGGACGGATCGCGGACCCGACCCGCGAAGGCAAATCAGGTGGCAAGGCAAGCGCGGCTGGCAGGTTGCCGGCCGCGTTGCTTTTGACCTTTATGACCGAGTCCGGTTTCATCCCGTATCATCCGCCGCGCCCTGGTCCCCGGCAGATGAGGCGCCGCGCGGCGAGCTTTCTCCGCCAGATGTCCCAGCGGCGCAGTGTCCGCCACTTCTCGGCCGATCCCGTGCCGCGCGAACTGATCGAATTGGCGATCGCCACCGCGTCCACGGCACCCTCGGGCGCTCACCGGCAACCCTGGCGATTCGTGGCGATCTCCAATCCAGAAATCAAACGCCAGATCCGCCAGGCGGCCGAACGGGAAGAATACATCTCGTACCAAGGCGGACGGATGCCGGACGAGTGGCGGCAGGCCCTGGCGCCGCTGGGGACCGACTGGCGCAAGGGCTACCTGGAGACCGTGCCTTGGATCGTCGTGGTGTTCGAGCAGCTTTACCAGGTGGATGCCGATGGCCGGCGCCGCAAGAACTACTACGTCAAGGAAAGCGTGGGCATCGCCTGCGGGTTGTTCATCACGGCCCTGCACCGCAGCGGCCTGGCCACGCTGACGCACACGCCCAGCCCGATGGGTTTTCTGTCAGACATCTTGCAGCGGCCGGCCAACGAGCGGCCTTACATCCTGTTCCCGATCGGCTTTCCGGCGGCGGACGCCACGGTGCCCGAACTGGTCCGCAAGCCGCTGGACGAAGTGGCCGTGTGGTTCGAATGAATCGACGGCCGCGGCCGCTTACGGCACCTTCACGGCCGAACCCACTCGTCCCAGCAGATCCACAAAGATAAAGTCCTTGTCCGACACGGAACGCACGAACAGCGGCACCGTGCGCCCCACGCGGTCCGGAGCGGTCGAGTTGCCGATACGCATCTGAAGCTGCCCGCCTTCCACTCGCCAGGTGCCGGTGGACACTGGCGTGCGCGTGAACACCTGCTGAAAGCGGCTCAGCTCGTTGTTCTCGCGAAACGTCTGGTACGACCCGTCGGCGGCCGCCACGACCAGCATCGAGCCGTAGGAGTCGTTGAATTTCCAATTGCCCACCAGCATTTGCCGGATCTGGTCGTCGGTCAGCACGGCCCCGGTCACGCTCCGCGGCAGCGGCTCCTTGGCGGTCACTTGCGGCGTGCTGGTCAGCGGCGGCGGCGGCAGACTCAGGTCGGGACGCCGCAGAACCATCAGAATCCGCTTCGATCCGGTCGGAGCAGCGAAGTCGATCGGCCGGGGCGCTTCATTGGGGTTGACCAGGCAGATCACCAGCTTGCCCTGGTCGAACTGGTAGATCCCGACTCCGTCGATCCCGCCGCGATTGGTCATCGCGAACCTCTTGGGATACGTCGTCGGGTCGATCGAAAACGTCTTGGCCGACTTGCCGCCGTCGGAGGAAGTGAAGACCAACGTGTTGTTGATAATCTCCACCTGGCCGCCGCCCGGCAAGAACTGCTGGATCGCTTCGCGAGCGACCACCTGGCCGTCCTCCGCCAGTTCGGTGACGACCCAGCGGCCTTGAAGCCGGGCCAGTTCGAGATCCATCTGGGCCGACGCCGGGGAACCAGCGGCCAGCGCCAAGAACAAGACAACCAGACACGCAGACGAGCGCGGCATGAGAGACTCCTTTCCGAGCGGCATCCTGAATTGGGGGCAGCATACCGTCCAGCCCGAATCGTGGCTAGAACAGTTCCCGGCAACGCGGGACCCGGGGACCCGGGGACATGGGGACACGGGGGACGGCCAGCACGGGGCGGCGGGCCGGCTGCCCGGACGTCAGCCCGTGGGATTCTCGATCCACTTCTGGTAGCAGGGCGTGCAGAGATAGATGTTCAGCCGGGCGTGCACCTGGGCGATGACTTCGCGCTGCGACAGGCCGTGCAGTTCGTCCATCAGGGCCCGCATCTCGCCTTGAATGTCCGCCTCCAGGTCTTCCTCCGTGAAGCAGGGGGGAGTCGGATCGGCGACGGCTTCGATCTTGATCACGTAGAAGTTGCCCTTGCCGGGGGTCAATTCCCGGACACAGCGATCGCAAAACAAGGGCGAGAGTTCGTCTGCACTCATCGTGAGCTGCCTGTCGCTAGCGGGTAGTGGTCGTGATTGCCCTCCAGACCTGAAACGGCCCAGACATGGAAACCGCGTTAACTCATCATCTCATGGACGACCCGTCCGTGAACATCCGTCAGGCGGAAGTCGCGCCCCGCATGGCGGAACGTCAACCGCTGGTGGTCCAGCCCCAGCAGGTGCAGCAACGTGGCGTGCAAGTCGTGCATGTGGACCCGGTCGCTGACCGCCTCGTGGCCGAATTCATCGGTCGCTCCCAAGGCCAGCCCCGGCCGGACGCCACCGCCGGCCAGCCAGACCGTGAACCCCTTGGGGTTGTGATCCCGGCCGTCGCGTCCTTGAGCGAACGGGGTCCGGCCAAACTCGCCGCCCCACCAGACCAGCGTGTCGTCGAGCAGCCCGCGGGCCTTCAGATCGGCCAGCAAACCGGCGACCGGCTGGTCGGTGGCCAGCGCGTGCTGCTCGTGCTGTTTCAGATTCGAATGCTGATCCCAGCGGGGATTGTTGCTGTTATCCGAGTAATTGATCTGGATGTAGCGAACGCCGGCTTCGGCCAGCCGCCGCGCCAGCAGGCACTGCCGCCCGAATTCGCTGGTGGCCGGCTGGTCCAGGCCGTAAAGCCGCCGGGTGGCCGCCGTCTCGCCCTCCAGGTCCATGATGCCGGGCGCGTTGTTCTGCATGCGAAAGGCCAGTTCGTACGAGGCGATCGTGGCCTCCAACTGTTCGTCGCCCGGACGCGATTCAAGCTGCAAGTGGTTCAGACGAGTCAGGAAGTCGAACTGCCGGCGCTGCACTCCGGGCGGCAAGTGGTCGTTCGTGATATGCCGGATCCGCGCCTGGCTGACCGGCGTCTCGGCGCGGCCGACCGCCGTGCCCTGGAACGGCGTCGGCAGGAAGGCGTTCGAATAGTTTCGCGGTCCGCCCTTGCCGGCCGAGGGGCTGATCGTCACGAAGCCTGGCAGATCCTCGCACTCGCTGCCCAGCCCGTACGTGATCCAGGCTCCGACCGACGGGCGGATCAGGTTGGTCGCCCCCGTGTGCAGAAACAACGTGGCCGGTCCGTGAGCGACCCCTTCGGTGTGCATGCCGCGCACCTGGCACAAGTCGTCCACGTGCCGGGCCACGTGCGGAAACAGTTCCGAGACCCACTGACCGCTCTGGCCGTGCTGCTGGAACTTCCAGGGCGAGCCGAGCAATTGGTGCCCGGCACGCTGCCGGGTCCGCGCGTTGAGAAACTCGACTTGCTGGCCGTCGCGGCGCTGCAGTTCCGGTTTGTAATCGAACGTATCGACGTGGCTCGGTCCGCCCTGCATGAAAATGAAGATGATTCGGCGGGCCCGCGGCGGATGGTGGCCGGGCCTTTCCGCCAGCGGCTGGTCCGCCGCCGCGACGGGCCGACCGGCCGCCAGCCCCGCCAGGGC
>JAGFJK010000501.1 GCA_024102795.1 Pirellulaceae bacterium
CCCGATGTCGCCGGCAGTTCGAGTCGCCGCTGGCCCGGCGATCGCCGCTGGCGAGTCGGTGGGCTCGGACTTCTCACCTTGGAGCGGAGCGGTGCCGATGGGGACGGCCGTGTCGATGCCGTCGATGCCGCCGGTGGCTGAGCCGGCTTTTGGCGCTCCGGCAAGCGCGATGCCGGCGGTGGCCGATCCGATTGCGCAGGCGCCGGAGGCGGTGTGGTACGTGCGGCCTCCCTCGGGTGGACAATATGGCCCGGCTCGCGGCGACGTGATGCGCAGGTGGATCGACGAGGGGCGGGTGACGGCCGATTCGCTGCTGTGGCGCGACGGCTGGGTGGATTGGCAAGAGGCGGCGCATGTCTTTCCCGGTTTGAATGGCGCCGCCGATCTGCCCAGTGCGGGAACCGGGTTGCCGGCCGCTGTTTTTCCCCTGCCCGACCGGCCCGCGACCCCGGCGGCGGCCCGCGCGGGGCGGACGCGACGCAAGAAGTCGCCGTACGTGGGAGTCGCCATTGTGGCCGTCCTGGTCCTGGTAAGTCTCGGACTTTTGGTTACCCTGGTGTGGGTATTGAGCAACAGGTAAGACCGGCAAACGTCGCCTGTCGCGCGGCCTGGGCAGTTTGGGCTGGCTGAGGCTTGTTCGTGAGCAGTCTCGCCGCATGTCTTTCAGCAGCTTCTCAGAGAGGACCATCGATGGACCGTTTCCGGATAGTTCGCGGCTGTTTTGTTTTTGGCCTGCTGGCGTTCGCCAGCGGCATCGCCGGGACACCGCTTTGGGGGGCCGACGAAACGGTTGAGGTGAAATTTGAAGCGATCGCCTTGAAGGTACCCAAGACCTGGAAGCAGCAGCCGCCGGCCAACCGCCTCCGGTTGGGGCAATTCGAGGTGCCAGGGCCGACGGCCGATGGCGGCGCGGCGGAGTTGAGCGTGTTCAATTTCGGGGCCTCGGACGTCGGCGCCAATTTGCGGCGCTGGATCGAGTCGTTCGCGGCGGAGGGACGCAAGGCCAAGGCCACGTCCGGCAAATGCTCCTGGGGCCAGTATTATCTGGTGGACGTCCGCGGCACGTACAATCAGCCGGTCGGCCCGCCTATCCAGGGCCAGACGCGAGCGGCACCCGGTTCCCGCATGCTGGCGGTAATGCTGGTGGTCAAGGACAAGGGGGCCTACTATCTGAAGCTGGTCGGCCCGGAGGCCACGGTCACGCCGGCGGCCGACGCCTTTCGGGCGTCATTTGGAGGCGAGGAAGCCAGCGAGTCGGTTTACGATCCTGCGTCCTGAGCGGGACGGCCCTGAACAGGCGGCACGACGCGCGTCGGCGGTACGGTAACATCGGCTCGGCATTCCCCTTGACCCAACAGGCCTGCGGGTTGGGCAAGCCTTGGGGGTCCGGCAAGCATTGGGTCCGGCAAGCATGAAGATCCACCAGTTTCTGGAACACCACGGCATCGCCCGCAACCCGTTTGCCGAGGAGGATGCGCAGACCGATCCGGTGTTCAAGGACCACTGCATCCTGAGCACCTATCATCCGACCTGGGATAAGGTGTACGGCGATCCGGCGGAGCCGGCGACGTCGATCGTGTTCGGCCAGAAGGGGTCGGGCAAGACGGCGATGCGCCTGCAACTGGCCCGGCACCTGGAGCAATACAACCAGCAGCGGCCGGAGGCCCGCGTGTATGTGATCCACTACGACGATTTCAACCCGTTCCTGGACCGTTTCCGCGACCGCCTGCACGGGCGGCACCGGCGAGCGGACCGGGTGCTGACGCAGTGGAAGTTGTGGGACCACATGGACGCGATCCTGTCGCTGGGAGTGACCGCGCTGGTCGACCGGATTCTGGAAGTGCGTCGCCCCAGCCAGGCGGCCAACGGCCAGGTCTCGCACGAGGCGCTGGCCAACCTGGACCGGCATCAGGCGCGGGACCTGTTGCTGCTGGCCGCCTGTTACGACCAGTCGATGGACGAACCGTTCGGCCAGCGCTGGCACCGGCTGCGCCGCAAGCTGCACTTTTCCAACTGGCTGGCTCACTGGGACCTGGCGCTGGGCTGCGCGGTCACGCTGCTGCTGCTGATCGCCGGGATCTGGGTGGGTGTGGCGTCGGATCCGGCCTGGGTGTTGCGGCTGTGGTATGTGTTCGCGTTGGTCTTGCTGGCGGGCTGGGCTCCCTGGCTGTGGCGGCTGGCGAAGAACTTCTGGCGCGCTCGCGGGATCCTGGGACGGATGCGCGTCGGCATCCACGCCACGGGCCCGTTGTGCCGCGTGCTGATGCAGTTTCGCGGCGGCGACCTGTCGTCGCAGCCGCTGCCGAACAAGGACAGCACGGACGACCGCTACGAACTGCTGATGAAGTTCCAGGGCGTCCTCGAAGCGCTCGGCTTTGCCGGGATCATCGTGCTGGTGGACCGGGTGGACGAACCGCATCTGATCAACGGTTCGGCCGAGCTGATGAAGGCCCTGGTCTGGCCGATGCTGGACAACAAGTTTCTCAAGCATCCGGGGATGGGCGTCAAGCTGATGCTGCCGATCGAGCTGACGCGGTTCGTGGAGCGGGAGGAGCGCGACTTCTACCAGCGGGCCCGCCTGGACAAGCAGAACATGATCGCTTCGTTCCAGTGGTCGGGCGAGGCGTTGTACGACGTGGCGAACGCCCGCATCCGGGCCTGCGCCCTGCCGCAGTCCGCGCCGACGCTGCGCGACCTGCTGGTGCCCGAACTGACCGACCAGCGGCTGATCGAATCACTGCGTTCGCTGCGCGTGCCCCGGCACCTGTTCAAGTTCCTCTATCGGCTGATCGTGGATCACTGTGCCGCCTACACGGACGACGTGCCGCAGTGGCGGGTATCGACCGAGCGGTGGGAAGCGACGCTGGCCCTGTACTTGCGGGACCAGGACAGCTTCGACCGCGGCCTGGGCGCCGGCTGACCCGGAACCACCGACGCTAATCGCCCTGGCGCTGCCCCAGGCTGCCAGCCCGCGAAGCGAACCCGCGACGGGAACGGCTTGGTTTGCGCCTAGGGCTCCCCGTCCCCCGTTCGCTTCAAACGCAGACGATATGGCATGGGCCGGGCGACCTGTCGTTGCAATTGCCGCAGTTGCGCATCGATGGCCGCCGAGTCGGCCGCGAGCGGCGGTCGCCGCGGGCTGCCCTGAAGATGGGCGTTCCAGAGCAGCTCGGCGATGGCCAGACGGCTGCGGGCCTCGGTCAACGCACGCAGCGAGGTGGCCTGCGCATCCCAGGGTCCTCCCGGCTGCCAGGCATTGGTGGTCGCCGAGGAGATATTGACGCCGCGGGCCAATTGTCCCGCAGTGTAGGTGGCGATTCCCCGCTCGTCCGCCGTCAGTTCGTAACGTCCCGCCGGCAAGTTCCGCACCGTCAGCAGGTACTGGTTCAGTTCGTTGTGAACAGGGACAAAGCGGAAATTCAAGGCGCCGAACAGTCCGAAGTTGATCGGCAATCCTTCGTCAAGCCGCGTGAATTCCAGGCCGTTGCCGGCGGCACGCAGCTCCGTCACCTCGCAGCCCGTGGCCTGCACAACCCGCTCGGCCGCCGCATCGATCTCCACCGCCGAAACTTCGGCCGGGGCGCCGAGCCCCTTGAGGATGGCCACCGCCATGGCCAACTGCCCCAGCTCGTTCAGGTGCACTCCGTCGGCCGCATGCAGCCGCGTGTGACGCGCCGCGTCGCCAATCCGCTCGTTCTCGCGCAGCACCCGGCGCTGGACCTCACGCATCGAGCGCTGCACGTCGATCGCGCCCTCGCCCAGTTCGCGGGCCAAAGCCAGCCCGTCGTCGCACATCCGTTGCAGAAAGCCGTTTTCCGCTTTCTCCGGCTCCTCCGCGGTGATGGCGGCCGAGCAGACAAAGACGCGCACCTGCCGCTGCTGGCAGTCGCGGATGATGGCCCGGATCGCCGCCAGGTACTGTTGCTTGTGCTCCTCGTCCGCGCGCCGGCCCCAGCCAATGTCATTCGTGCCATAGGCGACGATCAGGACCGTCGGTTGGCGGGGGAATACGTCGCGTTCCAGCCGGGCGGCGCCGCCGGCCGCCGTATCGCCGCCCCAACCCGCGTTGTAGAATCGGACCTGCCGGGCAGGGAAACGCAACAGCGTATAGTTTTCGACGATTTCGCCGTAGGTCCGCGCGGCCGTGATGCTGTCTCCCAGGAACACCACGGTATCCCCGTCGCGCAAGGCAAATTCGGGGGCCGCACCATGCACCGCTTGAATGACCAGCAGGCACGCCGCGAGAAAAAGTGGGACGGGGGCCAGCTTCCGAAGAACACCGCCGTCGGCCTTCTTTTGGCGATGCTGGTCTGCCTGGCGCCGGCGACGGCCCAGCAGCCGCCGGAAGCGCACCGGCTGAAGTACCGGTCGCCCGGACTGACCGTCGATCTGGGCGTCGGGCTGTGGGCCTGGCCCCTGCCGATCGACTGGGACGGCGATGGCGACCTGGACTTGCTGGTCGCCTGCCCCGACGTCCCGTACGCCGGTACCTGGTTCTTCGAGAACCCCGGCGGGCAAGGCAAGCTGCCGGTCTTCAAGCCGGCCGTTCGCGTGGGGCCGAAACTCTCGAATCCCACGCTGTCGCTCGTCGCCGGTCAGCCGCGTGTGCTGGTGCCCGGCCACGAGCTGGTCGATTTCCGCCAGAACGGGTTCACTCGCCCCGCGCCCATCCACCCCCGCGCGAACGTGCATCCGCAAAAGGTCCGAGCGAACCAGTGGCGATATGTGGACTACGACGACGACGGGCAACTGGACCTGCTGGTCGGCGTCGGCGACTGGACCGAGTACGGCTGGGACAATGCGTTTGACGCCGAGGGACACTGGGTCCGAGGCCCCTTGCACGGCCTGGTGTATCTGCTGCACAACGCGGGCACGACCGAGCAGCCGCGGTATGCCGAACCCCGGCTGCTGGAAGCGGCAGGCCAGACAATCGACGTCTACGGCATGCCCTCGCCCAACCTGGCCGACTTCGACGGTGACGGCGATCTGGACCTGCTGTGCGGCGAGTTTCTGGACGGCTTCACGTACTTCGAGAACGCCGGCACGCGCGCCGAGCCGAATTTGGCCGCCGGTCGCCGGCTGACGCACCAGGGGCGCCCGCTGGCGATGGACCTGCAGATGATCGTGCCCGTGGCCGTCGATTGGGACGGTGACGGCGATCTGGATCTGGTCGTGGGCGATGAGGACGGCCGCGTGGCGCTGGTCGAGCACACGGGGCGCGTGGTCGATGGCCTGCCGCAGTTCCTGCCGCCGCGGTATTTTCAGCAGGAAGCGGACGAGGTAAAGTTCGGCGCTCTGGTCACGCCGGTCAGCTTCGACTGGGACGGCGACGGCGACGAGGACCTGATCTGCGGCAACACGGCCGGGTACATCGGCCTGATCGAGAACCTGGACGGCGGCAATCCTCCCCGCTGGGCCGCGCCGCGGCTGCTCGATGCCGACGGCCGGGCGATCCGTATCCAGGCGGGGCCGAATGGTTCGATCCAAGGGCCGTGCGAAGCCAAGTGGGGCTATACAACACTCAGCGTCGCCGATTGGGACCACGACGGGCTGCCTGACATCGTGGCCAATTCGATCTGGGGCAAAGTGGTCTGGTTCCGCAACGTGGGCAGCCGCGGCCAGCCGCGACTGACCGCGGCCGCGACGATCGAAGTCGAGTGGCCCGCCGGTTCGCCCCCACCGAAGCCGGCCTGGAACTGGTGGGACCCGGCTCCCAGGGAACTGGCGACTCAGTGGCGGACGACGCCCGTCGCGATCGACTTGAACCAGGACGGTCTGAACGATCTGGTCATGCTGGATCATGAAGGTTATCTCGCATTGTTCGAACGCCGCCGCCGTGACGGCGAGCTGACCCTGATGCCGGGCCAGCGAATCTTCCACAACGAACAAGGGCAGCCACTGCGGCTGAACGCCGAATCCGCCGGGCGCAGCGGGCGGCGGAAGCTGTGCCTGGCGGACTGGGACGGCGACGGGCGCCTGGACCTGCTGGTGAACGGTCGCAACGTGGACTGGCTGCGGAACGTATCGACCGCCAAGCGGCCGTGGACGTTCGCCGCCGCCGGGCCGCTGGACGACCGGCACCTGGCCGGCCATACCACCAGCCCCACGGTGGTCGACTGGAACCGCGACGGGCGGCCCGAACTGCTGATCGGCGCCGAGGACGGCCGGTTCTACTACCGTCCTCAAGCCCAGCCCGAGTAACCCGGCCTGGGTGACTCCCGCTTCCCGCTGCCGGTGAGCGGGCCGAGCAGCCGGCCAGATCACTTCACTGGTTGTCGGTTTTGGCGCTGGCATCGCCCGCAACACTCCGGGCGGCCAGTTCGAGCACGTGCGGTGTGAGTTCGATGTTGCCGGCGTCGTCCACCGCCAAAGCGCTCAGCGTGGCCGTCTGGCCGGCATCCAGTTCGATCCGCCAGTCGGTAACACCCGGGGTGGCGGTCGTCATTTCGGCCGGCATGCCGTTGACCTGCACCTGCCGGACCTGGCCGTCATCGTGCGAGACGCCCTGGACGATCAGTTTGCCGCCCGACCGCTGCACGCCCAGGATCACGGTCGCCGGCGGCTGGTCGTCGGTCGGCTGCAGCAGTTCCGGAAACTCGACGTCCTTGACCGTGGCCGCGACCGACTCGTCGCCCGTCAGCGGCGGATCCGCACGATACTGCTGGCCGTCACCGCGCCACCACGAGTCGCGCGTGCTGACCACCTTGGCGTGCAGGCCGTCGCCGTAATAGTCGTGAATGTAAACGGGCACTCCCTTGTCGGTCTTCGATTGCCGGCGGGGACCGCCGCCCAGGTTGACCAGCGGCCAGCGGTCGTCACGGTTGCGGCCCAGCACCCGCACGTTGCGGAAGTGCGACTCGGCGTCGCCGCTCAGGTTATCCGCGCTGATCTGGATCAGCGGCATCTGGCCACCGTAACCGAGATCGGTAAACGTCAGGCCGTCGACGGTGATCCGCCCGTGCTGCGTGTCCTGGTCATCCAGGCCGCGGTTGAACGGTTCGGCGTCCGTGCTGGCGATCTGCAGGTTGCGATACACGTGGTTCTCGAACCAGGGCCGATAGATGCCATACGCCGCGTCCTGGATCCGCACGTTCTCGACCAGCATCGTGGGCAGTTCCGCCCGCAGCGCGTAGTGGGTCTGCCACAGCTTCAGATTGCTCAGCCGGTGCGGATGCGCCGTGTCGGGCCCCGCGCCGTCGGTTCCGGCCACGGCGACCGAGTAGAGCCCTTCGGAGTGCGATTCGTTCTCGGAGAATCGATGGATCGGCAGCGTGCGGATGTCGACGATCTGTTGCGAGCCGTCTTTCATCCGCACCGGCAGATGGCTGTCGAAATTGCTGCGTTTCTGGCTGTCGTAGCGGTAGCCGTATTCATCGTTCTCGCAGGCCACGTTGCGCGTGAGCGTATTGCGGCCGTTGGCCCACCAGAACGCGCCGCCGTCGTTGGGATCGAATGGCAGCACCTGTTCGGGCAGCCGCCGGCCGCGAAATGCCTGGATGCCCAGGTTGCGGTCCAGCAGGTTGTAGACCTCGGTGCCGTCTTCCAGAAAATATCCGTGCCCCACGCTGCGGAAGCCGATGCAGTCGCGGACCAGCAGATACTGGGTGCCGTGGATCGTGATCCAGCGGTTGTGCGAATCGACGATCGCCGCGCCGATCACGCTGCTGCCGCGCATCGTATCGCCGACCAGGTGGAAGTGGATCGCGTAGCGTCCCAGCACGCCTTCCTTGCCCAGATGAGCGAAGCGGGCGTAGCTGATGCCGCCCTGGCTCCAGCGGTGATACAGCGTGTGGCCGCGCACCCCGTCGGGGTCGGCGCTCTCGACGACCACGTTACGCGACAGGTTGGCCACTTCGCTGCGAAACTCGCCGCCGCCGAAATGCTCGTGCTCCAACGGGCGGTCCAGGTGCAGGGTCGCGCCCTTGATGCGGGCGATCACTCGCCGTTCGGTGTGCAGCTTTTCCGGGTCCCGCCGGTAGGAACCGCCGCGCGACTGCTTGTGAGAGCCGGTCACGAGCAGCTCGTCGCCGACGCGCCAGCCCGCGGGTTCGTCGGAGATGGTGACGGCGCTATCGCCCGGCCGGACATCGGCCGCCAGTTTCGACCAGGTGCGGGCCAGCGGCGCTCCGTGCAGCTCCATCCGAGCGGAACAGCAGACCAGGGCCGGGGCATCCTGCTTGTCCATTCCTTCCAGGTAATGCAGGCGGATCCGAGCGGTCACGCCGGCGGGAATCGGTTGCTGGCGAGTGCCGACTTCGAGCAGCGGCAGCCGCGCGTCGCGAAACTGCTGCGGCTCGCCGCTCAGGTTCACGCCTTCAAAATCGCAGGCAAATCCGCTCTCGGAGCAGTCGTCGCTGTTCTGCACCTTGAGCACGCCGACGTTGAGCAGCGTGTCGCAGTCGCGGGAGAATCGCAACGTGCCGACCACCTGCACCAGCCGCAGCACCTGCTCGCTGGCCACGTCGTACTGCACCTGCGTGCCGCGGCTGATCAGCACCCGGTCGCCCTGCCGCGGCAGCCGAGCGGGCTGCCACGTGGCCGGCTCGGACCACTTGCCGTCCCGCGCCGAACGGATGCTGAACTCCACCGTCTCGCGGCCATGGCGATGACCGGCCGCATGATGCCCGGCATGATCCTGGGCAACACTCGGCGAACTGCCCAGGCCGCTCAGCGGGACCAGGGTCGCGACCAGCAGCAGGTGGCGGACGATCATGTTTGCAACTCCATAACGTGAAAGGTCCAGCGGCCAGGCTGTTCGCTCGGCGCATCGCCCGCCATTATGGTCCAGAACAGCGCCACCCGCCAAGCTGCCTGCCCACGGGACGTTTCATAAAGCCCGGCGCGTGTAGCCCGGCGCGTGTAGCCCGGCGCGTCAGCGAGATCAGCCATTGACCTCTGGGGTCGATTTGGCAGGATGGCGAGCTCGGGCAAAGTAGTCATCACGCTCCGCGTGATGAGCCCTTGCAGAATCAACGTATCCTGTCGCAAGGAGTCACCATCGGTTGTGGAGGAGCGCCCGGACCTGTGCCACCCCGCAATTCCGGATGGGGATGGGCTGCGGCGGAGCGTTCAGACGGCGGTCGGAAGGCTCATCACGCGGAGCGTGATGGCTACTTTGGGGAGGGGCTCTTCCGGCACTTCCAAGCTCAACCCGTGCCAAACAGACCCGCTCTATTACCATCCAAACGCATACATCCGGTCCCGGATTCCAAACCCGAATTACAAAGAATCCGCGTGCCTTCCAGTCCATGCTGCGCGTTGAACAACTGGTTGACCGCTCTAACCCCGCAGGCCCCTCCCCAGCCCTCCCC
>JAGFJK010000503.1 GCA_024102795.1 Pirellulaceae bacterium
TGATCTTACCCACGGTCACCGGGCTGTTGACGTTGGCGGAAATGCCTCCGCCCACATCCGGAAAGATGGCCTCGTCGCCGACGGCGTTCGGCACTCCGTTGTCCCAATTGGCCGGGTTGGACCAATCGCCCAGTCCCACGGTGATCCACGAGGAAGCGATCAACAGCCGGCGCGCCTCGAGCGGTTCGAGCCGGAGCATCCGCGGCCGCTCGGCGCGTTGGCGATTTCGATCGGCATGACGCTGACGGCGGCGGCCCGACAAGGAGGCGAAAGAACGCATGAGCGGATTTCCTGATCGTATCAAGGATTTGCCTGGGATGAAGGTCCGCTCGGCGGACACCAACAGTCGCACGACCGTCGGACGGGGCGGCGCAGAGCCGCCCGCCAACGGCAGTCGTTCAGAACGACGAGTGTAACCGGCCTGCCGGAATAATCCAGAGACCTTATGGATGATTCGGCCAGTTGGTGAAACGACTGTCCCAGTCGTTCTCTTGACAGGCCGCTGGCCCAGCACCAGAAGGTACTCAAAGATTCGACAGCCGCGTGTCGGCGTCGCCGAAGCGATCCAGTTCGACATCCATTCGATCCAGCAGCGACAGGTACAGGCTGCACAGCTTGCGGTAGTCGTCGCCGGCCTGCGAGTAGTCCAGCACGCGGCCCGTCTCCAACGTGCCTCCCAGCCGCCCGGCCAGCAGCACGGGCACCTTGCGCGAATCGTGCGCCTTGCCGGACCACATGTTGTTGATGAACATCAGGCAGGAATTGTCCAGCACCGTGCCCGAACCTTCGCGCATCGCGTTCAGCTTGCCGGCCAGGTACGCATACTGGCCGCAGTACCAGGTGGTGATGCGTTCGAATTCGTCGCCGTCGTCCTGGTGCGAGGCATAATGGTGCGAGGTGCGGACGTTGAGGAACGGATAGACCAGACCCGAGATGTCGTTGCACATCAGCAGCGTGGCGACGCGCGTCTTGTCGGTCTGGAACGCCAGGGCGATCAGGTCGCACATCAACCGCATGTGCTCGCGCAAATCCTCCGGCATCCCGTTGTCGGGCCGCGGCATCGCCAGGACTGCGAGCCCGTGCTGCTCGGCCCGCTGGTCGGCCCGGTCCTTCAGCGACCGCATGCGTTCGATCCGCTGTTCCACCTCGCGGACGCTGCCCAGGTATTCGTCCAGCTTGGCCTGGTCGCCGCGGCTGATCTGCCGCTGCAGGTGCCGGGCATGTTCCTGGACCCGATCCAGGATGCTTTGCGTGCGGCGGCTGCCGCGGTTGTCGAACAGCGTGTCGAAGGCCAGCGAAGGATAAACTTCCATCGGCACCGGCGCGGTGATGTCGCGCCAGGAGATGTGAGAGCTGTAGGTCATCGAGAAATTCGTCTCGTGGTAGCCCGTCACCGGCTGCTCGCATCCCAGCACCAGGCTCGACTGCACCGTCTGGTCCTCGAAGCGGCGTGCCAGCACCTGGTCCATGCTGATGCCGCCCCGCAGCACGGCCCCGCGCTGCAGCGAGGCGCCCGACAGGATGTTGCCGGTCTGGCCAGGATGAATCCCCACGCCGGTGGCGTTCTTGTTGAACAGCCCGTGGATGTAGTTCAACTGCCCCTTGAGCGGTTCGAGCGGTGCGAGGCACTTGCCCAGTTCCATCTCCTCGCCCTGGCCCTTGGCCCACCAGTGCTTCTGATGCACTCCGTTGGCCATGAACAGCGCGGCGAACCGCTTGGGCGGAGCTTGCTCCGGTTCGACGCCCCAGACCGGCAGCGACTCCAGCCACGGCAAGGCCATGGTCACGCCCACACCCGTGAGGAACGTGCGGCGAGCAACTTGCAGGGAACGCTGGGACATCGGTGGAAACCTCACGGTGTGTTTCTGGACAAGTCACGGTGGCTCTTCGTGCTCAGCCCCATCGTGCTCAGCGCCACTACTCCCGGCAACATTCTAACGCATTCTCACTCCGCGCCGCCATCGTAGTCCCGGCCGCGTTGCTTCAGGAACTGCGGACTGGTGACAATCGTTTCGACCAGCCGGCTGAAACGACCGTCATGGCTGGCCAATTCATTCCTCATCCGCTCGATGGTCGATTCATCCGACAACAGCAAGCCGCGGCCCAGGGCGTAGGCCAGCAGCTTGCGGCACAGGTTGTCCACGAACTCATCCTGTCGCCGGGTGTTCAAGTACGAGCGGAGTCCGTCGAGTCCTTGGCCCTGGCTGCCGTCGGGGAATTCGGCCCGATCGTCGATCGCGCGGCCTCCCAGATCGACTTCGCGTCGCTGGCCGACCGGCCCGTAGCCTTCAAACGCCAGGCCGATGGCGTCGAACTTGTCGTGGCACACGGCGCAGCTCTTCACGGCCCGGTGGCGAACCAGCACGTCGCGCAGTGAAAGCTCGCCCAGCTTCGCTTCGTCCTCGGGCAGCTCCGGCACGTTCGGCGGCGGCGCCGGGATCTCCTCGCCCAGCAACCGCCGCACGACCCAGTAACCTCGTTTGACCGGGCTGGTCCGCAAGCCGGGCGAATTCTTCGTCAGAAACACCGACATGCCCAGCAAGCCGCCGCGGCCGTAAACCGTGGCATCCTCCACGCGAGTCCACTGGTCGGCCGCCCGCTCGCCGCCGCCGACCGAATCCGGCAGCGTGATCCCGTAGTGTGCCGCCAGGATCGGGTTCACCAGAGTGTGCCGGGCATCGAGGAATTCCCGCACCGAACCGTCGCGCTGGATCAGATCGACAGTGAACCGGACAGGCTCCTCGAACATCGCCTGCCGCAACTGGTCATTGAACATCGGGAACCGAGTGCGATCGACGGCGTTGTGTTGTTCGAACTGGCGGAAGTCGAGCCACTGCCCGCCAAACTCAACCGCCAGCCGCCGCACGCGGGGATCGGCCAGCATCCGCCGCGCCTGGGCCGCGAGCACCTGGGGCTGGTGCAAATCGCCGGCCTCGGCGCGAGCCAGCAGTTCCGCGTCCGGCATGCTCGACCAGAGAAAGTAGCTGAGCCGGCTGGCCAGCGCCAGGTCCGACAGCGGCACCGCGCCCTTTCCCTCCGGCGCCGGATCAAGCCGGTAGCTGAACCGCGGCGAGACCAGAATACTGGCCAGCACGTCACGGACCGCCTCCTCGTGTTCCAGTTGCTGCTCGTCCCGCAGTTCGCGGTAGAACCGCAGCAGGTCGTCGCGCTCCTCGTCCGCCAGCGGCCGCCGCCAGGCTCGCTGCGCAAACTCGACCAGGTCGGCCAGGTGCCGAGGCTCGGCCGCTTGCAGGTCGGCTTGCACCTGGCGAACCTGGGCCGCGATGTTGTCGAAGTAGACTTGCAGCACATTCAGTCCCGCCGGGCTGATCCCCTCCTCGCGCGCCCTGGCCACGAACAACTCGGCCACGCGGCTCATCTTCGCGGCCGACGTGATATCGTTGTCCTCGCCGCGGGCGAAATCAAACTCCGGATACGTCAGATACCGCGTCGACTCCGCTCGCTCGAAGTAGATAAAGTCCCGAAACTGCCGCAGCGGCGCGCGGGTGACCAGATTGAGTTCCCGCCACAGCGCGTCGAGTTCCCGCTGAGCGGCTTCGTCCAGCACCAGGTCGACCAGCGGCTGGTCGTCGCGGAAGTAGCCGACCATCAGGTGAAACCCGGCACTCAGGTAGCGTCCCTTGTTCTGGTCGCGCGGATCCAGAAACGTGCGGCCCCGCTCGGAAACAAAAAACCGGTCGGGAAAGACAGAGCAGAAGCGTTCGAGCGCCGCGGCCTGGAGTTCCGCCCGCGGTGTGCCGTCCGGTTCGGGAATCTGCCCCCGGCGACGGTTGGCGGCTGCCTGGTTGTTCACCCACAAGATCCAGGGTTGCAGTGTGCGTTTGAGTCCCGACGTGGCCGACAGGTCGGCCGGCGGGATCAACTTCTCCCGTTCCTCGTGGACGAAATCCCGCATCTTCCGGCAAGATTCGCGCACGTCGTCGACCGGATGGTCGGCTGATTCGTCGCCCGGTCCCGGCAAGTCGTTCCACATGCGGCGCAGCTCGGCCAGCGGGCCGGCGTCCTGCTGGCCGTCGCGCAGCAGTTCCCACACGATGGCCAGATACTTGGGGCTGACCTGCTGGTCCGCCGCGCACTCCGCCAGGGTCTCCGGTCCGTCCAGGACATCGCGATGCTGGTGCCGCCAGGCGGCGAAGAAGTAGTCGGCCAGGTCGATCGGCTGCCGCTGATAGAACTCAATGATCCGACTGACGCAATACTTGTCCCGATCCGATTCGACGACAACCGGATGCGGAGCGAAGTCCAGTCCGGTGGGCGCGAGTACGAGGTGTTCGGCGACCAGCCGCGCCGCATCGAGATACTTTTTCAGCAGGGCAGGGGACATGGCCAGTGACTCGCCCGAATTGGC
This sequence comes from Pirellulaceae bacterium, assembly GCA_024102795.1. GTDB lineage: Bacteria > Planctomycetota > Planctomycetia > Pirellulales > Pirellulaceae > JAGFJK01. The sequence continues at coordinate 4,370 of JAGFJK010000503.1, forward strand.
GAACCCCGCTTCGTTGGCCGGATCGACGGGAAACTCTCGCGTGGGCCGGATGTCGACTCCGGTCAAGTCGTGGATCGTGTAATCGTACTCGGCGTTGCTCAACCGCCGCGCCAGGACGGGTCCCGGATCGCCCGCGTTCCGCTCGGCCTCCCGCCGCCGCAGCCCGGTGATCCAATCGACCACGGCTTGCCGCTGAGCCTTGCCCGGCTGCCGCTCGGCGTCTTCCGGCGGCATTTCGCCGGCCGCCAACCGCTTCAGCACCAGGTTCCAATGCGGCAGGTCGCGCCGAATCGACTCCACCGTCGTGTAGGGGCTGAGGTCGAACTTCGCTTCCGGATCGACCGCCCCGTGGCAGTCGAGGCAGAACCGTTCGAGGAACGGGCGAACCTGGGTGGAAAACGATTCGCCGAACGAGTCGTCCGCGGCCGCCTGCCGTCCGGGGCCGGCGGCCACCAGCAGCATCAGGAACACGCAGACAGCGGACCAACGTTGCGGAAGGAAAGCAGGGACAAGCAACCCCATGAGCGACCAGGCCCCGTTTGCTGGGAGGGAAATCAGTCTGGCGGGCGGCCAGCGGCACGGCCGCCCCGCATGGTCCGATTATAACGGCATTCTTCCGGCCGCGTTTGACGGGTTATAATCGGGGTTGGCCGACGCTTGTTGAAGTGGCGCATTCTTCGATTCAGAACCGAAGCGTAGGGCTACATAGTCTTCGTCGGGAAACATATTCACTTCTCCCAGAAAGTACGACCTTGAGCCCTGATCCGGGACATTCCGGCAATTCGTCCAGCGTGCCGTCGGAACGGTTGTTGCGCGAAGTCCGTGGCGGCAAGGCGGAGCTGCTGGGACCGCTGCTCGATTCGTACCGCAATTACTTGCGTTTGCTGGCGACGACCCAGATTGATGGCAAGCTGCAGGCTCGGATCAGCGCATCGGACCTGGTGCAGGAGACGATGCTGGGAGCGTACCGTGACTTCGAGCAGTTTCGCGGCGACTCGGAACGGCAGTTGCTGGCCTGGCTGCGGCAGATTCTGATCAACCGGCTGCACGTGTTCGTGCAGAAGCAAGTCCTGTCGCAGAAACGGGACGTGCGGCGGGAGATTTCGTTGGACGACCTGGGCGGGGCGCTGGCCCGTTCGACGGCCAATCTGCAGGCCGGTCTGCTGCTGGCGGACCAGGGCCCTTCGCCGAGCGCCCAGGTGATGCGCCGCGAGAATGCCGTGCGGCTGGCCGATCTGCTGGCTGAAATGTCGCCGAACTACCGCGAGGTGATCGTGCTGCGCAATCTCCGCGGACTGTCGTTCGACGAGATCGCCGAGCAGATGGGGCGAAGCAGCGGCGCCGTGCGGATGCTCTGGCTGAGGGCCATCGACCAGTTACGGGAGCGGATGGAGACGGACGAGCGGGAGGCGCCGGCATGACCACGTCGTCGGACTCCGACTTGTCATTGTTCGATGGTCTCAGCGCCGCGCAGCAGCAGCGGCTGACCGAGGCATTGGACGAGTACCTGGAAGCCTGGGAACGGGGCGAGCCGCTGGATGGCCAGCAGTTGCTGGACCGCTTCCCCGAACTGGCGGAGCCGCTGGCCAAGTATCTGGAAAGCCTGGAGTTCCTCAGGGACGCGGCCGCCGGATTCAGCCCGTCGGCCGAAGCGTTGCTGTTGCCACCAGCCGGCGAGTTGGCGAACGACCAGGGAGAGTCGGGGGCCGAGGGCGAGCCAGGGGGTGAAACGGGGGAGGGGGTCGAGCGTCCGCGGATCGGCGATTTTCGGCTGGTCCGCGAGATCGGCCGGGGAGGGATGGGCGTGGTCTATGAGGCCTGGCAGGTCTCGTTGCAGCGGCCCGTGGCGCTGAAGATCCTGCCCTTCGCGGCCCTGCTCGACGCCCGCCAGATCGCTCGCTTCCGCAACGAAGCCCAGGCCGCCGCCCAACTGCACCACCCGCGGATCGTCCCGGTGTTTGCCGTGGGATGCGATCGCGGAGTGCATTATTACGCGATGCAGTTGATTGTCGGCCAGTCATTGGATAAGGTGATTGCCCAGGTCCGCCAGGCGACCGAGGGTGCCGGTAAGAGCGCCGGTAAGAGCGCCAATAAGTGCGACAGTGAGATCGCCAATAAGTGCGCCGGTAAGAGCGCCAGTAAGCGCACCCGTGCGAGCGCCGATCGGCAGGTCGGCGCGGAAGCGAGTGAGGCGGCGGGTGGCAGCAGCCACCCGCCGCCGGATTCGCAGCCGGCAAAGAAGGCCACGGACACAATCGGTCTGGGTCTGACGCTGGTCACGCAGTACCAGCAGCGCCAGCGCGATTACTTTCGCGCGGTGGCCGAGCTGATCGTGCAGGCGGCCGAAGCACTGCATGCCGCTCACGAAGTTGGCGTCGTGCACCGCGACGTCAAACCGTCCAACCTGTTGCTCGACGGCGACGGCCGACTGTGGATCACCGACTTTGGACTGGCTCGCTGCCGAGGCGACGCGAATCTGACCCGCAGCGGCGATTGCCTCGGCACGCTGCGCTACATGAGCCCCGAGCAGGCCCGCGGCGAAGCAGCTCAAGTCGACCACCGCAGCGACATCTACTCGCTCGGCCTGACTCTCTATGAACTGCTGACGCTGCACCCCGCGCTCCGCGGGACCGATCCGGTGGAAATCGTGCGGCAACTGGACCGCGACCAGCCGTATCGGCCTCGAGTGTGGAATCCGCGGATTCCGGTCGATCTGGAAACGATCCTGCTCAAGGCGATGGCCCGGCCGCGCGACGAACGCTATGCCACGGCACTGGAACTGGCCGAGGACTTGCGGCGGTTCCTCGCGGGCCGGCCGCCGCTGGCCAGGCGTCCCGGCTGGCTGGAGCGGGCTGGCAAGTGGGCCCGCCGGCACCGAGTTGCGGTCACCAGTGGGCTAGCCGCGCTGCTGTTGCTACTTGCCGGGCTGACGGTCAGCACGATCTTTCTGTCGCAACTGCAGCGGACGACGGCGCAAGCCCTGGATGATGCTCGTACGAGCGCGCGGCAACACCAGCAGCAGTTGGCCCTGGCCAAGGATCTGGCCGGTCTGCTGCTGCAACAAAACGGCGAGCGGCGCGAGGCGGAAAGGCACTTCGCGGACGCGATTCGGCTGCACGAGGAGTTGCTGCGCGACGAATCGCCTGGCCAGCGAGCGGCGGACGCGGCGACGACGAGGAACCTGGTCACTTCGCTGCGGAATCTGGCCAGGTTGCTGGCGAGCGAGGAGCCCGAACGAGCAGCCTCCGTGCTGCAGCAGGCGATCGCCTGGCAGCAAGCGCTGATTTCAGGGCAACTGGACCGGGCCAACCAGGCGGACCAGATAAACCCGCAACGGGAGCTGGCCGTGATGCAGGGCGAATTGGGAAGCATTCGGCGGCGGCAGCACCGTTATGCCGATGCGATTGGCGCGCTAGGTGAGTCGGTGGCGATTCTGGATCGTCTGGCGGACGAACCGGGCGACCAGACGGAAACGGTCGCCGACCTGGTGGTCAGCTATAACAATCTCGGCATGTCGCAGCTCGCCGGCGGGCAGGTGATCGAGGCTGAAGACAGTTTCCGCCGTGCTCTGGACCGCGGCCAGCGGCTGGTGAGCGGTCACGATCCGCGGCCGGAACATCTGAGCCAGATGGGGTTGATTTGTGGCAACCTGGCCACCGTGCTTTCGCTCCAGCGCCGCCCGGACCAGGCGGCCGAGATGAGGCAGCAGGCCATCCAGTGGCACGAATCTGCCCAGAAGAGGGCACCAGAGGTGCCTAAATATGGGGATTTATTGGAAGCACAGCGCCAACAGTCTGGACGAAATCCACGGAATGTGGGACGCTATGAAAGAGGCCACGAGCTGACCAATCCGGATCAGCCGTGAGAACGGAACGAGGCAATCCGTGCGACGAATAACCTTCAAACCACCGGCCGGGAGCCGCCGCGCGCCACGCTTTGCGCGGTCGGGTTCATCAAGCCGGACGCGCCTGCGTTGCGAACGACTTGAAGAGCGTGCCCTGCTGTCGGGTCTCGACGCGCCGTGCTTGCCTGAGCCGTGCGAGCATCTGTCCGCGTCTGGCCAGTCCGAGGTGCAGGTTTCGGACGACGCCGGGGACTACCTGTCGGACGAAGATCACCGGCGCTGGGACGACGAACCGGAGGGTGAGCCCGTCTTGGACCCGCATGGCGAGGGCGAGACCGGGGGAGCTCCGGCAGGCGATCCGCCAGGCAACCAGCCGCCTTCCGCGCCGGGGCATCAACCAACAACGCCGGGCCATGCGCCACTGCCGGTCCCTGTACCAACGGGAACCGGGACCAACGTGGCGCTGGATGCAATAGCGATTGCCCGGTCTTCGAGTGCCATGGCTTCTGGGGATGCTGCCGCGGGATTACAGGCAGACGATGACGACAACCAGTGGGATGGGCGGGCCGGCGACGAGTCGAGCCTGGCGACGGGAAGCTGGCGGGCCCGAAGCGCTTCGGCCAGCGGGCTGCACGATGACGCCGCCTGGGTACTCCCGACCAGCAGGACGGGCCGCAAGGCTGGTCTGGCCGACCAGCGGCAGGGGACCGGTGTGGTGGACGAATCGCTCGCCGACCCGTTATTCGTGGCCGAACTTGCTTCTCTGGAAGCGAACGGGCTGGCCAGCGAACTGGCCTCGCGGTTGGCGGCCCAATGCCGCGGCCGGTCCAATCTTGCAGTTTCAGCCGCCGCCGAGCGGTGTGCGGTGTCGCCAACTGGCACCACTGCGGTCCAGGCGATCACCGAGCAAACCAAGGCCGAACCGCGGCACGTCGTGCAGTCCGGAGGTGACGTGGAGCCCGGTCAGTTCTCGACACGCTCGGGCCGTAGCGGCGCGATGCTGGTCGTGCCGGCCGAGGCCGTCAACCAACTGCGGGAACTGAACTACGATTCCAGCGGTAACGCACCGGGGATCGCCGTGCACGAGCATGTTGGATCCGTACGCATCGGCTCGGTCCTGTACCTGCGAACCGAGGGGCCTCCCGCGGGATTCCGGGAACTGGAAGTCGCCCTGCCGGACGCCGCGGTAGACACCGCGCACGAGACGGCGCAAGTGGGTGTCGCAACCGGTTCCGCACTGGGCGGCTAGCACCGGCCGGGTGAGAATCGAGCACAGCTCTTCAAATCCCGCCGGCTTGCCCGGCGGATCGTTCGGCTTCGGACTACAGCGCCCGTCACACACTCTTCCCTTCTTCGAATCCCGCCGGCTTGCCCGGCGGGAATCGCCGAGCGCCCGCCCGGACCCGTTCCGCGCCGAGTGAGCGGCCAGCGATCTCGGATGGAGGCGGCCGTCGAGGTGGAAAGTCGGCCGTGCCAGGGATCATCACGCGGAGCGTGATGACTACTTTGCCGCGGAGAACCTACTGCCCCACGCAGTAGAGGAACTTTTCCGAGCGGATGAGCAGCCGGTTGCCGTCCACGGCCGGGCTGCCGTCAAACCGAGTGCGGTCGTCCAGGTCGTTGGCGGCCAGTTGTTCGAATTGCGGTTTGGCGGCCAGCACGAACACCCGGCCGTTGCGGGTCAGGTAGTACAACCGGCCCTCGGCCACGATGGGCGAGGCGTAGACCTGGCCGGCGCGGCTGAGTCGCTCCTGGTAGACCAGTTCGCCGCTATCCGCCTTGGCGCAGCAAGCGATGCCCAACTGGTCGCTCATCCAATACAAATGCCCGTCCAGATAGATCGGCGAGGTGACGTTGGACCCCTGCTTGCTGGTCCACAGGCGGTGCGTGGCGGTCACGTCGCCGCTGCCGCCGGCCCGCACGGCCAGGGCCGCGTTCCCGGAGCGCCCGCCCAGGCAGTAGACCACTCCGTCGGCGGCCACCAGCGTCGGCACCATGTACCAGGTGATATCCGTCTTGCACGACCAGAGCGGCTCGCCGGTGTCCGGGTCGAAGGCCAGGATATCGCCATGCCGGGCGACCACCAGTTCCTGGCGGCCGGAGTCCGCGGTGACCAGGATCGGCGTGTTCCACGACTCACGGATCCCATCGGCTCGCCACCGCTGCTGGCCCGACTGGCGATCCAGGGCCACCAGCGCCTCGCTTTCGACGCTGGCGTTGATGATCACCAGGTCCTTGTACAGCAGCGGCGAAGCGGCGGTGCCCCAGCCGCTGGTGCCGGAGCCAACGTCGGCCTGCCAGAGCTGCTGGCCCTGGTGGTCGAAGGCGAAAACTCCCGACTTGCCGAAGAACGCGTAGACCCGCTCGGCGTCCGCCGCCGGTGTGTTGGCCGCGTAACCGTGGTCTCGGATGCTCTCCTCTTCAGGCAGTTTGGCCGCCACGTCCTTCTGCCAGACGATGCGGCCGGTCTTGCGGTCCAGCGCCAGCAGGTGGCGTTGGAGCTGGTCCAGGCTACCGCCCGGCTGGCCGGGAACGAAATAGCCGGAATAGCACGTCAAGTAGATCTGCGATCCGTACGTGATCGGGCTGGACGCGCCGGGACCAGGCAGGGGAGTCTTCCAGGCGATGTTCTCGCTGGCGCTCCACTCCAGGGGCAGGCCGCGAGCGCTGGAGGAGCCCATGCCGCCCGGACCGCGAAAGCGGGGCCAGGAGTCTTCGGCCGACGATTCCGCGACGCGTGTCTCCGTTCCAGTGCCCCCCGGCGCAGAGCCGCTCGCCCTGGAGCCCCCGGCAACGGACTTCGCGGGAGCCGTCGCCGGCCGGCCGAATTCGCGGAGGTACTGCTGATCGGGTTCCGAAAACAGGGAGATCTTCACGGTGAACTGCTGGCCGTCCTGCCGCTGGATCGTCACCTCGTCGCCGCGAACCTGCAGGACGCGAGCTTGAATGGTCTTGCCCCGCGCGTCGCGAAACTCGCGCAGCGGACTGGCCGGCTCGCGCGACTGGGCCCCACACGAGGCGTGGAAGAACAAACTCAACAGCAGCCACGCGGCCGCGAACCGGGAATCAACTTTCGGCATGATCCACCTCTCTGTTTCTATGAACTCGGCTTCGGCGAGCGCTCCCCCCTTGATATCCCTTTGGCTCCCTCCCCGGCTTCCGGGGAGGGTTGGGGAGGGGCTCTTTCCACTCATTCCAAACTCAACCCGCACCCGCCGGATCCGCTCAACTGCCGACTGGATGCCAACAGCAAGGTCCTGATGCCAAACACGACTCACACCGAATTCTCGTGCCCCGCAGGCGATTGTGCGCGTCGAATTCTGTGTTGTCCGCTCTAACCCCGCGGGCTACATTCGAATCTCTTTCCCGGCCCAATCCGCGTTGCCGTCGGTTGAACTATCGCTTTACCAGCCGGTAAATCGCCAGCACGGCGACCGTGCCGCCGATGGCCAGGGCCAGGCTGCGGATGTCGAAGCCTTGCACGCTGCCGAGTCCAAGCTGCGAGCCGACAAAGCCGCCCACCACGGCGCCCAGGATACCGAGCACGATGGTGATAATCCAGCCACTCGGATCTCGCCCCGGCATCAGGAACTTGCCCAGCACACCGGCGATCAACCCCATCAGGATCCAGGACAGAATACCCATGGCACTATCTCCCTGTAAACGCATTGTGGCTGCCGGTCCGGACGCTTGCCGCTTCATCCCCAGCATAACCGGCGGACCAGCCTCGCCAAACCTCCGCGGACGCGAATCGTTCCACGACACCAGGCGATGGCTTCGACGATTGCGGAAACCGCGGGCGTGACAAACGCATGCGCCTTGCTTCCCAGCAAGGATAGGCGAGGAGTAAATCAGGGGCCGGGAACGAGGGAAGGGAGAGTCGGTATGGTGCGACGCGACATCATGCTGGTCTGCGCGATGGTGTTGGGAGTGGCCTTCGCCCAGCCGGTCTGGGCACAGTGCCGCGGAGGCGGCGCGGCGGGAGGTGGCGGGACAGGAGCAACTACCGGCGACACCGGCGCATTCCTCGAATCGCCCAATACCACGGGCGGCCGCCTGCTGACGGGGCCTGGTTCCTGGTACAGCATGATGCTTCAGCAGCAGCAGGCGTACGAGCACTGGCAGCGGCAGCAGTACATCGCCGCACTCGTCCAGGCTCAGCAGCGGGCCGAGCGGAACGAGCGCCGCGAGAAGGCAGCACGTGAGCGGCGAGCGGACGAGCTTTACCGCCGGGAGGCCCGCCGCCGGCAGTAAGCCGCTAGTCGTACTCGCGGCGAGCGAACGCCCAGGTGCTCAGCAGCAGCAGCAGCAGGCTGGCCAGCCACAGGCAACTGTCGGCCAGCGAACCGGAGATCGGCTGGTACAGTTCAGCGCTGCGCGGGCCGGCGGGCTCCATGCCCAGCGGTTCGGCGGCGGCGAAGATCGAGCAGTTGGTGTAGAACGAGATCGCCACCCGCTTGACGATGCCCGGCACGTTGCCGACAAAGGTCTCCAGAAACAGGGCATATCCCAGGGCCACAATCGTCGCTCGCCGGAACAGCACGCTGAACAGATGAAACAGGGCGACGTAAGCCAGCGTGGCACGCAGCACGGTCGGCCAAAGCAGCCCGAACACGCTGGGCCCGTCCTGGCGGCTCAGCAGGCACAGCACCAGCAGCCCGCCCAGAGTCCAGAGCAGCGACGCGGCCAGGGCGGCCGCGAACTTGGCCAGGTTCACCAGCGGCCGCGGCAGGGGCGACGCCAGCAGGTAGACCAGCGTCCCCTCGTCGCGGTCCGACGCGATTCCCGGCGTGGCATAGCACAGGCAGAACAGCGGCAGCAGGAACGGCACGTACAGAAACAGCACGATATCCTCGACAAACTCCAGCGGCGTCCGCTCGCGGCGCAGCAGCCAGGCGAATACGCCCACCGCGGACAGCAGCAGCAGCAGCAGGCTGATCACCGACTGCCGCGACCGCAGCAGCCGCCAGAATGAAAGCCCGGCCAGGTGCCACGCGCCTCGCACGTGCCCCCGCCAGCCGCCGTACGACGGCCCGCCCGCTTTCGACGACTCGCCCGTTTCTGACGGCCCGCCCGCTTCCGACGACTCGCCCGTTTCCCAGGTTTCACTCGGCATCGACTTCGCACTCTTTCGTTACGGGCGCAGCGCGTCGCGCATCAGGTAGTCAAAGATCGCCTCGGTCGACGCATCGACCACCTGCAGCCGGTCGACTTCGTACTGCGAGTCGCGGACCAGTTCGGCGAACCGCGGGAAGAAGCTGGCCGGCCGGCGGACCTGCAGCAGCAGTTCGTGCTGATCGCGCACCGTGACGGCCTGCACGCTGTCGCAGTCCAGCAGCGCGGCGCCCAGCTTGCGGGCCGCGGTCGAGGTGACGCGGACCTGTAGCGGGTGGTCGTCGAGCATCTCGCGGATTTCGCGCGGCGAACCGGAAGCCAGCACCCGGCCACGGCAAATGAACAGGATCCGGTCGGCCACGCGATCCATGTCCTCCAGAATGTGGCTTGACACCAGAATCGCCTTGCCTTGCCCGGCCAGCGACTGGAACAACTGCACCAGATCGCGACGGCCGACCGGATCGACGCCGTTGAGCGGTTCGTCCAGCACGATCAGATCCGGCTGGTGGACGACGGCCTGGGCCAGCTTGATCCGCTGCCGCATCCCCTTGGAATACGTGGCCAGCCGGCGGCCCGCGCGATCGGCCATCCCCACCAGGTGCAACGCCTCCTCGGTCCGCTGGCGGGCCGCCCCCGCCGGATAGCCGTGCAGCCGAGCCATGCTCCGCACGAACGCCCGGCCCGACATCTCCTCGTAGAAGGCGTCGGCGTCCGGGCAATAACCAATGTGCGAGCGGGCGGCCGCGCTGGTCGCCGGCACACCGTGGACCCGGATCCGACCCAGGCTCGGCCGCAACTGCCCGGTCAGCAGCCTGATCAGCGTGCTCTTTCCCGCGCCGTTGGGACCCACCAGGCCCGTGATCCCCGCGTCCAGCCGGAAGCTGACATCGTTGACGGCAATCACCGGCCCGTACCACTTGGACACGCCGGAGAATTCCAGCAGCGCTTGGCTGTCGGCTGCGGGAGGCTTCATTGCACCACCTGGGTCGCGCGCAAGCGGGGGATCGATGTCACGGCCGAAATCAGGCACACCAGTCCGACGATCACCAGCGCTCCAACACTCAGCTCGCGGTCGCCTCCCGACAACGCGCCAAAACACCAGGCTCCCAGCAGCCGCACGTTGTCCCACAAGTTCAGCAGCAGCCAGCGGCGATCGTCGAAGGCCGACCTCAGCAAGCCTCCCACCGACGGCAGGAACACGAACACGCAAGCCCAGCTCATGATCAACGGCACCGTCCGCCGCAACCACGACGCCAGCGCGAACAGCAACAGGCTCAAGACCACGGCCAGCAACAGGCCGTAGCCCAGGATGCCCAGCAGGATCCGCTGGTTCTGCCCGAAATAAGCCAGCGAATCGGTCAGCAGCCCGTACTCGATGTACAACGCCAGCGCCGGCAGCGTCGTGGTCATCCAGACCAGCACGCCGATCGCCAGCAGCTTGCCCAGCAAGTACTGCCAGCGCGTGATCCGGCGGGACAGGTAGAACGTCAGGCCTCCCCGCCGGAAGTCCGCCCCGATCAGCGTCTCGCCCGCGAACGCCAGCAGCAGCATGGTGACCGTGCCTTGGGCGAACATGAACTCCAGGTACGTCTTGCCCTTGCCCGAAACCGACGACAGCAGTTCGTCCACGAAATTGCGAAAGCCCGGATGCTGCACCGAAAGCTGGGCCTTCAGATAGATCATGGCGAAGAAGAACAGGAAGTTGATCAGCGCCAGGCCCAGCAGCAGCCAGAAGATCTTGCGGCGCACGACCAGCACCACTCCGGTGCGGGCAATCGGCCAGCAGGCCAGCCAACTGGGCCGCAGCTTTTCCTTCCACGACCGGTAACCCGCCGCTTCAAGCACCATGCCGCGAGCCTCCCGCCGCTGGCCCGATCAGCCGATGGTAGACCGATTCCAGATTCTCCTCCTGCGGCTCCAGCCCGGTCAGCGCCAACTGGTGGTCGGCGGCCGCCGCGAAGAACCGCCGAGTGTCCCAGGCGGCGTCCACTTCGACCAGCGCCTCGGCCGCTCGCCCGTCGCATCGCGGAGCGAGCCCCCAATCGCGCAAGGTCTTGAGGAACGCCGCTGGCTCGCCCTTCCACCGCAGCAGGAACGAACGGGTTGGAGGCGCTTTCAGCTCCGCCAGGCTCCCCACTCGCAGCACCTGGCCACGATCCAGAATGATCGCCGTCTGGCAGATTCGTTCGATGTCGCCCAGCAGATGGCTGGACAGAATCAACGACTTGCCGGTCCGAGCGGCCAGGACACCAAGCAAGGCCAGCATCGCCTGCCGGCCGTCCGGGTCGAGTCCCGACGTGGGCTCGTCCAACAGCAGCAGGTCCGGGTCGTGCACCAGGCTGGCCGCCAGCTTCAGCCGCTGCTTCATCCCCACCGAATACGTCTCGACCTTGCGGTAGCGAGCGTCTTCCAGGCCCAAATACGACAGCGTTTCGTGCGACCGCCGCAGAGCCTGTTTGCGGGACATGCCGTACAGTTCGCCGGCCAGCGCCGCGTACTCGATCCCGTGCAGTCCCGGCACCAGCGTCTCGCGTTCGGGCATGTAACCGATCCGGCCCCGCAGCTCGATCCCGGACGACTTGACGGGCAGCCCCAGCACGCGAGCGTCCCCCGATGTCGGGCGGATCAGCCCCAGCAGGATCTGCATCAGGGTCGATTTGCCGGCGCCGTTCTGCCCCACCAGTCCGATCGCCCCTGGCGGCACCGCCAGCGACACGTCGCGCAGCGCGCAGACGCGGCCGTAGTAGTGCGTGACGTCGGTCAGCTCCAGCAGCATCGTTGCCTTCCGTCAAAGTCGCCCATGTCGCCCGTGTCGCCTTTCGCTCCGCGAAAGCAGCGCTTTGCGGTTGCTTGCCTTACAGCTCCGCAAACCGATAATCATCACCTCCCGCGTCGCCGCCAACCACGGGGGGAGTGCTGTTTCTACCCCAGCCCCCGGCTACCAGTTTCAAGCAAGTCGGTGCCCGATTAGTGTCCCTGATCCTGCCAAATCGACCCCAGAGGTCAATAGTCCATCTATCCCTCTGGGCTCGCTCCCCGGCTTCGAGATCGTGCAGCTTTTAAGTCCTTTGCCAGCAAGTTTCAGGATATTTTGGTCGACTATTCGATCCGGTTTCCCAACCGTCGCGGGAAACCCCACAAATAACTTCTGGCCACCACCCCGCTTCGGGGAGGGTTGGGGAGCGGGCTTTTCTGGCACTTCCAAACTCAACCCGCGCCAAACAGATCCGCTCTATTACCATCTGAACGCATACATCCGGTCCCGGATTCCAAACCCGAATTACAAAGAATCCGCGTGCCTTCCAGTCCATTCTGCGCGTTGAACAACTGGTTGACCGCTCTAACCCCGCAGGCCCCTCCCCAGCCCTCCCC
>JAGFJK010000517.1 GCA_024102795.1 Pirellulaceae bacterium
TAGCATCGCATCTGTGATCGGTGGCGAGCACTCGAGAATCCCGCCGGCTTGCCCGGCGGATCGTTCGGTTTCTGACTAACACACGTCTGGGCAAGCGCTCGAGAATCCCGCCGGCCTGCCCGGCGGATCGTTCGGTTTCTCACTAACACACGTCCGGGCAAGCCCTCGATAATCCCGCCGTCTTGCCCGGCGGATCGTTCGGTTTCTCACTAACAACACGTCCGGGCAAGCGCTCGATAATCCCGCCGGGCAAGCCGGCGGGATTCGAAGAGGGGAGAGCGCGGAGTGCTCTGTAGCTGGAAGCCGAACGATCCGCCGGGCAAGCCGGCGGGATTCGAAGAGGGGAAAGCGCGGCGCACTGTAGCTGGAAGCCGAACGATCCGCCGGGCAAGCCGGCGGGATTCGAAGCGGGGAAAGCGCGGCGTGCGCTGTAGTGGGAAACCGAACGATCCGCCGGGCTGCGCACCGGCCTAGTCGCTCAGGACTCGCTCCGCCCGCCTTGCTGGCTGGAGCTCACTGAACTCGGCAACGAAAGCCCAGGTGGTCGTACCGGAAGTCCGGCGGGCTCCAGTACCGGTTCGCCGCGCGCACGTCCCGCGCGTCCGAGTACCAGCTCCCGCCCCGGAACACACGCCTGGCAGTCGTTGGACCGATAGGGTCGACCTCCGTCCCGTCGCTGTACTCTCGTGGCCTGTCGAGGCACCATTCGTACACGTTTCCCAACATGTCGTACAGCCCCCAACGATTCGGTTCCTTGCCGGCCACGTCACGAGTGCCCGCCTTGGGGAATATGAACTGTCTCTCGGTCCAGCCGGATGCGTCCTCTCCTTCGTCAAGATCGTAGTCCACGCCGCTGTTGCCGCCGTACCAGCCAATCGCATCCAACACCGGCGCATTACGCTCACCCAGAATTTCAATCGGCCCGGCGTAGGTAGCATCCGGACTGCCGGCGCGACAGGCATACTCCCACTGCGCCTCGCTGGGCAATCCCATGTCCAGGTCCGGAACCAGGCGGCGAAGTCTCTCCAGGAATTCCTGGCATTGATCCCAGTTCACTGTATCCACGGGCCGACGCGGGCTGCGGAACCGGCTTGGATTCTGGCCCATCACGGCCTCATACATGGATTGGACGCAAGGTGTGTCGAACAACCAGAAGCCCCGGCTGATAATCACCTCGTGTCGCGGCCCTTCATCGGCCCAGCGACCTGGTTCATCGTCGGGCGATCCCATCAGGAAGCGGCCGGGCGGAATGTACCTCAGCCGCTGAGTGACCGGGGGATTGCCGACGGGCAGGCGGAATTCCGCCCAAAGCCCGAACCCATCGCGACCGCACGACGACGCCCAGGGCGGTTTGGCCACACGGCGGAGCGTCAATAGCTCCAGATCGGTCTCCAGCGTAAGCTCGCCTCCAGACGGCAACAGACGAGTTGTGGGGCGATCGGGAGCCAGCGCCAGCCAGGGTCCCGCTGGCACTTCGTTTCGCCGGCCCCTCGCGAACTCGCCGACCGAGCGGGGCTGCGCCTTTCCGCTCGGCGGCTCGTCGCTCGCTTGCGGCTTGCCTGCCGGCTGGAGCTCACCCTGAACTCGGCAACGAAAGCCCAGGTGGCCGTGCCGGTAGCCCGGCGGGTGCCAGTGCCGGTTCGCCGCGCGCACGACCCGCGCGTTCGAGTCCCAGCCCCCGCCCCGGAACACACGCCTGGCAGCCGTTCCGCCCTCCGACTCCGGCTCCAACTCTGGGTCGGTGATCGCCGTACCTCTGTATCGTCGCTCGGTGCCGGAACACCACTCGTGGACATTCCCCAGCATGTCGAACAGCCCCCAGCGGTTCGGCCGTTTCAGAGCCACCGCTCGCGTACCGGCCCAGTCGAATTCGTGCTGTTTTTCGGGCCAACTGCTGCTGTCCGCACCTTGGTCCAGGTCGAAATCCACGCCACTGTTCCCGCTGTACCAGGCGATCGCGTCCAGGATCGGCGCGTTGTTTTCGCCCAGGATCTCGATCGGCCCGGCGTATGTCGCCTCGGTGGTTCCAGCGCGGCAGGCGTACTCCCACTGGGCCTCCGTCGGCAGGTCGACATTCAAACCGGGAACGAGCGTGCGCAGCTTCGACAAGAACTGCTGGCAATCCTCCCAGCTCACCTTTTCGACTGGCCTCGTCGGCGACCGAAAGCGGCTGGGGTTCGTGCCGATCACCGCCTGCCAGAGGGCCTGCGTGCAGGGCGTGTCGAATAACCAGAAACCGCGCGTCAGCGTCACCTGGTGCTGAGGACCCTCGTCGTCCCAGCGCCCCGGTTCATCGTCGGGCGAGCCCATCAGGAACGTTCCCGGCGGAATCCAGCGCAGCCGCTGCGTCGCATCGGCCACGCGCAACTGGACCCAAGGGCCGTATTGGTCCTCTCCGACGGCATCCACCCAATCCGGGGGCAACCAGTGTTTCCAGAAGCTGTCGTCGCGCGACTCCTCCCAGCGAATCCGCGGATCGCGCAGCCGCAACGTGCCGAGCGGACTGGCGGCGACGCGCTCGGCAGCTCCTGCCGTACTCGACGCGAGCGGGCTGACGGTCGACTCGTGGAACTCCAACCCCCCGGCATGAAACAGGATGGCCAGTTGTCGTAGCGGCAAGCGGCCGGATCCCAGGTCGGCCGGGCGCAATCCGGCGGGTGGTTCCACCGCCCGATCTCTCGTCGCCCGCTGCCACAGCCGCCGCACATCCTCGCCCACCGGCGAAGCTCGCCAGTTTCCTTGCAACACTCGCTCACCAATCCGCTCGGCCCAGGCCCGCTCGACGGCATACCGCTGGGACTCGGCCCAATCCCCGGGCAACGTCTCGACGTAGGTTCGCAAACTGGCTACGGCCCGTTCGAACGATGCGGAGTCTGGCAACAGGTGCCGCCAGCGATGTCCCAGACGCAGGGCTTCCTCGTCCCGCACCTCGGCGGGCAGGTGCCTGTGCCAAGCCTCGATCAGGGCCCGTACCTGGCGCAGCAGCCGCTGGTCCGGTTCCTGATCCAGTTCGCTCAGCAAACGATCCGCCGCGGCGGGGTCCAGGTCGAACCCTTCCCAGCAGCGCTGGCGAACGGCCGGGTGCAGCCAGACCAGCGATTCCAGCGCGGCATCGGCCGCCCCGTCGGGCAGCAGCAAGCGCAGCGCGCGCAGCAGGCCGAATTCCATGCGCACCGCCATCGACGCCCAGCGCAACAACCGCCCGACCAACGCATCGCGTACCGCCAGGTTCGCCCGTCCAGCCCGAACCGCGGCCAGCGTATCCCAGCGGACCAGGCGCCAGCAGCGGGAGAGCGTGCCCGGAACGTCGCCCACGCCGCCAGGCAGCAGGGCGATCGCCGGCTGATGCCACTGCCGCAAACGACGCCCCCATTGGCTCCAGAAATCGCGACAAGCGTCGTTCTCCGCGCCCAGTAGCCCCAAGTCGCCCAGCACCAGCACGGCCGCATCCTCCGGCGGCCAGTGGGCCGAACCCGGCAGCGGCCGCGGAGCGACCACCGTGGGCGCCAGGCTGTCGTCCGTCACGCGGGCCAGCGTCACGGCTCCTGGCCGGTACAGGCGCAACAATAAACGATAGACCAGCAACTGGTCGCGGTAGTACGGCCGCAGCCGCTCGCTGCAATCCTGCACAATCCACAGTCGCGGTCCCCATCGGCGGCGGCGGCGACGAGGAAGTTCGTCCAGCCAGATGCCGCGTCCCAGCCGATCGACGACCAGGTCCAAATCCACTTCGTGCCCCGCCTCCAGGCCGGCCACCAGGCGGCGCAAGGTCGTCAGCAACCGGTTGGAAGCGACCAGCGGGCGAAAACCGACGGAGATCCGGTCCAGCGGGGTCGCGTCGCCAGGAGCGGCCGCCGCTGGGAGCACGCTGACGGGCGTTTCGCCAGCTTCGATCGGCTGGAGCAATTCGTAGCGTTCCAGACGCCAGAACGGTACGTCGACGGGCTGGAACTGCGAAGCAACCTGGGTCACATCGCCGCCTGGCCCTGGCGTGGTTGTCGGTCCTGAACCACGGTCCCTCTTCGTCCGGGGCCGCTTCCGCCGCTCGTAGCCCAGCAGTTCGGCCATGGCCTGCTGAATCCGGCGGTTGCCGCGTGCCAGGGCGTAGACCAGGTCCGCTCGGCCCGCCAGAGCCCGCTTGTCAGATGGTCGGCCAGTCAATGACGTCATCAGGGCTCTTCCAGACGTTCCTTGACCAGTGCGAACTCGCGGACGCTGTGCAGCAGCTTCAATTGCTGCTGTTCCTTGTCCGGGGCCATTTCGAGCACCGCGCGGACCAGGTCCAGATACTCGGCCTGCCCCGGCAGCGGCTTGACCTGCCAGTCCTGGGCCTGCTCGCGGTCCTGGGCCAGCATTTCCGCGGCTTCTTGCAGCAGTTTTGGCGAGGCGGCGGGCAGCCCCGTGCGGCCATCGAAATGGGTCTCGCCGCGCCGCACGAGCAGCTTGATCAGCTCGGTTCGTGCCGCGGGCAGGGCCAACCGCAAAACCAGACAGCGTCGGACAAAAGCGTCGGGCAGCGTGCGTTCCTCGTTGGTGGTGATGATGACCAGCGGCGGTTCGCCTTCGGCCACCACGGGTTCCTGACGCCCGAACGGCGTGAACTGCCTGGCGCCCAGGGCTTCGAGCAAACCGTTGGGGACATCGGTTTCGGCCTTGTCGATCTCGTCGATCAGCAGCACGCAGCCGTTTTTTGGATCGGCGTCGTGGTCGTAGGCCGGCAGTGGCGAAGTGGAATCGCTGGCCTGTGCTTCCGCACTGGTCCAGTGGAAGGCCCACCAGATCGGGCCTGGGCGGACAAAGCGGGCGACGGCCAGTTCCCGGCTCGCCTCCTGCGGCGTGAGATCCGCCGTGGCCTTGAGCTGAGCCTCGGCCAACCGCATCACGGCGTCGAATTGCCAGAGCAGGTCGCGGGCCTCGGTGCGGGAGTCCACGACATGGGAAATCAACACGCGGCCAGTCGCCTTGGCAACCGCGGCCGCCAGTTGCGTCTTTCCCACTCCCGGTTCGCCGCGCACCAACAGGGGACGGCGAGCGGCATGGGCGGCCTGGACCGCCATCACGCTCCGTTCCTCAAACTCGTGGACCTGCTCCGGGCGGCTGCGGTCCGCGGCCAGCACGACGGATTGCCCAGCCTTAAGTGGCAAGCGACTCATGATGCCCCACGCGGTAAGTCCCACTGGTTCCACAAACAGGATTGCACAAGCTGATCGCGGTTCAAATGCCGATCGTCGTCGCTGAGCCGGACGATGACAAGCTCCTGGACGCGTTGCATCAACAAGTCGAGCACTTGGCCTGCATGGTCCGCAAGTCCTGGATCATCCGGCAAGCAGACTGCCAGGTAAAGCCGCCGTTTCTTGATGTGGCGGGCGTTTGAAAGTTCACGGGAAAGATGGCCACCAAATTTCTCCAGCTTCTCGGACAGCCCGCGGCCCGGGCGATCGATCCGCCGCAGCACGTCGTCCAACGGCGCGACTTCGGGGTGTGACGCCAAGGCACGCATCAACTGCCACGCCGCTTCCTCGACCGATTGCCCGCGGCCTGGTTCCAGGCCAAAGGCCCCTTGCTCGCCAGCTTCCAGCACCCCCAGTTGCGTGCGTCCCCGGAATCCGTGAGCGTGTTGGACCACTTCCAGCGCACGCTGTTCCAGGAATGCGAAAGCGGCTTCCGCGCCGATCGGCAGGCCCGCGGGGACTTCGACCAGTGACGTGGCAAGCCCCAGCAGGCAGTCATGCAGCTTTCCCAGCTCGCTGACAATGGCATACGGATACACCAGCGGAATCAGCCGCTCGTACACCTTGCGGACTTGCTCGGCCTCCCGCCGCTTCTGCTGATCTCGCAGCGAGTGGGCGGCCTGCGAGAGGCACTTGCCAGCCCACTCCGGGTCTGTCTGCTCAACCAGCACGCCCGCGATCTCGTCGGCGGATTCCTCGTTCGCGCTGTCAAGCTTCATCTGGAGCGAAGCGACTATTACGCTCCGCACGCTCTGGCAGTCAGGCGGTGAATTGCGACTCCGCAGCAGTTCCGTGACCTGCCGCCGCACGGTGCTTCGGTGTTGCTCCAGCAGCTTGTTCAGTCGCTGCTGATCAAAGTTCAGGACCTTGCGGAACACGGGGTCGTGCAGCAGGACTCGTAACGGCAACCCGGTCACTCGACGGGCCGCGAAGGCTGCGGGATACGACACGACGAGCCCGGCCAGCCGCTGGTTGATGACCACCGGACAGCCCGACGCGCCTTGCAGAGCGGCACCTTTCGCGACGGTATAGTCCACACCCAACGTTAGTTCCGTGTCGTCGCGGTGCGGCACGATCACGCGGCCATCCAGCTTGACTGGCTGGCGGAAATCGCCACGTTTT
The DNA here is from genome assembly GCA_024102795.1 of Pirellulaceae bacterium. Lineage (GTDB taxonomy): Bacteria > Planctomycetota > Planctomycetia > Pirellulales > Pirellulaceae > JAGFJK01. The sequence goes on from JAGFJK010000517.1 coordinate 6,354, forward strand.
CCGGCGGCGGCAAAACCCAGGGATTCCCACGTGGCCCCTTGTTCGGGCATCTGTGTTCCCAGCGGAAAGCGACCCTTGGTCTCCGGTGGGCACGCACAACGCAGCAGGACCGCATCCAGCTCCACGCCGCGGCCATCCCAGGCAATTTCGACGATGTCCTTCCACTGACGATGGTCCGGATGACACCAGCGGACCTGCGGCGTCCCGGTGCGATCGCCCAGCACGTGGGCCACGGTCAGTAGCAGATCGTCAGCCACGGCATAGCCGGTGGCCGTGGCACCCTGACGGGAGCGCTTGCTTTGCGGTACAAAGACTTCGGCCAGCCAGTCCCACTCGCTCATTGCCTGGTTCCCCGCGGCACATTCTCAGCACACGGAAAGATCGGTCCGCTGGGCCTTCACTTGTCGCTGGGCCTTCACTTGGACCGCTGGCCCGCATCGTGAATCAACACGTCGCCGCTGGACGCGAGCGGTTTGGACTTGCCTTTGTCGGCGGCTGGCGTCGGGGACGAGTCACTCGCCCGCGGCTTGAGTTTCAATCGGATGGTTTGCACCGTCGCCCGCTCGATGTTCGCTCCCGCCTCGACCGAATACAACCAGCAGTTGAAGCCGATCTTCCCGCCGCCATCGAACGTCAGGCCAACCTGCAATTCCACCTCGGCCTCATCCACCAGAAACCGCAGTTGCTGGTTCTCGCTCTCGCGGCGCAAATTGTCGATCTCCTCGCGCAACTGGTTGGCCACGTCGCGCAGCGGAATCCGCGAGGTTTCGGGTGTGCCCGACTTCTGTTTGCTCATGCGCGATCTCCAAGTTCCAATCAGCGTCTCAGCGTCCATCATGGCAGAGGTACAAGCCGGCCCGGCGGCGGGCGCATTCTAACCGCCCTGAAGTTGAAACGGCACCAGAAACGGGGCCTGGTCCAGTCTTTTCAGATGCTGGGAGTAAGAGGGAATCTCGGTGAGCAGCGTGGCGGGCAGGACGTGCGGGCAGGACCTGGCTGCCTGTGCCTGAGGGCATTCAATTCGTACCCAACTTCCGAAGCAAATAGCCATGGATCCTGTTCGAATCCCGCCGGCTTGCCCGGCGGATCATTCGGCTATTAGCTACAGCACACGCCGCGCTCCCCCCACTTCGAATCCCGCCGGCTTGCCCGGCGGGATTCGTGAGCGCTAGCCCGGACGTGCCTTTAGCGAAAAACCGAACGATCCGCCGGGCAAGCCGGCGGGATTCGTGAGCGCTAGCCCGGACGTGCCTTTAGCGAAAAACCGAACGATCCGCCGGGCAAGCCGGCGGGATTCGTGAGCGCTAGCCCGAAACGAAACGCCCTAAACTCCGTGGTTCCAATTTCTTAAAAGCTGCACGATCTCGAAGCGGGGGAGGGAGCTTGAGGGATTGGTTCGTTTGCTCGTTGCCCGTTGGAGTGAAATCCCAGTGAACGGATACGGCGCCGCGCTACTTTCGCGGAGCGAAAGGCGACTAACTGATGCGACACGCCGCGCTACTTTCGCGGAGCGAAAGGCGACAATAAGCGCCCTGCCACGGGACTATTCGGCCGAGTGCCAGGGCTGCAGCTCCTTGAGATACTCGCGCAGTTGCGAGCGGGCGCGGAACAGCCGGCTGCGGACCGTTCCGACCGAGATGCCCAGGATGTCGGCGATCATCTGATAGTCGCACCCCTCGACCTCGCGCAGCACCAGGATCGCTCGATGCTCCTCGCTCAGGCTCTGCATGGCCAGCCGCACCTGCTGAGCCCGCTCTTCGCGCAGCAGTTCGTCGTCCGGCAGGGCGCGCGGATCGGGCGGTTCGCGCAGCGGACCTTCCGTATCGCGATCGCCCGAATCGGCCAGAGGGCGACGGCGGCGGCGGCGACTGACCGCCCGGTTAAAGGCGATCCGGTACAGCCAGGTGAAGAAGGAACTGTCGCTGCGGAACTCGCTCAGCTTCAAGTACGCCTGGACAAAGGCGTCCTGGACCACGTCCTCCGCGTCGTCGCGACACCCCACCACGTGGACCACGCTGGTGTACAGCCGGTCCTGGTACCGGCGCACAAGCTGGCCGAAGGCAGCCGCACTGCCTTGTTGCGCTTCTTCGATTAGCTGTCCATCGTCCGTCACGCACCAAATCCTCGCCCACGCGCCCCAGGGTCTTGAGCCATGGCCAGAATTCAAACGGGCTTGCGCGTGGTCGTCCTGCAGGGGGGAGACTGACCGGCGGGCAGCTCTTATCTTCACGTCGAGCGAACGGGTTGTCAAACGCCGCCGCTGGGCCCGCCGAGACTCGCCTTTCGCATTGCGCATGCACGGCAGGCAACCTGACAGCTCGGCGCGCCGCTCGCCCGCCCACCCGGCATCTCTAATACCCCAGCGCCGCCCCGTCCTTGCGGGATTCACTGCCGCCTTGCAGAATGCCGCGATCCCAGTCGATCAGGATTCCCTGGTACCCGCCGAACCCGCTGCGAGCTCGCTCGACCCGGTGCCCCTTGGCCCGCAGCAACTCGACGGCCGCCTCCGAAACACCGGATTCCACGAACACGGTCCCCGCGCCGTCGGCCGCCACTCCCGTCGGCGTGGCACTGCCGGCGTGCCGCACACGGGCCGCGTCACCCGCCGCCTGGACGTTCATCTCGAAGTCGACCAGGTTCACCAGCACCTGCACGTGCCCCTGCGGCTGCATGTCGCCCCCCATCACGCCAAAACAGAACCAGGGCCGGCCATCGCGCGTGACCAGGGCCGGAATGATCGTGTGGAACGGCCGTTTGTGCGGCTCCAGCCGATTCAAATGCCCCTCGTCCAGCGCGAACAGGGCCCCGCGGTTCTGCAGCGGGAACCCCAGCTCGCCGGGCGTCACCTTCGACCCGAATCCGTAATAGTTGCTCTGGATCAGCGAGCAGCAGTTGCGGTCCTTGTCGACCACGGTCAAGTAAACGGTATCGCCGGCCATCAGCTTGGGGTCGCCCGCCGGGACATCGGTGGCCGCCTGGTCGCGGTCGATTCGAGCGGCCTGGCGCTGGGCATACGCTTTCGACACCAGCTCCTCGACCGGCAGCCGGTTGAAATCCGGATCGCTATAGAACTTCGCCCGGTCGGCGAACGCCAGCTTCTTGGCTTCCACGAACAAATGCAGATACTCGCCGCTGCCCGCGCCCAGGCCGCGGATGTCGAACGGCTCCAGTGTATTGAGCATCTGCAGGACGGAAATTCCCTGGCCGTTGGGCGGCAGCTCCCAGACCGTATAGCCGCGATAGGTCGCCGACACCGGTTCGATCCAGTCCGCCCGATGCTCGTGAAAATCGCGCAGCGAGAAGTAACCGCCGTGCGCCTGGCTGAACCGCACGATCTGCTCGGCGATCTCTCCACGATAGAACGCCTCGGCGCCCCCTTCGGCGATCCGCTGCAGCGTGCCAGCCATCCGCGGGTTGCGGAAAACTTCCCCAAAAACGGGCGCTCGCTGGCCGTCAACCAGGAATGTGGCCGCCGAATCGGGCCAGGGGCGAAGTTGCGGGACGGCCGCCTCCCAGTAGCTGGCGATCACCTCGGAAACCGGAAACCCCTGTTCGGCCGCCTCGATCGCCGGGCCCAGCAGCTCAGTCAGCGGCCGAGTGCCGAACCGCTCTCGCAGTTCGCTCCAGCCGCTCACGCAGCCCGGCACCGACCACGACAACGGTCCCTCGTCCGGGATCTGCTCCAACTGCCGGTCGGCGAACACCTGCCGAGTCAACTCGTACGGGCTGCGGCCGCTGGCATTCAATCCGAACAACTTCTGCTGCTTCTGATCCCAGTAGATGACGAACAGGTCGCCGCCCAGCCCGCAACTCATCGGCTCCACGACGCACAGCATGGCGTTGGCGGCGATCGCGGCATCGGCCGCGTTGCCCCCGGCTCGCAGGATGTCCAGGCCGGCGCGAGCGGCATCCGGATGGCTGGTCGCCACCATGCCGTGCCGGGCCAGCGTGACGGAGCGACCCTGGTGAGCGGGTCCAACCGGCCGGTCGAAGCCAGCCGCCTTGTGCTGCAGTTCGATCCAGCCTTCAACCCAGGGTTCGGTCATCGCGGTCACCAGCAACAACAAGGGCAGCCAGAACAGGGTACGCGGCATGGCCAGTTTTCCTGCACGCTTCGAGAAGTGCCATCGGCAAGACGCGCCGCGCGGTCGGACCCGCGCGGCACACCCTGGTGAATGTCGCTCATTCTACCCAGCTTCGCAAGTCATTGCTCGCCGCCCGTCCGCAACGGGCGATCGGCCAGGTACTCGCGGACGGCCGCGGCCAGGCTGCCGCCGACGGCCCGGTAGCCATCGGTCGTGCTGTTCTGATAGTTCCAGATCGTCTCCAGGCACAAGCTGACTGTGTGAGGGTTGCCGTTCATGCTGACCCAGTTGGCGCTGATCTGGCGCCACAGCGGATGGTACCCTGGCCCGGTGACCTTCGGCTTGTTGCTCATCGGGATCAGTGGCTTGATCCGGCTGATGCGGGCGTAGGCCAGTTGCATGAAGCGGTCGCGCAGCTCGACCATCGGCGGTTCGAGATACTCCGGCGGCAGGATATAGAAGAACGTCGGGTCGCCGGGTGCCGGGTTGTGCAGGTCGAGAAATACGTCCATGCGTCCCTCGTCGATCAGTTGCCCGACCATGCGCTGAGCGGCCTTGGTTTCGTTCCAGTGCGGTTCGCCGGACCAATCGCGATTGTGGTCGTGGGGTTGAGCGTCCTTGCCGCCGTTGCCGGTCGCCGCGTTATCGACATCCATGATGGGAATCACGAACAGTTCAGCGTGCTGCCGCAGCCAGGCGGCATCCGCATCGTCGCTCAGCAGCCATTCGGCGAAGCCTTGTGCCACCCAACTGGAACCACTTTCCCAGGCGTGCTGCCGGGCCTGGACCCACACTCCGAAGCGATCCTTCGCGGTCCGCGAGCCCTCCCGCACGTGCAACATCGGCACGGGGCGGTCGCCGCGCGAGCGGCACAGTTCGGTCGCCGTGGCCGATGGAGAGCTCCGGGCGATCTCCCGCACGAACCGCTCGGCCGACGACGGCGTGTAAGGCGGCCCCCAGGCTACGAACACCGATTCGCCCTCCGGCCGCAGACTGTAGATCATCCACTCGTCCTCGCGGCGGCCGGGCTCCGAGCGCCGCCAGGTCTGGCCATCCAGCGACCAGGTAGCCTGCTGAGGCATCGCCCAGGACGCGGCCAGCGGTTTGTGCAGGGGCGAACCGGTTTGAGCGGCCGATTCCCTGGGCAAAGTGGCGGTCGATCCGCGCAGTCGCAAGGTGATGGTCTCGCCGGGCGCGACGCCATCGACTCGGAAGTACCACCAGCACGGCCAGCCGCGGGCCGGATCTCCGCCCGGCATGAAGCGGATGCTGCGTTCGGCCTGGTCGATCTCGACGCCGCTCACCGAGCCGCCTTCGAAATCGGCCGCCACCGCCAGCGGCTGCCGCGCTTCGCAGTGCGGGTTTCCAAGCCAGCAGCCGGCGGCCAGCAGCAAGGGGAGCATGAACCTCGGGAGCAGGAACCTGGCGGGCACGATTCGTGTGGGCATGGAAAGCCTCGAGTGACGATGGATGGGTTTGATGGATGGGCTTGTGGGACCGCGCGGGGATAAGGCACGGCAATGGGGATTCCGTGACTGGGCTGTGATGACTCCGGGGGTTCAACGGCTGTTTCTTTTCCGGCGCTACTTTCGCGGAGCGAAAGGCGACTATGGCTTCCGGCGCTACTTTCGCGGAGCGAAAGGCGACTATGGCTTCGCTGGCCATTGTCCCGTCAGCGGCCCTCGTGTCCAGAGTGGAACCGTTGGGCCGGTGGATTAACGGTGAGTATGCCGGGGGGACGCGGACAAGTTTTCGAAGACCCGTGTCGCACGCGGGGAATCTGCGGGTAGAATGCGGCGGGGCGGGGTGACGGACAATTCCTATCGGTGGCCAGTCGGTGCCACCATTCACGTCTCCAGGATCAGGGAAGCAACATGGCACGCAAATCTCACGCTCGGACGGATCGTAAACAAAGCCGGCGGCTCGCGCTGGAGCGGCTCGACGCCCGCATCTTCCTGGCGGCGGACGTGGCGTTTGACGCCGGAGTGCTGACCATCACCGGCTCGCGCGAGGCCGACAACATCCGGATTGAGGACCAAGGCGGAGGCGTGGTTACGGTCCAGGAACGCGATTCGCGCGAGCGCTGGCAGTTTCGCGGGGTGGAACGGATTGTCGTGGACACCGGCGCCGGCGACGACCAGGTCCGCTTCGATCGCCGCGGCGGCGCCGATCCGCCCGTGCCCGAACTGGATCTAGCGACCGGCGAAGGGGACGACCAGGTGTTGATCGGCTTGCTGCTGCCGGCTGTGCAGAAGGTCCGCGAGGCGGCGTCTCGTGCGCATGTCGATCTGGGCGACGGGAACGACAGGTTGCAGGTCCGCGCGGCAGGTTTGAGCGGCCTGGACCTGGACATCGCGGCCGGCGAAGGCGACGACGACGTGGCCGTGGGCCTGCTGCTGCCGGCCGTGCAGAAAGTCCGCGAGGCGGCGGCCAGCGCCGCGATCGACCTGGGTGGTGGCCACGATCGCCTGCAGTTGCTCGGCACGGGCATCGGGCAGGTCGATCTGGACATCATGGCTGGCGATGGCGACGACGACGTGAACGTGGGCCTGCTGTTGCCGGCCGTGCAGAAGGTCCGCGAGGCGGCATCCCGCCTGGATGCGGACGTGGATCTGGGCGCAGGGAACGACCGCCTGCGGTTGAACGGCAGGGGAATGAGCGATATCGATCTGGATTTCACGGCCGGCGAAGGGGACGACGCTGTCTTGATCGGCTTGTTGCTGCCGGCCGTGCAGAAAGTCCGCGAATCGGCGGCCCGCATGCAGATCGACCTGGGTGACGGTGCGGACACGCTGGACATCGCCGCAACGGGCGCCAGTCAGCTTGACCTGGACCTCACGGCGGGCGATGGCGACGACGCCATATTGATCGGGCTATTGCTGCCGGCCGTGCAGAAAGTCCGCGAATCGGCCGCTCGCCTGAACATCGACCTGACCACGGGCGCCGACAGGCTGCACGTCCGCGAGCGGGGCTACGAAACGTTTGACGTCAACGTGATCTCGGACGACGACGACGAAGTGATTCTGCCCGGCGGCGGAGGTCGACCCGGCGGCGGAGGTGTGCCCGGCGGCGGCACTGGGCCCGCGACGCGCCGATAGACAGCGGCCGTTCGAGGCCCGATGACGCCCATGGCTGAGCAGACGCCCTGCGATGATCCGCTTGGATACGACGAGCTGCCGTATCCGAGCGGACCTTATCCTTATTCGCATTGCGATCATCTGGCGACGGTCGCTCGGCTGTTCGGCATCCCTTCGACCGACGTGCGGCAGTGCCGCGTGCTGGAGATCGGCTGCGCCGACGGCGCGAACCTGATTCCGATGGCCCTGACGCTGCCCGGCAGCCAGTTCGTCGGCATCGACTTGTCCCGGCGTCAAGTGCAGGCCGGCCGCGAACTGATTGCGGAGCTGGAACTCGGCAACGTCCAACTTCACCAGCAGGACCTGACGACGTACGCCGGCGAGGCCGCGAAGTTCGACTATATCATCGCTCACGGCGTCTACTCGTGGACGACACTCCGGGTGCGGGACAGCCTGCTGCGGCTGATCCGCGACTGCCTTGCGCCGCGCGGCGTGGGGCTGGTCAGCTACAACGTTCTGCCGGGCTGGCAGCAGCGCCAAGCGCTGCGGGAGTGGCTGCTGCGAGCGACGGCGGGCAGCGGCGGTACGGCCGCGCGGCTGGGAAAGGCCCGGCAGCGGATGGCCGGCCTGAGGGACGCGCTGCACAGGCATGGCAACGCCGCTCAGCAGCACCTGGCCCGCACGATCGCCCAACTGGAAAACTGCTCCGACGGCTACCTCCGGCACGACCTGCTGGAGGACACCAACCAGCCGTGCCATGTGGTGGACTTCGTGGACCACGCCGCCGCGCATGGTTTGCGTTTTCTGGCCGAGGCGGACGTGGCGAGCATGGTGGGGGCGGGACTGCCGGCGGAGCTGGCCGGAGTGGCGCAGCGTCTCGGAGGATCGCTGGTGGCGCGCGAGCAGTTGCTGGACGTGCTGACCGAGCGAGCCTTTCGGCAGTCGTTGCTTTGTCACGCCGACTGTGCCCCGAGCACGCAGTTGGACGTCACGGCGGTTCGTGGCGCGTATGTGGTGAGTTCGTTCGAGCGGCAGACGGGCGGGGGCGCGGAGAGCGACACGGTCGCTTATGTGTCGCCGAGCGGCATGAGGCTGCGGGGCGACGATCCGGTGCTGGTCGGAGCGCTCGACAGCTTGCAGCGAGCCTGGCCGGGCGGAGCGTGGTTCGACCAGTTGCTGCCAGCGGAGTCCGTGGGAGAGGTCCGGGAGTCGCAGGCGGACACGCTGGCCGCGACGCTGCTGGCGGCGTTTGTGGAACGCGCGGTGGAGCTGCGCAGCGTGGCGCTTCCCCTGGCGGCCACCGTGGAGGAGTATCCGCGTGCCAGCCCGCTGGCTCGGCTGCAGGCTCGGCGGTCCGAAGTGGTGACCAACCTGCGGCACGATATCGTGCGTCTGGCGGCGCCGGCGCGCGAGCTGCTGCCGTATCTGGATGGAACGCGGGATCGGCGGGCGTTGGCCGACCTGTGCCGCGCGCCGACTGCCGAGGGTGATCCGCAGCAGCATCTCGCAGCGCTGCTGGACGGCCTGCGCCGCCGGGCGCTGTTGCTGGGCTGAGTCGCCATAGTCGCCTTTGGCTCCGCGAAAGTAGCGGGCCCCGCGCTCACGCGCTGGATTCGCAGCACCGACCCGCCGCTGACGCTACTTGCACGGTGCGGAAGACAACTATGGCGGTGCGAAAGACGAGGATTCCGCTACTTTCGCGGAGCGAAAGGCGACTATGGCGGAGCGAAAGGCGAGGACTCCGCCACTTTCGCGGAGCGAAAGGCGACTATGGCGGAGCGAAAGACGAGGATTCCGCGACTTTCGCGGAGCGAAAGGCGACTATGGCGGAGCGAATGGCGAGGATTCCGCTACTTTCGCGGAGCGAAAGGCGACTGTGGCGGTGCGAATGGCGACTGTGGCTCGGCGGTTGACACCGGCTTTCGCCGGGTCACAATGACTCCATCGCACGTCCCGACCAGTGCCAGCAGCGCAGCAGCGGCCCCTTTTCTTAAAGTCCCAGCGGGAACCGGAGACACCCAGTGAGCAGCCACTCATCCGGCCAAGGTTTACCAGCTCTGGCAGTCCTCAGCTCGCTGTTGCTTGCACCAGTTGGACTGGCAACCGTCGCACGGGCGGCAGACGCGTCGCGGCCGGACATCATTCTGATCATGGCCGACGACATGGGCTGGTCCGATCTGGGCTGTTATGGCGGCGAGATTGCGACGCCGCATTTGGACGAGCTGGCCGGCCGCGGCGTACGGTTCACGCAGTTCTACAACACGGGTCGCTGCTGCCCGACGCGCGCCACGCTGCTGACCGGCCTGTACGCTCATCAGACCGGCGTCGGGCACATGATGGAAGACCGCGGCTTCGACGCCTATCGGGGCGATCTGAACCGCCGCTGCATGACGATCGCCGAAGTGTTGCGAACCGCCGGGTATCATTCGTATATGTGCGGCAAGTGGCATGTGACCAAGAAGATCAAACCCAGCGGCGACGCCGACAGGCATAACTGGCCGTTGCAGCGCGGTTTCGACCGCTTCTACGGAACGATCCACGGCGCGGGCAGTTTCTTTGACCCCAACTCGCTGGTCCGCGACAACCGGCTGATCTCGCCGTATGCCGATCCGGAGTACCAGCCCGACGAATTCTACTACACCGACGCGATTACGGACCACGCCACGCGCTTCGTCGGCGACCATGCGCGCGAACACGCGGAGCAACCGTATTTCATGTACATCGCGTACACGGCGCCTCACTGGCCGATGCACGCCAGGCCTGCGGACATGGCCAGGTATCGAGGCAAATACGACGCCGGATACGATGCGATTCGCGCCGCGCGCCTGGAACGGCTCAAGCAACTGGGCCTGGTCGACGAACGCTGGGAGCCGGCGCCGCAGCGAGGAGGCGCTTGGACGGACGTGGCGGACCGCGAGTTCGAGGTCCGCTGCATGGAGGTCTACGCCGCGATGATCGATCGGCTGGATCAGGGCATCGGACGGCTGGTGGCGGAGCTGAAACGCACGGGCCGCTATGAGCATACGTTGATCTTGTTCCTGCAGGACAACGGCGGCTGCGCCGAGGGGATGGGACGAGGCAGGAATTCAACCGCCGCGCGGGTGCGAGCGGAGCGGCCCTCGCTGCCGCCGCTGGCGGCCGATTACCTGCAGCCCGACATGATCCCCAAGCAAACTCGCGACGGCTTTCCGATCCGCCAGGGTTACGGCGTGCTGCCAGGCGCCGCGGACACCTACCACGGCTACGGCGAGGCCTGGGCGAACGTCAGCAACACGCCGTTTCGCGAGTACAAGCATTGGGTGCATGAAGGGGGCATCAGCACGCCGCTGATCGCCCATTGGCCGCGAGGCATTCCCGCCTCCCGCCATGCTGCGCTCCAATCGCAGCCCGCGCATCTGATCGATCTGATGGCCACTTGCGTGGAACTGGCCGGCGCCGAGTATCCGCGCGAGTTTCAGGGCCGCGAGATTCAGCCGCTGGAGGGCGTGAGCCTGGTGCCCGCCTTCTCCGGTCAGCCGCTCAACCGCCCGCGGCCGATTTTCTGGGAACAAGAAGGCAACCGGGCGGTCCGCGCGGGCGACTGGAAGCTGGTGTCGAAGCATCCCGGCCAGTGGGAACTGTACGATCTGGCCGCCGACCGGACCGAAATGCACGATCTGGCAAGCCAGCATCCCGACCGAGTGCGGGCGCTGGCCCAGCAATGGCAGGCCTGGGCCGACCGCGTGGGCGTGCAGCCCTGGCCGCTGAACCGGAATCGCAAGGGGGAAACCAAATGAGTTGGAAGAACTTGCTGCCGCTTGTGTTCGCGTTGCCGCTGGCCTGGTGCTCGTGGCATGGCCAGAGCGCGACGGCGCTGGCCGGCGAGCGGCCGAACGTGATCATCGTGCTGGCCGACGACATGGGCTACGGCGACGTGGCGGCCAACAACCCGCAGTCGAAGATCCCCACGCCGCACATCGACCGCCTGGCACGCGAGGGGATGCGGTTCACCGACGCGCATACGTCCTCCGGCGTCTGCACTCCGACGCGCTACAGCCTGCTGACCGGGCGGTATCATTGGCGGACTCGCCTGCAAAGCGGCGTGCTGGGTGGCTTCTCGCGTCCCTTGATCGCCGGCCAGCGGCTGACGCTGGGCGGGCTGTTCAAGCAGCAGGGCTACCACACGGCCTGCATCGGCAAGTGGCATCTGGGCATGAACTGGCCGTTGAAGGACGGCGCGACGGCCGACGACGGCGGAGACTTTGGCCGGCCGTTCCGCGACGTCTCGCGAGTGGACTACACGGCGCCGATTCAAGACGGACCGCTGGACGTCGGGTTCGATCATTTCTACGGCATCAGCGCCTCGCTGGACATGTTCCCGTACGTCTGGATCAACGACCGCCTGCCGACCGAGATCGCCACCGAGACGAAGGCGTTCCACCGCCCGGGACCCGCCGGCAAGAGCTTCGAGGCGATCGACGTGCAGCCGGGGATCATCGGGCACACGATCGAGTATATCGCCAGTCGCGCGGCGGACTCGAAGGCCGGCCGGCCGTTCTTCGCCTACGTGCCGCTGGCCGCGCCGCACACGCCGATCGTGCCGACGCCGGAGTTTCAGGGCAAGAGCGGTATCAATCCGTATGCCGACTTCGTGCTGCAGGTCGACCGCGACATGGGCCGGCTGCTCGATGCATTGGAACAGCATGGCCTGGCCGATAACACGCTGATCGTGTTCACCACCGACAACGGCTGTTCGCCGGCCGCGAACATCGATCAGCTTCTGGCGGCCGGCCACAATCCGAGCTTTATCTATCGCGGGCACAAGGCCGATCTGTACGAGGGCGGGCATCGCGTGCCGTTTCTGGTGCGCTGGCCGGGCCAGGTGAAGGCCGGAACCGTGTCCGACCAGTTGATTGGCCAGATCGATTTTCTGGCCACGTTTGCCGAGCTGCTGGGGGCCGCGCTGCCGGAGGACGCCGGCGAGGACAGTGTGAGCTTTCTGCCGGTGCTGACCGGTACGGCCGCCGGCCCGCTCCGCGACAGCATCGTCAGCCAGTCGATCAACGGCAGCTTCGCCATTCGCGATGGCCAGTGGAAGCTGGCTTTATGTCCGGGCTCCGGCGGCTGGAGCGCGCCGCGTCCGGGCCGGGACGATGCGAGCGGCCTGCCGAAGTTCCAGCTTTACGACCTGGCTAGCGATCCGGGCGAGAAGAACAACCTGGTCGGCGAGCATCCGGAGCGCGTGGCCAGGATGCAGGCCGCGCTGGAGGATGCGATTGCCCGCGGCCGGAGCACACCGGGCACGGAGCAGAAGAACGACGCCCCCATCGTGCTGATCAAGCGGACTGCCCGACCTGCGCCGGCCCGCGCGGGCAACGGGTCGAACCGCTGAACACGATCGATAGAAATCGGGTGATGATCGAGAGCGGTCGTCCGGTTATGGCAGCCGATCCCCGATCACCGGAGATTCGCATGGACTTCCGCCGCAGATCAACCGCCGCCCGGTTCCCGCACGCAACTGCCGCATTCGTGCTGATGGCGGCGGCGGGATTTTCCGTCGGTCCAGCCATCCAGGCATCCGCTGCGGGAACCTCCCGTGTGCCTAGTATCGTTGTCATCCTGGCCGACGACCTGGGCTACGGCGACCTGGCGTGCAACAACCCGCAGTCGAAGATCCCCACGCCGCACGCCGATCGTTTGGCCGCCGAGGGGATGCGGTTTACCGACGCCCACTCGCCGTCGGCCGTCTGCACGCCGACCCGCTACAGTCTGCTCACGGGTCGTTACCATTGGCGCAGCCGCTTGAAGTCGGGGGTGCTGGATGGGCTGAGCCCGCCGCTGATCGAAGCCGATCGCGTCACCGTGGCCTCGTTTCTCCGCGACCACGGTTATGCCACGGCGTGCGTCGGCAAGTGGCATCTCGGATTGCAATGGACCCGCACCGATGGCGCCCCGGAGAACGAAGATCGCGCCGAGCAAGGCGTGCGTCCGGGTTACGACATCGACTACGGCCGCTCCTTCAGCGGCGGGCCGCTCGCACTGGGCTTCGATCGCTTCTTTGGCATCGCCGCTTCGCTGAACATGCCCCCGTTCTGCTACCTGGAAGGCGACCGCGTGCTGCGGCTGCCCACGCTAAGGCAGGAGCGGATCCGGGACGCGAATTTTCTGGCCACGGACGAAGGCGTGCGATCGCCCGACTTCACCAACTACGGTGTCTTGCCGCGTCTGGTCGGCGAAGCGATCGGCTTCATCGAGGACCGTTCGGCCGCCGCGCCCGATCGCCCCTTCTTCCTCTATCTGCCGCTTCCGTCGCCGCACTTGCCCGTGGTGGTGAACCAGGAGTATCGCGGCCGGAGCCGGGCGGGCGACTATGGCGACTTCGTGGTGGAAACGGACGCCGCGCTGGGAGCGATCCTGGCAACCCTGGATCGGTTGAAAATCGCCGGTAACACGCTGGTCCTGTTCACCTCCGACAATGGTGGCCTGTACCATTATTGGGACGCGAAAGAGGCGGACGACGTGCGGCATTACCGGATCACGGGGCGGGCCGAGCATATCCGCCAGTTCGGTCACCAGGGCAACGCCTGGATGCGAGGCACCAAGGCCGACATCTGGGAAGGAGGCCACCGCGTGCCGCTGCTGGTCCGCTGGCCCGGCAAGACTCCAGCGGGCGCCGTCAGCGATCAGCTTGTCGATCTGAGCGACCTGCTGGCCACGGTGGCCGCGATTGTCGGCGCGGAACTGCCCGCGGGCGCCGGACCCGACAGTCGGAACATCCTGCCCGCACTGCTGGATGCCAGTCCCTCGCGGCCCGTTCGCCAGCACACGGTGCACGCTTCCCTGCACGGAGTGCTGGCCATCCGCCAGGGGCCGTGGAAACTGGTGCCCGACCACCGGGGCTCCGGCGGTTTCTCGCAGCCTCGCCAGCTCGACCCGAACCGGGAAGGCGGCCCACGCGGCCAGCTCTATCACTTGCCAAGCGATCCGGCCGAAACGCGCAATCTCTACGACGACGAACCCGACGTCGTGCGGCGGCTCAGCGAATTGCTCGAATCGGTCCGCCGCCAGGAAAGCTGAGTCTCGGTAAGCGCCGGTGGACTTCCGGGCGCGCGACTGGGCGGCGCGCTTCAGGTCGCTTCACCGGTTTGCGGCAAGGCACCGGGCAACTGCTGGCGGCGCATTGAGTCGGCCAGTTCTTCCAGCACTGCGGGCTCGTCGATCGTGGAAGGCGTCTGATACGCTTCGCCTTCGGCCAGCGAACGCATGATCCGGCGGAGGATCTTGCCCGAACGGGTCTTGGGCAGGCGGGGCGTCACCACGACGCGTTTCAGCGAGGCGACCGCTCCGACCCGCTCGCGGACCAGCGCCACCACCTCGCGCTGCAACTGCTCGTCGGTCAGTTGCGAATCCACCTTCAACGTGACGAAGCCGACCGGCACCTGCCCTTTCAGCTCGTCGGCCACGCCGATCACCGCGCATTCGGCCACGGCCGGATGTGCGGCAATCACCTCTTCCATCGTGCCGGTCGAGAGCCGGTGTCCGGCGACGTTGATCACGTCGTCCACGCGGCCGGTGATGAAGAAGTATCCGTCCTCGTCCCGGTAGCCGCCGTCGCCCGAAACGTAGTAGCCGGGATGGTCGGTCAAGTATGCCTTGAAGAACCGCTCGGTGTTGTTCCACAAAGTCGGCAGGCAGCCCGGCGGAAGCGGCAGCCGCACGGCCACGATCCCCTCCTGGTTCGGCGGCAACGGCCGGCCGGTCCAGTCCAGCACCTGAATGTCGTAGCCGCTGACCGGCTTGCCCGCCGAGCCGGGTTTGATCGGCAGCAGTTCCAGCCCCGGCATGTTGGCCAGCATCGGCCAGCCCGATTCGGTCTGCCACCAATGATCGATCACGGGTTTATCGAGCAACCGCCGGGCCCAATCCAGCGTCGGCACATCGCAGCGTTCGCCCGCCAGGAACAGGTATCGCAGGCGGCTGGTGTCGTGGCGCCGAGCGAGTTGGCCGTGCGGGTCCTCGCGTTTGATGGCCCGGATTGCCGTCGGTGCCGTGAACATCACCCGGACGTCGTGCTGGTCCACGACGCGCCAGAACGCGCCGGCGTCGGGCGTGCGAACCGGCTTGCCCTCGTACAACACCGTCGTGCAGCCGTGAATCAGCGGCGCGTAGACGATGTACGAGTGGCCGACGACCCAGCCCACGTCGGACGCGGCCCAGTAGACCTCGCCCGGCCGCACGTCGTAGATGGCCGACATGCTGTACTCCAGCGCCACGGCGTGCCCGCCATTGTCGCGGACAACACCCTTGGGCCGGCCCGTCGTGCCTGAGGTGTACAGGATATACAGCGGGTCGGTTGCTTCCACCGCCACGCAATCCACCGGCGACGCCCCGGCCGCCAGTTCGTCCCAGTCCCAGTCGCGCCCGACGCGCAGCGCCGCGCGATGGAACGAACGCTGGAAGACAACGCACGCGGACGGAGGGTGCCGGGCCTCGGCCAGCGCCGCGTCGACGATCCGCAGGTAATCGATTACGTGGTCCACTTCCTTGCCGGCGCTGGCGGTGAGCAGAACCTTGGGTTGCGCGTCGTCGATCCGTACCGCCAGCTCGTGCGGGGCGAACCCGCCGAAGACCACCGAGTGGACCGCGCCGATCCGGGCACAGGCCAGCATCGCCACGACCGTTTCGGGGATCATCGGCATGTAGATCACCACCCGGTCGCCCCGTTCGACTCCCAACTGCCGCAGCCCGCCGGCCAGTCGCGCGACCTGGTTCAGCAGTTCGCTGTAGGTGAACGTAGCCTGGGTGCCGGTCACGGGCGAGTCGTAGATCAGCGCCGGCTGCGAGCCCCGCCCCTGCTGGACGTGATAATCCAGGGCCAGGTACGCCGTGTTCAACTGGCCTCCGCCGAACCAGCGGTACAGGCCCTGCTCGTCCCGGTCCAGGATCCGCCGCGGCTCGCGGTACCAGGCGATCCTGCGGGCCTGAGCCGCCCAGAACGCCTCGGGCTGCTCGATACTGCGGGTGAACTCTTCCTGGTAGCTCATCGGTTCGTCGCCTCGCATGGACTTCACGCCCGCGGACTCGAATTCACGCTCGCGGCCGCCGCCGCCAGCCGCGCGCCGGGGGATTGCAGGATATAGTTGTGTCCTGATCTGGGAAAGCGGGGGCAAGTGGCTGGCTCGCAACCGGGTTTGCGTTCGGCAAACCAGTTCAGTAGGTTGTCTGCTGACCCGTAACGGCAAACATCCAATCGGCGGCGGCTGTCGTGGTGAACCGAGTCAGCTCGATGGGCGCGGCGGGAGTAAGTCTCCTCACGGGGTTGTTCGTCGCGGCGCGGGTGGCCATCTGGTTTCTCTCGCCGGACCGGTCCGTGCCAGTCGCCTGGCTTCTCCCGATCTGGACCGGTTCGGCCCTGGCGCTTGTTCACGCGATCTGGCTGCTGGACCGCAGCCGGCGGAATGCGACGGATCGCGCTTCGCGCCTGGTCGCGGCGGCCTGGCTGCTGCTGACCGGTGCCGCGGTCTGGTTGTGGCCGTATGCGTTGCAGCCCGACGTGCACCCCGCGGCCATGCTGCTCTGCTGGGGATCCTGGATCGGTTTGCCAGCCGCATGTGCGGCGGGCAGCCCGGACGGATCGCCGATCCGCGGCCGAGTGGCCCTTTACTTGCGGCCGCTGGGCTGGTCCGTGCTGCTGCTGGGCGTGGTCTCGGCGGGCATCTATCTGCAGCAGATCCGCAGCTATGCGGGCGGAGTGGATTTCTTCTTCTTGATCTGCAACGCCCGCGACATGCTGGAGGCCCCGGACCAGATCGCCCTGAATGCCTATCGCTACTTTCCGGGAGCGTATGCCTTCTGGCGAACCGTGATGGCGCTCGGCGGTCAGCAGCTTGCCTGGCTGCAGGCGGCGGTGATTGTGGTGGCCGTCGTGAACGCCACACTTTGTTCGGCGATCGTGGTTCGCCTGACGCGGCATCTGGCGGCGGGGGTGTTCGCCTTGCTGTGGTGCCTGGCGCTCAGTTCGCGGTACCAAGGGTTCACGGGAGTCATGGAACCGCTGGCGACCTTGCCGTTTCTGGCGGGGCTCTTGCTCTGGGGCGGAGTCCCGCTGCGGGGACGGCGGGGCCTGGCTTGTGCCCTGCTGCTGGGTGCTTGCCTGGGTTGCTCCCTGTGGTTCAAACAGCAGGCCGGCCTGTTGTCGCTCGGCGCCCTGTGGCTGGTCGTCAACTGGCGGCTGGCGCCGGCGGAGCGGCGTCACGAGCTGCCGCCCCTGTGCCTGCTGCCACTGTCGGCGGTGGCCAGCTTTCTGCTGCTGATCCTGTCCGAAGGTCATGGCTGGCAACCGCTGCGCCAGGGGCTATCGATGCTCGGCAGCTACCCGGCGCAGGGTAGCTGGTGGCACAATCTGTACGTTCAAGTCCGCGGCGACGAGTTGGCATTCCTGAGTGCCGGGATGGTGGTCGTCTCGCTGGCCTGGATCGTGCTTTCCGCTTCGCGCCGAGCGCGCTGGCTGGGTCAGCCTTGGCTGGAGGTAACGGGCTTCTGCCTGTTGGCAGCGGCGGCCACGCTGCTGCAGTTTCGCACGCGGGCCTATGGGCACTACATGCTGCTGGCCGTGCCGCCGCTGGTGGTTTCGGCCGTTACCCTGGCCGCTCGCCAGGCGCCGCGCCATCTCGGTTCGCTCAGCCAGCATCCGCTCCGCTGGTTCCTCGTGGCGGGGTCGGCACTGCTGCTGCTCTGGTATCCGGCCGGAGCGCCCGCAAGCTGGCACATCTGGCGCGTCACTTCGCCAGCCAACCTGGCAAGCCACCAGCTCTGGCATCGGCAGGCGGCCGTGGCAGCCGATTTGCGGGAGCTTGCCCGGCAGATCGCTCGTGGCGAGACGCTGTACGTGCTGCCGCCGCGGCACCATTCCGTCCATTACCTGCTGGGCACGCGGTCGCTGGAACCGTGGGGTTACGGCTTTCGCATGCCTGAACTGGAGCAGATGCCCTGGCAACAGTTCGATGCGGTGTTGCTGCTGCACGGCGGACTGGACGAGAGCGACCGTCAGGTCTGGACGCCTGGCCAGCAGGCGGAGGCGTCGCGCATCCTGGCCCGTAGCGGCTTCCGTCCCGTGGCGCAACTGCGAACCATGCGGCTTTACCGGCGGCAGCTCGAAGAGGCCCAGCCGGAACGGGGCGAGCGGTGATGAGCGGTAATGACGCGTGACGAGCGGTGATGAGCTGTGACGACATCCGACCAGCGGACTGGCCCGGCCTCTACGGTTCGCCCGGCTGGTCGTCGTCCGGCCGCCCGGCGCGCTGCCGAATGGCCCATCTCGGAGGACGGCGGACCTCCTGCATCAACCGCGACAGATATTCGCCCAGCAGGCCCACGGTGAACAAGATCATGCCGCCCAGGAACAGGTTCAGCACGACCAGGGTCGCGAAGCCGGGCACCGAGAAGCCGCGCACGAAGTACCGCACCACGTAGTAGCTGGCCAGCACAAAGCTGGCCAGCGAAGTGGCCAGTCCCAGGCCGCTGACCAGCCGCAGCGGCAGCGTGCTGGCGTTGAAGAAGTTATCCAGCACAATCCGCACCAGGCCCAGCAGCGTATACGAGCTGCGACCATCGGGCCGCTCGCCGTGCGTGACATCCACGTTGCCAATGCGCCGCGTGCAGCGGTAGATCAGCGGTCCGATGGCGGGAAAGGCCGTGCCGTGCGCGCAAATCGCCTCGGCCAGGTCGCGGGTCAGGACACGATAGCTGGATTGTGCCAGATGGCGCGGCTTGCCATACAAGTGCGTGTACATCCAGGCGACCAGATCGCTGGACAGACGGCGAAACCGGCTGTGTCGCTTGTCCGCGAACCGACCCATCACGCAGTCCAACCGCGGATCGCCGCGAAGCGCTTCCAACAGTCGCGGCAAGTCTTCCGGCTGGTGCTGCAGGTCGTCGTCCATGGTGACGATCCAGCGGCCCCGCGCGTGCTGCAAGCCGCAAAGCGTGGCCCGGTACTGGCCCGTGTTGAACATCAAATCCAGGCCTTGCACTGGCGGATAAGCCTCGGCCAGTTCGCGGATCACGCGCCAGGTCTCCTCGCCCGAAGCGTCGTGCACCAGCAGCAGCTCGTAGGGCTCCCCCAGCTCGCTCATCACACGATCGATCCGGGCCACCAGTTCCGGCAACCAGGCCGCACTTCGAAAACAGGGGATCACGATGGAGATCATGCAAGACCCGCCAGCGCGCGGCTCAACCGTTCCCGGATGCGGGAGTTCAGAAAGTACCCCTCCGGATCGTCCCGTTCCGGTTCGCGCAACAGCAGCAGGCGACGTTGCTCCTGCCGCACATGCTGCTGGCTGACACTGTAATCCGCGGCAAAATCGGTTCGCTCGATCGGAAACGGTTCCTGGAAATCCTCCCAGGCCCGGTTGGTGTCCTCAGCCGTCGCCGAATCCGTCTCCGTCTCCGCGTACTCCAGCAGACGCAGTTCGGCCAGGCAACAGCACTCGATGTACCGCCGCATCGAACTGGGCAACCAGTCCCGGTATCGTCCCACGGATTGCTCATTCATCACGTTGCTGGAGGCGTACGACGAGTTCCCGTTCCAGGGACGGCCGTCTTGCTGCAACAAGCTGTCCTGGCGGAAGTCCGTTGGGAAGCCATCGATGCCGAGGAAGTCCGTGATTTTCCGTAACGTCACTTCGGGGCGGGACACCAGATCCTCGTAGCGCAGCCAGTGGAAGTCGGGGTGGTTCTCCAGCAGCAGCAGGAACATCACGCTTTTCCGCCAGTTTCGGATATAGAACAAGGTTGGCCGCCGCCGGCCCCCGTACCGCTGGCCCGTGCCGTAATGGAACGACGCGATGACATCCCGCGGGTCCCGCACGATCGCCAGGCACTTGACGCCATGCTGGGCGAAAAACGGAAAGAACTCCTCGCAATGCGTTTCCTTGGCTCCGTACCAGGCGGCCGACTCGCGGTGCCGCAGAATCCAGGCCAGTTGACGGTAGGTTTCCAGAAACGCGCCACCGCTGGCGGCTTGCAGGCGTTCCGCCAGGTCGGGAGGCTTGTGGTACTGACCGTCATAATCGGCCATCTCGGCGAACAAACCTCGGACATCTTCCGCGGTCAGGCCGTACGATTCCAGGAACCGCTGCAAGTCGTCCGGTTGATAGCGATTATCCAGAAAGTAGTGGCTCAACGGCTGAGCGGCGTCCGGCTCTCCGATCGACTTGAGGAAGTCGCGTTTGGCCTTCAGGAACAGATACGGGAAGGGCTGGGAGAGCACCGACAGTTGCGAATGGTTGCAGAGCAGTTTATCCAACAAGGTCGTTCCCGAACGTCCCATGCCGCTGACGAACAGACACGATGCATCCGGCATGGTAATTCCTCGAACAACCAGGCATTCGGCACAGCGGGAACGGCGGGGGCCGATTACCTTCAACCTCGCTCGGATCGCATCACCGCCTGGACCACGTCCAGGATCCGTTGAGCGTCGTCCGGTGAGTCGTCCAGCGGCCAGTTCAGGATCCGCTGAGCAAATCGTTCCGCGCCGGGAAAATCGCCGCCCTGACCGAACAGGCGATGCACGGGCGGATACCAGCGGCTGACGCGGATCCCGGCGCCCAGCAACGCGTCGATCAAGCGCTGCCGCAACCGGGCGTCGTCCACCAGCACATTATACCTCCAGGGCACGGCACCGTCGGCCATCGGATAGCGGTGCAGCGGGTCCTCGAACGGCAGTTCGCGGTCGTACCAGGCCGCTCGCTCGCGCCGCTGGATGACCGTACCAGGCAAACGCAGCAAGGCATCGGCCACCTGACGCTGTTGCGATTCGTCCAGCCGGAACAGGTACATGTCCTGGAAGAACTCCCGCATCCGACCGAGCGGTTCCGCCAGTTCGTTGTAGAACGAGCTGTGATAGACCAGGCGATAGAGTTGCGTGAAGAGCTGCGTTTGTTCCCGCTGCCGCTCGCTGAACGGCGGGAGCCGAGCGCTGAGTTGCTCGGCCGTCGCCAGCGACTCCGCGGCCACCAGCAGTCCGCCCAGTTCGGCATCCACGGACTTGCCAGCGCCAAAGCTGAACAGGCTGTAATCGCCGGTCGAACCCAGCAGCCGACCGTCGCTGGAACCGCCCAAGGCGGCCGCGCAGTCTTCCACCAGGATCGTCCCGTGGCGGCGACAGAGCGCGGCAAGACCTAGCAAGTCGGGGTCGGGATTCCCCAGGTTGTGCACCGCCACCAGCACCGCGGGCTCGGAGGACCATACATCCTGAACATGCTCGCACCGCACATTCCCATCCGTGGAATCCACGTCCACGAACCGCGGTTCGTTGCCAGACAACGTAACGGCGTGTACCAGCGAGTAGCAGATGTTGACCGGCAAGACGACCTGCCGTCCGCGAATCGCTCGCGATGCGAGCAGCAGGTACAGCGCGGTGGTGGCCCGGCCGGTCAGCAACCAGTTGGCCTTGCCGCAGGCTTCCGCCAGCTCGCTCAGGTTGCCGATCTCCGTTCGAGTCATAACCGTCGCGCTTCCCAGGAATCCACCGCTGTCCCCCAGATCCAATCCGGCGTGGCGGGGCCCAGCCGAAACAGCATGTCCAGGACACTCACCTGGTGACAGCAGGCGCCACTTCCCTGATCGTAGTCTGGATATGTGGGGTACTCAAAGTATCGCAGCTTGATTCCGGCTTCGGCAAATCGCCATTCCTCCAGGTACGCTCGTCCGGCCGGACCGCTCAGGTACTCGGTCGCTCCGACCTGGGTCAGCAGTTGGATCAACCGTTCGGTCTTCGCCCCCGACAGGTGATAGCGCCGGCTATCGTCCAGCGGAGTGGCGACGCCCAGGATCCGCAGCAGCTCGGCGATCGCCCTCTGGTTGAATTGGGAGAGGTTGGTGATCGGATTGTCGTAGAGGAAGTCGAGCAGCGGGGCGTACTGCCGAAAGTACGGCGTCTTGGCGTAGTTCGACTCCCAGATCCGCCGATGCCGGAGCTTCCAATGGGGCTCCGCGATTTCCACGTCGCAGATCAGCCGCCTTTCGCTTCGCCCCGCCGGAACGCTCAGCCAAATGGGTCCGTTCGGCGTGAGGATCCTGTTTCGGCTCCGCCAATCCGAATGCGTGTACTGCAAGTCATCGTGGAAGATGAACTGGTCCGCCTCGTGGATCAAGTGAAAATAGCCTTTCCAGGGCAGGTAGGCCGACTGCAACACCACCACCGTTGGCATAGCGCTCACCTTCCGGCGGTTATCCTGCTTCAGGCTTCCAGGTACTCGCCGACGGCTTCCACGACACGATCCAACTGGCTCTCGGTCAACTCGTGGTGGAACGGCAGTCGCACCAGGCGGCCGGCCAGTTCCTCGGTTCGAACCAACTGCCGCGGCCAGGTGCGAAACGCTCGGCCCCGCGGCGCGAGGTGCAGGGGCACAAAGTGAAAGGCGGCCTGGATCCCACGCTGCTTCAGGTGCCGCAGCAGTCCGTCGCGCCGCGCTTCGTCGGGCAGCAGCACATAGAACATATGGTAACTCGACCGGCAGTCCTCCGGGATGACGGGCAGTCGGAGGCGGCCTTGCTGCTGGAGCGGGGCGAGACGCTGGTGGTAGGCTTCGTGGACCTCGCGGCGGCGGCGCGTGACGTCGTCGAGTTGTTCCAGTTGCGCCAGCAGGTACGCCGCGCACAGGTCGCTGGCCAGGTACGACGATCCGGTATCGACCCAAGTATACTTGTCCACCTCGCCGCGGAAGAATTGTCGCCGATTCGTCCCCTTGTCGCGCAGGATCTCGGCTCGAGCCACCAGGTCGGGATCGTTCACGCAGAGCGCTCCGCCTTCGCCGCAGCCGATATTCTTGGTGGCGTGAAAGCTGAAGGCGGCCAATCGACCCAGCGAACCGACGGCCCGGCCGCGGTACTGTCCGCCCAGGGCCTGCGCCGCGTCTTCCAGCACGCTCAGACCGCGGCGGCCGGCCAGTTCGTTGATCTGGTCCATTTCGGCCGCGACACCCGCGTAGTGCACCGGGACAATCAGGCGAGTGCGGGGGGACAGGGCGTCCTCCAGCAGCGATTCATCCAGGTTCAGCGTGTCGTCGCGCACGTCGACAAAGACGGGCTGGGCTCCCGTGCGGAGCACCGCCAGGGCGGTCGAAACAAACGTGTAGGAAGGCATCAGCACTTCGTCGCCGGGTTCCAGGCGGCAGAGCAGGGCGGCCAACTCCAGAGCGGCCGTGCAGGACGGCGTCAGCAGCACGCGCTGCGCGCCCAGCCGCTGCGTCAGCAGTTCCTCGCAGCGCCGCGAGAATGGGCCGTCACCCGCCAACTGGCCGGAAGCCACGGCCTGCCGCAGATAGTCGATCTCCCGCCCGCTGACGAACGGCTTGTGAAAGGCGATTTCATCCATCAAGTGTCTCGTAAAGCGTGCTTTCCCACGCTACGCTTGTTCCGCTTGCTCCGCCGGAGGTTCCGGCCGGCGATCCGTTCCACCCGCTTCCTGCTCGATCACCTCCAGCAGATACTGGCCGTACGAATTGTGCATCGGCTCGGCAAGCCTGGCGACCTGAGCCGCCGAAATAAACCCCATGCGGTAGGCCACTTCCTCCAGGCAGGCGATGCGCAGGCCTTGCCGCGACTGCACGGTTTCGACGAAGTTCGCCGCCTGCAGCAACGATCGCTCGGTGCCCGTATCCAGCCAGGCGAAGCCTCGTCCAAACGGTTCCACAAACAGGCCGTCGCGTTCCAGGTATGCCTGGTTGACGTCCGTGATTTCCAGTTCGCCGCGAGGCGAAGGCCGCAGTCCGTCGGCGATCTCCACGACCTGGTGGTCGTAGAAGTAGAGGCCGGTCACGGCCAGCCGCGAGCGCGGCTGGGACGGCTTCTCGACCAGTGCGACGGGCCGGCCGTCGGGCGCCAGTTCGACCACCCCGTATTGCCGAGGGTCGCCGACCGGATACGAGAAGATCGTGGCCCCGCTGGGCCTGGCCGTCGCGCGGTCCAACTTCCGCTGCAGCCCCTGGCCGTAAAACAGATTGTCTCCCAGGATCAACGCCACGGGATCGCCGGCGATAAACTCGCGGCCCAGCAGAAAAGCCTCAGCCAATCCCCGCGGCTGCTGCTGAGTCGTGTACTGAAACGAGACGCCCAGTTGGTCTCCCGCGCCCAACAGCCGCTCGAACGCCGCCCGATCCCCCGGCGTGGTGATGATCAGAAACTGGCGGATCCCCGCCAGCATCAGCGTGGACAGCGGGTAGTAGATCATCGGCTTGTCGTAGACCGGCAGCAGTTGCTTGCTGACCGCGCGGGTGATCGGATACAACCTGGAACCGGTTCCGCCGGCCAGCACGATCCCTTTCCGGTGATAGCCCATCGCCATGTGTGCTCCCGCCATGCCGCGACACGTGGCGGCTTTCCCGGCCCCTTACAGCTCGCCACCGTCACGCCGCTGGCTCGCCACCGTCATGCCACTGCATGCGGCAACGATACCAGACCACGCTCACACCGGGAAGCGTCACCAACCAGGCCAGCATGGCAAAACCCAGGCTGGCGCCGGCCGGTCCGTACCACCTTCCCGCCAGATAGACTGTCAGTGCGATCAACAAGTTGCTCGCCGTCAGCAGCCAGACCAGCGGATCGCGCTTGTGAGCTCGCAGGTACAAAGCGAGCAGTTGGCCCAGGTGGATCGCCACGAGTCCCGCCGCCAGGACCGCGTTGGTCGGCAACGGCAGCAAGCGCGTGAGGATCTGCGACGCGACCCGGCCCGCCAGCGACGCGGCTTGGGTGGCGCTGGCCGGCGCTTCCGCCAGCCCATTGAAACCATCCAGGCCGTAATTTCCCGCCAGCCAACCCAGCGCCAGCAGCAGGCCGCCTAAAGCGGCGAAGCCCAGCAGCAACAGACCGGTCGATACCAGCACCAACCGGAAGAAGCGGGCGTCGAGCTGCGGGAACTGCCGGCGAGCGATCTCGACTCCCAGGCGCGGCGCCCGCGTCCGCGCCGGGGCGAAAGCCGCTTGCTGAATGTTCGACAGAATCGACCAGCTCATCCCCATCCGGCCCGCCAGCTCGGCTCCGTGCCAGGCGAACGTCACTGGCGTGAACAACTGGAAGGCCAGGTAGTAAGCCAGCGACTGCAAGGCGCTGCGCCATTGCAGCGGCCAAACCTCCGTTTTCCAATCGAAGTCGGCGGCGCGGCAATCCCGCAGCGAACGCCAGAACGGACGATAGCGGACCAGCGTCAACCAGGCTTCCCAGAGTACCTGGACCGCGGCCGAGGCGACGAGGGCCCAAAGACCCAAGCCGCCGATCATGCACGCCCAGACGGCCAGGCTGCCCGTGACCGCCTGCAGCAGGCGCGTGCGATTCACGTCCAGCACACGGTCGCAACCTTCGAGCATGACGATTCGCGGGATCAGCGACAACGACGCGGCCGCCAGCAGCACCACCAGCAGGAAAGGCACCTGCCAGGCCACGTCGGCCGTGGATCGCGCCAGCAACACGCTGCCCACGCCGTACACGCTGGCCGCGAACAGCACGGCCACTCCCAGGAACCACCGGCGGGACACGCGGGCCAGTGCCGCCAGCCGCTCGCGGCTGCGCGGCGTCCCGGCGACGGCTCCGTGAGCGTCCAGGGACAAGCCCTCCCACTCGTGGCTGGCCGCATGCAGAATCACCCACGGCAAGCCCAGGTCCAGGAATGTCTGCGCGCCCAGCAAAGTCGCAATCGTGTAATAGTAGCCCTGCTGATCGCGCGTGAAACAGAAAGCCAGCAACAGGGCGGTCGCCAAGCCGGCGGGAAACTGCCACAGGCGCATCGCCAGGGCGTACACGACGGCCCGGTCCACGTCGGCCCACTTGAGCAGCTCAGCCCACCGCATGCTGTCTCGATTCCTGGCTGCGGAGACTCCCGCTGCTACGCGTACTCCACCACGGTCTTGATGCCCTGCGGCCGCCGCTGGCGGTAATGCCACAATGCTTCGGATGGCGAAACGCGGTCGGTGATCAGTGCACTCAGTTCGCTCGCGTGGGTTCGCCGCAACTGGTCCAGATGCCGCGCGGCGTCGCGGAAGTCGCGGGGCGCGGCGTTGACGCTGCCTAAATGCAGATGATTCCTCAGCAGGGCCGTGCGCATCAGTCGTGACACGTTGTGCTCCCGCGGCCGCGGCGACTGCGACGAACCCAGCCAGACCATCACTCCGCGAGCGGCCAGCGCCTCGGACACCCGCAGCAGCACGCCGTCGTGCCCCGTGCACTCCAGGATCAGATCGAACCCGTCCCGCTCGACGTCGCCCAACCGCCGTTCGAAGTGATGCTCCGGCCGATACTCGGCCCCGAACGCCCGCACCATCTCGGCTCGAAACGTCGCCTCGTCGTCGCGCCCGTACACCGTCACCGGCCAGCCGCGGCAGACAGCGGCCAGGACGCCGGAGAATCCGATCGGCCCCAGGCCCGTCACCAGCACCCGCGGCGGCGCGTCCGTCCAGGTCGCCGAGCCCAGTCGTGCCTGCTGCAGCAGCAGCGCCTCGTTGATCGCCTTCTCAGCCACCGAGAGCGGTTCGGTGAACACGGCCACCTCGCGCAGTTCCGGCGGCACGGGCAACAGGTACTGAGGTTCGTCCAGCCATAGCGGCTGAGCGAATCCGTGCTCGCGGACAATCCCCCGCTCGGTGTACTGCCCCATCGCCAGCATGTCGGCCCGCATCGCGCTTCCCGCCTGTCCACGCCGGACCAGCGGGATGACCAGGTCTCCCGCAGCGACGCCGTCGGCGCCCGAGCCGACCGCCTCGACCCGCGCCAGACACTCGTGCCCCAGCACCAGAAACTCGTCGCCCGGCGGAGTCATCGGCCGGCGGGATTCCAGAATCTCGCGATCGGTGCCGCAGATGCCCAACTGCAGTGTGCGGCAGACCACCTTGCCTGGCGGCGGCTCCGGCGGCGGCGCCAGCTCCATGAACACGGGTTCCTCCAAACCGGGCGTCGCGGCAATGGCCAGCATACGATTGTCACTCGAACCAGGACACGTTGCCGCGCCACCCGGCGCGGCATGCCACTACTATAATCGATTCCGGCGGGTGGGGATGGGCCGCTGGCCTGTCAGTCGCGTCCTGCTGGAAGAGCCCCGCCAGTTCCGAGTGTCAATACGAAGAAACAGGTTGCGTCAGGCCCACATTAGGACCTATCCAGACATGAATCCGCGAAACGGCTCACAGATCGGATTGCGAACCGTAATCGAGATGTGGACGCTCATCGCGCTCTGGCTGGCGGCGGTTGCCTGGGGCGGCGCGGTGGTTGGCGCCTTGACCGTCTCCGCCATGGGGGTGATTCTTCTGTTAGCCGGACATCGCGTGGCCAGCGACCAGCGGCTGACCTTGGGCGGCGCTCTATTCATCAGCGGACTGTTCATTTGGGTGGCCATCACGCCTTTCCTGCGTTGAATCGAATGGCGACTTGACAGGCTTGTCGTGTTGTACCATGTGTGCATGGGCCAGGCAGGCGCCGGTTGACGCGGGCTCAATCGCGCACGGCACCGCACAAGGGACATTCCACAGCTTCGGTCTGGCCCGAAATTCGGCCGAGCACTTGATCCGTCGCGGGTCCGCTGGCCGATCAACCCAGCAGTGATGAGTCGACTCGTGGTGTGCTGGCAGGCAACCGGAATCCTGCCGGGAAGTGCGTAATTCCTTACCGCATCGTTGCGACCGGACGAGCCGGCGGGTTCCTTTCCCGATGGTCCTGCAAATCACCGGGAAAATGATTGACCGCGTCGCGGCGAATTTGCTATCGTGGCGGGCGAAGCGGAAGAAGGTTACCCCCAGCCGCTAACAGAGGAGGGCCTGAATGCAAGATCCACCGGACCAGCAGCTCGGAGGCGTTCCGACAGGAATTTGCCTCAACGCTCGTTGACCTGACAACTTGGCGCCGACAGCCCAGAGGAGATGCGAATCTTGACCACTCCACCCGGCAACTGACGGCGGCGGGCGACTTGTCGCTCGCCGCGAACTCGGCCGCCAGGCGTTCAGCCGGAAACCTGTTCCGGCGGGGCGAATCCGGCCGGGATGCGTTTTGTTGTCCAAGTCATGGGTTTTCTTTCTGCAACCCCGCGAGTCGTCTACCGGCTCGCGGGGTTGTTGTTTTCTTGCGGCCGCTTTCTTCGGGACTGCCGCCCGTCACGTGCTCGTCCGCTGGCTGGAATGGGCCGAGTGCCCGGCAGAGCGCGCGACGATCAACCGTCCAGTTGCACCTGGACCAGATCGCCGACCACGCGGACCGCGTGCGCCGTGGCATCGCGGGGCGGACCGGGTTGGTCCAGGTTATGACCGTCGCTCAGGCAGAATCGCCAGTGGTGGATGCGGCAGGTCACATGGCCCGCTTGAAGGTAACCGCGGGCCAGCGAGGCGCCGGCGTGCGGGCACTGGTCATCCAGCACATAGAACTGCCCGCCCAGATGAATCACGGCCAGTCGGTGGTCGTCCAACTGCACCATCCGCGCCTCGCCCTCCGGCACATCGCTGGTGCGGCAAACGGTTCGATAGTCGGACATCGGCCGGTTCCTCGAATGCTGGCCGACTGGATCGGTCAGCCGCCCGCGGGTCAGGGTGCCGGCTGGACCGCTCGGCCCGCATCGGACGCTCCCTGTCGCAGCCAGCGCTGAATCGCTTCGATACCCGCTTGATGCACGCGCAGCACGCGTTCGCGTTCCGCGTCGTCGGCGAACCGGGCTTGGGCCTCAATCCGCTCGATGTTGCCCTCGATCTCGGCGATCAACCGCCGAGCGACTTCGGGGTCGAAAGGCCGGCGATGCTGGAAGTTGATGTACACGGGGCTGGTATGAGCGAACAGCGGCCGATCGAATTCGTTGCGGCCGGCTTCGAGCGGGATGCGCAGAGCGAACCAACCGGGGCGATCGATAGGCACGGGTAGTTGCAGATCGGCGGTGAAGTGCCCATCCACCGACTGGGAAACCACCGCCTGCCGCACCTGTCCGTTATGAATCAGTTCCAAGCCGCGAAAGTCGTGCCGCCCCCACGCTCGGCCCCGCACCTGGACCTCGGCCGCCCGTTCCAGGTTCAGCACGTCGCCCGGCGACTGGCCATCGACGGTCAGTTCCAGCAACGGGCCATTGGTGATGAACGACCGGCCGGCGGCCAGCGACCGCAGCCAGGACTCGCTGGTCAACTGGCCGTCGACGGGCACGTAGACCCGGGAGAAATCATAAATGAACCAGTCCGTGCCGGTCGAGAAGGGAACTCGCAGCCCCAGGTTCAAGTAGCGGTAGAACGTATCTTCGTACGAACCGTGCGTGCCTCCGTCAAAGATGTTCTGCGCGTCCAGCAGGCCGGCGGCCCAGTTCGGCAGGTCCTCGTAGCCGAACGTGTTGTGGCACCAGACCACGGTGGCTCCGGCGCGCCGAGCGGCCTGGATGCCGGCCTGCAGCGGCAAGCCATCGGTCCCCTCGCCC
Source organism: Pirellulaceae bacterium (assembly GCA_024102795.1). GTDB lineage: Bacteria > Planctomycetota > Planctomycetia > Pirellulales > Pirellulaceae > JAGFJK01. The sequence goes on from JAGFJK010000517.1 coordinate 35,921, forward strand.
ATGATCCCCGGCCCGATGCTGACAGGCTGAATCAACTGCAGCAGGTCCAGAAACATCACGTGCCCGTAGCCTTCTCCGCCCGGACCAAAGTTGTGCCGGTGCTCCTGGCCGTGGACCAGCAACAACTGCTCGGTGGATAACCGCGCCAGATCGGCGGCGGTAAACTGGTTCGTGATGTAGTGGCGCTCGTCGGGCACTCGCCGCAGGTGCGAGACGTACAGCAGATCGAGCTCGTCCGCTCGCGGCACGGTGCGCAAGTAGTCCACCGCCTCGGCATGCGTCAGCCGCATCAGGTGCAGGTGCGTATTGCCGCTGCGCCAACCTTGTTGCCGCAGATCACCCGCGGGCACCAGCGGCGCCAGCGGTAGACGGACCGACAGCCGCTGGCCCTCGCGAGCGTCCACTTGCCGCTCGGCACGCCGGCTTTCCAGTCCCCGCACCGCCTCGACCCGCAGCACCGTGGGCGGCACGGCGACTTCGGCCTTGCCATCGATCACGAACCAATTGTTGTCGCGTGCGATCAGGCCCGGCAGACGCACCGCCTTGCCGTTATCGACGCGCGTGACCCGCACGATGCCGGGCAGCGGCCGGTTGGTGGCGAGGTCGTACAATTCCAGCGTCAGTTGACTCGATGCCTGGTCCTGCTCCGACGGCGACTCGGCCCGTGCCTGATCGCGCGCCTGCACGCGCTGCCGCGCCCGTTCGGCCTCGCGCCGAGTGGACGGGTGGCCGGCGACGTGCGGCGGCCACGCCAGCGCCAGCCCTCCCATTGCGATCAGACACGTCGTGAGACCCGCTCGGACTACGGCGATCCTCATTTTCAAGTGGCTCCTGGGCTGACCCGCTCGCGTTGTCGACCAGCCGTTAACTTAACACCTGGCGGCCAGGGATTAACCCCCTGTGCGAGTTGAATCGCGGCGTGTCTCGCGGGAATGGGCCGATCGTCGTGCGAAACGGCCGGCATGACAGTCCGGGAGCATTGTCCGGCAAGAGAATACCACTTTGGCATACAGCTTGCTGCCGTGGGATAGCTGCCTCTTGTCGACCGGGCTGACAAGACGGAGATCCGGGACCAGCGGGAACGCGGGATGGAGGGATGGAGGGATCGCTCTTGAAAGGGGCGGATAGCAAATTGCAAATTGAACATTGACGGATGGGATGCGGGGAATGGAATCTGACAACTGACGACTGAGAACTGACCACTGACCACTCCGTCCGCCGCCAAGACCTGAGAAAGGAAGCATCTGCGTGCTTTACATCGTGCTGGGAGCCTTGATTATCGGCCTGACACTGGGCCTGATGGGGTCGGGAGGCTCGATCCTCACAGTTCCCGTGCTGGTCTACTTGTTGGGCCACCAGGACAAGGCGGCAATCGCGGAGTCGCTGGCGATCGTCGGCGCCATCGCCCTGGCAGGCATGATCCCCTACGCTCGCGCGGGCCTGGTGGATTGGCGCAGCGTGTTGTTCTTTGGCATCCCCGGTATGCTGGGCACGTACGGCGGCGCCTGGCTGGCTCATTTTGTTCCCGGGCCGATTCAACTGAGCCTGTTCGCGCTCGTGATGCTGCTGGCCGCTTGGACCATGTTGCGGAACAAGAAGGGCAAGCCCGCCGTATCGGACTCGGTCGCCGGCCAGGCGGACAACACTGGCGAGCGGAGCTTGGCGGCCGGCGGCGGACCGCGGAAAGCCGTCTGGCTGATCGCGGTCGAAGGCATCCTGGTGGGTATCCTGACAGGGCTGGTGGGAGTAGGCGGCGGCTTCCTGGTGGTGCCGGCGCTGGTTGTGTTGGGCAAGCTGCCGATGCGGGTGGCCGTGGGGACCAGCCTGGTGGTGATTGCCATGAAGTCGTTCAGCGGATTCGCCAAGTACCTGGAGGTGCTGGCGTCGGTACAGCAGCAGATCAACTGGCCGATCGTCGCGGCTTTCGTGGCGATCGGTATCGTGGGCAGTCTGGTTGGTCAGTTGATTGCCGCGCGGATGAACCAACTTGCCTTGCGGCGGGTGTTTGGCGTGTTTCTGGTGGGCATGGGACTGCTGGTGCTGAGCATGGAAGCGCCCAAGGTTTTCACGCGCAAACCAGCCGGGGCGGCGGGCATCGTGCCGGCTGCAGCCATTCCGGCTGCGAACGCGGAGGCTGCTCACGGAGTGTATGATGGTAGGCAGGCGGTGGCACTTGGCAGGTTGGACACTTTAGTCCGGTTGGCCTTTCGCCGGCAGGGGGTTGAACCATGACGACGACGTTCGCACCGGAGGTTTCGTCCCCGTTGGCTCCCGGTATCAGCCGCGACGAGCACCACCAGATACTGATTGTGGGCGGGGGCACGGCGGGAATCAGCGTTGCGGCCCGGTTGTGCAAGGGTCGTGGCCCGAAGCTGGACGTGGCCGTGGTCGAACCTTCGGACAAACACTATTACCAGCCCTTGTGGACGTTGGTCGGTGCCGGGGCCGCTCGGCGCGAGCGGACGGTGCGCAGCGAAGCGTCGGTCATGCCCCGCAGGGCACATTGGATCCGCGAGTCGGTGGCGGAGTTCCGCCCGCTGGAACAGCAGGTGGTCACGGACCAGGGACGGCGGCTGCACTACGATTACCTGGTGGTGGCGGCCGGAATCCAGTTGAACTGGGGCGCGATTCCAGGGCTCCGCGAGTCGCTGGGGCAGGGGGGTGTTTGCAGCAACTATTCATTCCAGCACGTCAATTACACCTGGGAGCTGCTGCGTACTTTCCAGGGCGGCAACGCGGTCTTCACGCACCCGTCGGGGGCCGTGAAGTGTGGCGGCGCGCCCCAGAAAATCTGCTATCTGGCCGACGATTGCTTTCGGCGCCGCGGAGTTCGCGACCGTTGCCGCCTGGTATTCGCCACGGCCATGCCGAACATTTTCGCCGTACCCAAGTATGCTCGGACGCTGGAGCGGGTCATCGAGCGGAAGCAGATCGAGACGCGGTTTCTGCACAACCTGGTGGAAATCCGGCCGTCCGAGCGGGTTGCCGTGTTCGAGCGGCTGGACACGGGCGAGCGGGTGAGCATGGAGTACGACTTGTTGCATGTTACGCCGCCGATGAGTGCCCCGGCGTTCATCGCTCGCAGCCCTCTGGCCGACTCGGACGGTTGGGTCGACGTGGACAAGCACACACTGCGCCACGCCCGGTTTCCCAACGTCTTCGCACTGGGCGATTGCAGCAGCCTGCCCACTTCGAAGACGGGCGCAGCGATTCGCAAACAGGCCCCCGTCGTCGCTCGCAACCTGCGGTCGCTGCTGCGCGGGGAACCGACCACCGCCCGCTACGATGGTTACACGTCGTGTCCGCTGGTGACCGGTTACGGCAAGCTGGTGCTGGCGGAGTTTGATTACGACAAGAATCCGCAGGAAACGTTCCCGTTCGACCAGTCGAAGGAACGCTGGAGCATGTACGTGCTGAAGAAGGTGGGCTTGCCGCTGATTTACTGGAATGGGATGTTGAAAGGGCGGCTTTAACGGGCCGCATGTTACGACCAGTAAGCGGCCAGTTGGAGTCGCAAGGCAATCACTGGGCGGTGTTCGCTGGCTGGTGACCGAAAGGGTTTCAAGTCATGAGCAACCTGCATTTGTTCGACCTGGCCATTCCGCTGGGCGTGGTGGCGGTGTGGCTGGCACTCCAGTTATGGATTCTGCCGATGTTCGGCGTTTCGACGTGAATGCGCGGCGGATGTCAGCCGAGTTCGGCAATCCAGGAAAAACAGGCAAAGCTTGCGGACGACGAGGTGAAGACGCCGGTGGAATCCGACGAATCGTCCGCCGCTCGCCGACAGCCCTGAACGGGCCTTGGCACCAGCCCCAGTCTGGTCGGCGTCCTTGAATTCGGGCCAGTCCCCGGTTGCAAAGCGGCCGAACATCGCCAAGATGAACGGGGCCACGGGTTCGCAGCGCGAGATTCGGGCCACCCGAACGTGCCGGCGGGGCACGAGTAGGAAGCTCGTCCACAGGGACTCCCAACACGGCATGCATACCATCTACTTGCACCAGCATGTGGTCCGGCCCGACGAGATTGACGGGCTGGGACACGCCAACAACATCGCCTATCTGGCCTGGATGCAGGACGCGGCGATTGCCCATTCGACGGCCAACGGCTGGTCGATGCAACGGCATCTGGACGAGGGCCTGGGCTGGGTCGTACGGTCGCATCGCATCGAGTACAAGCGGCCCGCGTTTGCGGGCGACGAGATCGTGGTGGAAACCTGGGTCAGCGGCTTCCGCAGTGCCTCGTCCACTCGCCGCTACAACATCTATCGGGCGGAAGGCGGCCAGTTGCTGGCTCGCGGCGAGACTTGCTGGGTGTTCGTCGATCTGACCACCGGCAAGCCGCGAGCGGTTCCGGAAACCGTCTTGCAATCGTTCACGGTTGCGGAAAGCGTTTAGAATCCGAGCCTCATCGTCTGGCGACTGCCCGCCACTCTACCACCAGGGAATCTGATCTTGGCTCCCCAAGCTGCTTCCACCCCGACCGCGCAGGATTTCGAGGCCACGTGTCAACTGATCCACGACGAGCTGCTGGCGTGGCTGCGTCGGGAGACCGCTCCGGACCTGGAGCGGATCGACCGCGATGCGTCGCTGTTTGCCCTGGGAATTGATTCGCTGGGAGCGGCCGAGGTGGCCTTGGCGCTGGAACAGCGGACCGGCAAGACGTTGAATCCCGAGATCCTTTGCGAGCTGGAGACGATCAACGACCTGGCGCAGTATGTCCAGCGCGTGCCGCTGGCGGCCGCGCCCCGCTCGGCCACGCCCCAGTTGCTGCGCGTGCCCTTGAACCCAGTCGCGGACGCCGCGGCAGACGCCGGGCAATCGCCGCCTGAGCAGCCTGTCCAGCGTGAACAGCGTGAGCGGCCTGAAGCCCAACAGGACCCGGTGCAGCACTACGAACAACTGAACCGGCGGATTCGCGGCCTGAGGGAACTGGACCTGTACTTCTTCGAGCCGGTGATCAGCGCTCACGACGGCCCCTGGGTCGTCGTCGATGGGCAGCGCATGTTGATGCTCGGCTCCTATGAATACCTCGGACTGCTGGACCACCCCCAGTTGAAGCGGGCGGCGATCGAAACGATCGACCAGTTTGGCACGGGGCACCATGGTGCTCGACTGCTGGCCGGCACGACCACCGTCCACAAGGAACTGGAATCGCGGCTGGCGGCATTCATGCGGGCCGAGGATGCCCTGGTTTTCAGCAGCGGGTTCGTGGCGAACCTGGCCACGATCTCGGCCCTGGTGGGACGTGGCGAATGCGTGATTGGCGACCAATGGAATCATGCCAGCATCGCGGACGGCTGCCGCATGTCGGGAGCGGAGTTTACCGAGTTCCAGCACAATGACATGGCGTCGCTGGAAGCACGGCTGCAAGCAACTGCCGGGCGGCGGACGCTGGTGGTTGTGGATACCGTGTTCAGCATGGACGGCGACATCGTGAACCTGCCCGACGTCGTCCGCCTGTGCCGCCAGTATCAGGCGCTGCTGATGGTCGACGAGGCCCACAGCCTGGGAGTGCTGGGCCGGACCGGGCGCGGCATTCAGGAGCACTTTGATTTGCCGCCGGACAGCATCGATATCAAGATGGGCACGCTCTCAAAATCGCTGGCCGGGTGCGGAGGATTCGTGGCGGGACGCGAGCCCGTGGTGACGTATCTGCGGCACCATGCGCGAGGTTACATCTTCAGCGGCGCCTTGCCGGCGGCTCAGGCCGCGGCGGCGCTGGCTGCGCTGGACGTGCTGGAGCGGGAGCCGCAGCGGGTCGAACAACTGAGGCGCAACGTGGCTCACTACTTGTCCGGATTGAAGCGGCTGGGATTCGACACGGCCCACAGCGCCACCCCGATCGTGCCGATCATGACTCGCACGGACGAACTGACGCTGAAAATGACGCGGCTCTGCCGCGACGCCGGGCTGATGGTGATCCCCGTCTGCTTTCCCGCGGTGCCGCTGAACGCTCCCCGGCTGCGGACCTGTGTGTCGGCGATCCACACGGCCGAAGAGATCGACTTCGCCCTGGACGTGCTGGCTCAAGCCGGACGCGCGACGGGGTTGATCGAGTAATCGGCCGACCGCTTGTGACCGTCGAGCCCGGCCGAGGCTACTCCTTTCGGCTGCTTGCGCGGCGCCATTCGCCGCAGTCGGCCAGGATGTCGGGCCAGCCGGTTCGAGTGTCCAGGGCCAGCGGCTTGATGTCTCCCAGCCGCTGGCCGCGCGCCAGACAGCCGCGCTGATACAGATCCCGGGCCGATCGTTCCGAATGTGCCAGCCACCAGACTTCCAGCGGGTCGAGCTGCTGGAGTCCGCAGGCGTAACGGTAATGCGGGTTCTCCTCCAGCCGCGTTTGCAACTGAGCGGCGAGCCGCCCGGCCTGACTCGCACTGAGCGGCTCACCACCAGTTTGCAGGTACAATCGATAGTGGTCTCGCGGCTCGCGGATCGGCACCAGCAACGCAAACTCCAGCCGCAGTCCCAACTGATCGGCGACGTCTTCCATCGCCTGCCGCACCTGGGGCTCGGACAGCTTCTCGCCCACCAGATCGCTGGTGCAATCCGCTTTGCCAACAAACCGCAGCAGCGGACAGTCGCGGTAGTGGCCGAGGACCTGCACCTGGTCGTGCAACTGGTACCGGTACAGGCCGCCGCCCGTCGTGACGATCACCTGGTAACGGCCGCCGGCTTCGAGCTGCTGCGCCAGGCGGCAGCCGGCATCGGCGGCGGCCTGCCCGTCTGGGTTGCAGGGCAGAAACTCGAAAAAGGCCGACTGCAGGGCCAGCACCGGCGCGGCCGGCGCGGTCAGGGGGAAGCTCACGCAGCACTCGGTAGCCAGCAAGCCCTTGCCTTGGAATTCGACGCCGGGAAAGAGTCGCGCGAGCTGTTCGGCCGCGGGCCGCGCGGCGGCATCGGTCCAGCAACTGATCAGTTGCAACCGCGGCCAAAGGCAGTCGTACGCCGGCGAGTCCGCCGGCTGGTGATTCAACAACGACGCGAGCAGTTCGGCACGCCGGGGCTGTCCCGGCACGTCGGGTACCGTGGACGCCGCCAGCAGCGGAGCCAGTGGCTCGGGCGGTCGGAAGCGGCCATCGGCCAGGTCGCGGACCAGGCGATCGGACCACGCCGGCAACCGTTCCAGCAGGGCCGTCAAGAACGTGGGGTTCCAGATGCTGATCAGCGTCAGATCGTCGGCCCGCAGCAGGCAAAGCAGCGTGGCGTAGCGGAAGTTGTCCAGGTCGCTCAGCAGGCGCACGCCCGGAGGCGCGACCAGCAGCCGGCGGACCAGCCATTGTTCGTACGATGCCAGATACGCCGCGTCATCGTCGAAGCCGATGGGGATGCCGCCGGGCGAGCGGCGCGGCGGTCCCAGCGCCG
>JAGFJK010000010.1 GCA_024102795.1 Pirellulaceae bacterium
GGGCGGTTTCGACGAATCCGAGTTCAGCCAGCCCGCGCGACATGAGCGCGACGAGCAGCCGGCGACCGCCGGGGCCAGCCAACCGTCCCGCGGCGGGGCGGCGGAAGACGACATCCCGTTTTAGCTCTGGCCGGGGCCTGCAAAGGCCCGGCCCAAGCATCTGCCTGGCCGCTCGCTGGCCGACGGGCGAGCGAGCGGACCAGGTGTGAATTCACGAGACAGACCAACAAATTCCCTCGAATTCCCCCTGGGAGCCTAATCTTATGAGCCCGACAAGCTCGACTCGGACACGTTTCAAGCGACTTCCCAAAGGCCCGCATGGGGGAGTGCAGTTGCTGCTGATCCAATCGGTGGACCATCTGGGCAAACAGGGGGACGTGGTCGAGGTGCGGGCCGGCTACGCCAAGAACTACCTGCTGCCGCAGGGCCTGGCCACGTTGGCCACGGACCATCACAAGCGGATGGTCGAGAAGCACAAGGCCCGGTTGCTGGAAATCGAACGCTCCCGGCTCTCCGGCCTGCGGTCGCTGGGTGATTCGATCGAACGCCAGAGCGTGACGATCGAGGCCAACGCCAACGAGGACGGGCACCTGTACGGCAGTGTGGGGGCCACCGAGATTGTCGACGCCTTGAAGCAGGCTGGCATCACGCTGACCACCGACCAGATCCGGCTGGAAGGTCCGCTGAAGGAACTGGGACTTTACACTGTCCGAGTGCACCTGCACCAGGACATCGACGCCAATCTCAAGGTCTGGGTCGTGCCGGTGGCCACCGACGACGAGGGCTAGCCGTTCGGACTGCCGGCAAACGCCGCGGGCAAGAGGTGCTCGTGCCGCGGGCAAGAGGTGCTCGTGCCGCGGAGGAGTGCTCACCGCGGGCGGTGGGCGCTCACCGCGGGCGGTAAGCGCGGGGCGCGGGACAAGTTGGCAGGGACTTTTCGCAGGGAGGGTCGGGTGCGATGGCCACTTCGCGGCGGTTGGACCGTACGGAGCCTCAGACGCCGGCAGCCAATTTGTTCGACCGGCAGCCGCCTTTCGACCTGGATGCCGAGCGGGGTGTGCTGGGCAGCATCCTGCTGAAGCCCGAAGTCTGCGATGAGGTGGCGCTGGAGCTGCGGACGGTCGATTTCTACGACGACGCCAACCGCACGTTGTACGAGCATCTGCTGGCGATGCACGACGCGGGCCAGAAGATCGACATCACGCTGCTGGTCGATCGCCTCAAGTCGGCCGGCGTGTTCAAGGACTTGGGCGGAGCGCCCTACCTGGCCAGCGTGTCGCAGTCGGTCCCCAACGCGGCCCACGCCGTGTTCTATGCCCGCGTCGTGCGGGAAAAGGCCACGTACCGGGCGTTGATCGATGCCAGCACGACGATCCTCCACGATGCCTACTACGAGACGAACGATTCCCGCGAACTGCTGAGCCAGGCGGAACAGAAGATCTTCTCGATCCTGGACCATCGCAGCGGGCAGAACGTGGCCCGGCTGGAAGACGTGCTGCACAAGGCGATGGACCGGTTGGAAGCCCGACTCAGCGGCCAGCACACCGAGGGTTCGGTCGACACGGGATTCTCCGATTTCGACAAGCTGACCGGCGGCCTGCACAACTCGGAATTGATCATCCTGGCCGCTCGTCCCAGCATGGGCAAGACGGCGCTGGCGATGAACATGGCCGAGCATGCGGCGATTGTCCTGCAGGTGCCGGTCCTGTTCGTCAGCCTGGAAATGTCGTCGATCGAGCTGGCTGACCGCATGCTTTGTTCGCTGGCCCGCGTCAACGGGCATCGCCTGCGCAACGGGACGATTTCCCGCGACGACCGATCGCGGCTGGTGGAGAAGGCCGCGGAAATCAGCCAGGTACCGCTTTACGTGGACGATTCTCCCAGCCGGACGGTGACGGAAATCGCGGCCGCCGCCCGGCGAATCCGCCGGCGCGAGGGGCGCTTGGGACTGATTGTGATCGATTACCTGCAGTTGATCGAACCGGACAATTCGCGGGATCCGCGGCAGGAACAGGTGGCCCGCATCGCACGCCGGTTGAAAGGCATGGCCCGCGAACTGGATGTGCCCGTGCTCTGCCTGGCCCAGTTGAACCGGCAGGCCGAGGACAGCAAGGACCACCGTCCGCGGCTGAGCCATCTGAGGGAATCGGGGGCGATCGAGCAGGACGCGGACGTGGTGATGTTCGTGCACCGCGAGGAGTATTATCTCCGCGGCGAGGAGCAGAGCGACCAGGCGGGCCAGGCGGAAATCATCATCGCCAAGCAGCGCAACGGGCCCGTGGGCGACGTCCGCCTGGTCTGGCTGAAGGAGTTCACCCGCTTCCAGGATGAAGTGCCTGATCGCCTGCGGGAGTTCGACGACTACAATGATCCGGGGCAGGATGATTTTCGCTGACGGCCGTCCGAGGCGATCGTGACCACCGCGCAACCCCTGGAACTGGTCGTCTACGATGCGGTGGAACCGTGTCCCTATCTGCCCGGCTATCGCGCCCGCATGCCGTTGCGGTGGCCCTCCAGCCGACTCTCCGCCGCGCAGTTTGACCAGCAACTGGCCGAGGGCGACCGGCGGCACGGCGTTTATCTGTATCGGACCCGTTGCCCGGCATGTCAGGCGTGCGAGCCGATCCGGGTGCCGGTCGCCGATTTCGCGCCTTCGCGGACCCAGCTTCGCGTCCAGCAGCGGGGCGACCGTTCGTTGGACTTGCGACTGGGGCCCGTTCGAGCCGATGCGCGGCGGGTGCAGTTGCTCAATCGCCATCGGCAGTTGCGCGGGCTGTGCGGTCCGTTCGACCACCTGGACCAGACGGCCTATCGCGAGTTCCTGGTGCACTCGTGCTGCGAGACGCTGGAAATGGGCTACTACCTGGGGGACCAACTGGTAGCCGTGGCGGTCGTGGACCGGGGCGAGCAGTCCCTGTCGGCCGTATACACCTTCTATGAACCGGACCTGGGCCGGTTGAGCCTGGGCACCTACTCGATCCTGAAGCAGATCGACCTCTGCCGGCAATGGGGTTACCGCTATCTGTATCTGGGTCTGTACATCGCCCAGTCGAAGCGGATGTCGTACAAGGCCCTCTTCCGGCCGCACGAGCGGCTGATTGGCGGGGGCTGGCGCCGGTTCGCCTGACTTCCTGGCTGGGGCGGTGGGCCGCCGCCGCGAATTTTGCCGGGGAAACCTTGGCCGGCGGGGGTGAATCCGTCTTGTTCCACGCGGGCGCTTCGAGTATCTGTACGCGGCCCTCGGAACGGGGCACTCGTCAACGGTTCATTTCCCAGGTGAGGAACGGCTCATGTCGCTTGTTCGCCGGGCGGCCGGTCCGCAGGTGCGCGGCCGCGTGCTGGCCCTGTTCATCGGATTGTCGCTGAGCGTCGTGCTGCTGGCCTGCAGGTCGGCGGCGGCGCAAGGGATGATGGGCGGCGGGATGGCTCCCCAGCCGGGCCCCGGCTCGCAGCAGCCGGACTTCGCCTCCCGCTTGCGAAGCGAAGGTGGGCCGCAGTACCTGCCGACCGACGGCAGCCAGCAACTGGTCACGGCCGTCCAGGTGGTGGGCCACGAAACCGTGCCGCTCAGCAAGATTCAGTCGCTGCTGCGGACCCGCAAGGACCGGCTGTTCGATCCGGACGCGGTCAAGGCCGACGTCCGCCGGCTGGTCTCGTCGGGCTTGTTTCGCAACGTGCGGACTTACACCGAACCGCTGGCCGGCGGCGTGCGGGTGACCTTCGAGGTCTTCGAACGCTCGTCGATCCGCTATGTGAAATACATCGGTAATCGCGGGGTGAGCGACAAGGCGCTGGGGCGCGAGTCGGGATTGAAGGTGGGCGACACGCTGAACGTGTACGCCGTGGAGGAAGGCCGGCGGAAGCTGGAGGAGTATTACCAGTCCAAGGGTTTCCCCAAGACGACGGTCAGCATCTTCGAGGGGGACCAGCCGCAGGACCGCGGAGTGGTGTACGTCATCAGTGAGGGCCAATTGGAGCGGATCGGTTCGGTCAAGTTCATCGGCAACGATCCGGCCCTGGCAACCGATGCGAGATTGAAGACGCAAATCAAGTCGAAGCCCGGCTACCTCTGGTACCTGTTCGGCGGCCGAGTCGACCGCAGCCAGATCGACGCGGACGTCGAGCGGCTGACGGCCTACTACCGCAGCCTGGGCTATTTCAAGGCTCGCGTCAGCCGGGATCTGCAATACGACACGTCGGGCCGGTGGCTGGAACTGACCTTCGTGATTGACGAGGGACCGCAGTACGAGGTGCAGTCGGTGTCGATCGCGGGTTGCCAGCGATTCGCCACGGATGAGTTGCTCGGCCAGCTCAAACTCCAATCCGGCGACAAGTTCAACCTGGCCAAGATGAACTCGGACGTCAACACCTTGCGGGACCTGTACGGGGCGCATGGGCACATCTTCGCCGACGTCAAGGCCGACCCCCGCTTTCGCGAGGAACCGGGGAAACTGGATCTGGTGTACAACGTCGAGGAAGGGGGCGTCTTCCGCGTGGGCCAGATCAACGTCCACATCGAAGGCGATCACCCGCATACGCGGCAGAGCACCGTGCTCAATCGCATGTCGCTGCAGACCGGCGATACGATCGACATTCGGGAGGTCCGCGCCAGCGAACGAAGGTTGAAGGCCTCGCAACTGTTCGAAAACGATCCGGCTCAGGGGATCAGTCCCCAGATCGTGATTCGCCCGCCGGATGTCGACGACATCGAATCGCTGGCCTCGCCCGCCGGCGGCTCGACCGTTCGCGGCCAGAGCCCGGATCCGGGGCGGCCCGCCGGCAACCCGTGGCCCGCCGGCAACCCGTCAGCGCCCTCCAACCGCCGGTAAGTGACGCATGCTTGGGACAAGCAACTTGAACACTCGATTCCGCTGGATGGCCCGCGGCGTGGCCCTGGTCCTGCTGGGCTCGCTGGCCGGCTGCGCGGCACTGGACCCGTCCGCGACGGACTACGCTCCCG
>JAGFJK010000070.1 GCA_024102795.1 Pirellulaceae bacterium
TAAATTGATGCTCGACTCGTCCGAAAGCCGCGTCCCGCGAGTGGCCATGTGCGAATTGAGCGAATCGCTTTGCTCTATAGTCCCGCAGGCCCCTCCCCAGCCCTCCCCGGAAGCCGGGGAGGGAGCCAGAAGTATTGTGAGGGGGGGCCGGCGAAGTCGAGCTGACCATTGGTTCATCATCCCAAGTTCCGTACCCAAAACAACTTAAAAGCTGCACGATCTCGAAGCGGCGAGGGAGCCAGAGGGATTTCTTGAGTTACCCTTCCCGTTTCGTTACTCGTGCTGGCCATCACCGCGGGCCTCCCAGCCGCCAGGTCTGCACGGCCAGCAATCCCAGGCAGACCAGCGACGCGCCGGCCATTAGCCACCAGTTGGCTGGCACCAGGTTGTATTCGGCAAAGCCCGGCACCTCCATCACTCGCAGGGCGGCCGCCAGCGGGCTGAGCAGCAAGGCCGTTTCGACCGTCGCTCGGCCGAACGGCGCGTTGCGTCCCAACCAGACCAGCAGCGGGCCGGCGCAGACCGTCACCAGAGCGATATAGGCGGCCGTCGTGGCCGCCGCCGATTTCTGGAACAGGCTGCCCACCGCCGCGCTCAGTAGCATGGCCAGCGCGGCGGTCAGCGCCAGGCCGGTCGTCACTCGCAGCACCTGGTGCTGCATTTCCGGCTGAATCCAGACCATCACCACGTAACCGGGCAAGGTGGCCAGCAGGATCAGCAGCAAAGTCCAGCAGACGCTCAGCAACTTGCCCCAGACGATCGTCAGCGGACTGAGGGGCGTCATTTGCAGCAGGACCCAACTGCCGGTTTCCCGTTCGCTGCTGATCAGCCCCGCGGCCAGGCTGGGCGTGAGCAGGACGATCAGGGCCACCTGCAGCAGCACCATGATCCCGCCGATCGTCGACACGCCCCACTGCACCGAACCCATGGACGAGGCGTAGGTCAAGCCCAGGGAAACCAGCACGCAGGCAGCCATCAGCCGCATCATCCAGTGCCCGCGGCCGAAGCGCCGGGAGCGAAACTCCTTGACCATCACGGGATTGACCAGCAGGCTGATCCCCCGCGACCGCCGCTGCGGATCGACGATGAACAGCAGCCGCCGGAGCAACCGGCCGCTCGTTTTCCGCTCGTCGGTAATCACACCCTGGTCGCGTGCGCGATCCACCATCGACCGGTTGAGCCGGGTGATCGTGCGCAGCGCCAGCAGCAGGATCGTGCCGGCGGCCAGGATGGCGAAGCGACCGACCACGTCGGCGCGGCCCTGCAGGCCTTGGCCGCCGACGTCCGCGTGCCCGGCGATCTTCATCACGGCCGTCAGGGGTGACACGCAGCGCAGCCAATCGGCCACCTGAGGCAGCGTGCCGGGCTGTCCCTGCAGAAAGAGGTGCGGTCCCAGCGAGAGGACGGCCAGCGCCAGGACCAGGCCATAGGTGACTCGCAACGCCGCGTCGCTGGAACCCGCGTAGCTGCTGACCAGCAGCCCCAGCGCGGCGTACTGCACCGCGGCCAGGGCCAGGACGACGTACAGCAAGCCCAGTTGCCCTCGCAAGTCGATGCCGCCCATCACATAGCAGGCGGCCGCGGCAGGCAGGCTGACCAGCAGCAGCAGGAACACAAATGCCAGCACGCCGACCAGCTTGCCCAGATAGATCGACCAGGGGCGAAGCGGCGAGTTGAGCAGCAGTTCGAGCGTCCGCCGCGTGCGTTCCTGCACGATGCTGGTGGCCGGAAACACGGGCACCAGCAGCACGATGGCGGCCAGCAGCCCGTAGGCGAACAGTCGGAACACCTGTTGCGAATGGGCTCCCGACAGTTCGACCTGCGCGTCGGTGGGCCAGCGCAGCAGGACCAGCAGGGTGCAGCCGACGGCCACCAGGCCCTGCACGGCCAGGGCCTTGGGAGTCCGCAGCAGTCCGATCAGTTCGCGCTGGTAAACGGGGTTGCTCATGCGGCCGGCCTTTCCCGCGTGACCGACAGGAACGCTTCCTCCAGGTCCGACTGCAGCTCCTTGAACTGCGTCACCGGCAGGCCGTGCGATACCAGTTGTGCCAGCACGTGCCCCAGTTGCTGCTCGCTGCAGCTCGTCCGGAAGCGAACCACCGCCTCGGCCGGCGAACCGCTCAGTTCCGCGTCGGCTTCGATCAGCGGCCGGATCGTTTCCTCCGCCCGCGCGACGTGTTCCCCGTCGGCCAATTGCACTTCGATCATGCGTTTCTGGCTGACCTGCCGCATGATTTCGTCCAGCGTACCGAAGGCCCGCAGCCGTCCGTGCGTGATGATGGCCACGGCGTGGCAGATCCGCGACAGCTCGGGCAGGATGTGGCTGGTGACGATCAGCGTCTTGCCCAGCTCGGCCAGGTGCAGCAGCAGTTGCCGCATTTCGATCCGCGCCTCCGGGTCCAGCCCGTTGGCCGGCTCGTCGAAGATCAGCACCTCGGGGTCGTGCAGCAGCGTGCGGGCGATGCCCACGCGCTGCTTCATGCCGTGGCTGAGACTTTCCACGTAGCGGTCCTGCATGTAGGTCGCGCCGGAGATCTCCAGTACCTCGGCGATGCGGCGCGTGCGCTGGCGGCGGGGAATGGAGAACGCCGCGCCGAAGAAGTCCAGGTATTCGCGGACCCGCATGTTGTCGTAGCCGGCGAACGTGTCCGGCATGAAGCCGACCAGGTGCTTGATCCGCTGGGTCTGCCGCGCGCAGTCGGCGCCGGCGATCCGGGCGGTGCCAGACGTCGGCCGAGCGAGCCCGACCAGGATCTTGATCGTGGTCGTCTTGCCGGCGCCGTTGGGCCCGATGAAGCCCAGGATCTGCCCCCGCTCGACCGACAGCGACAGGTTGTCCAGCGCGGTGAAGTCGCCGTACCGCTTCGTCAGGTTGCGCATCACGATCACCGGCTCGGCCACGGTCATGCGTTGCTCCTCGTTGTTTTCTTGATTCTCAAGGCGCCGGCTCGTCGGGCATCCGCCCGGTCAGTTCCAGTTGCGCGTCCTCGATCCGCCAGGCCGTGTCGTTGTCCGGCGACGCCTGGCGATCGACGTACAGCGCCAATAACAGCCCTCCATTCTCGTCCAGCCGCAGGACGCCGTCGTCGCGGATCCGCAGCGTCACGCGGCCCACCGGACCGCTGTAATGGCCCAGCAACACCGGCTCGCGGTCCAGGTTGAAGCCCGCGACGTCCAGTTGCCTCGAGGGACAGTTCAAATCCAGCCGCAACGTGGCTTGCTCCACCCGCATCGAGCGCAACGGCGGCGGCACGCTGAACCGCAGATGCACGTCGGCCGGCCCGGACTGCGTGAGCCACTGGCGCCGCAGGTTGTTGTAGCAGGACGACAGCGCCTGGCCTTGAGGCCCTACGACCGAACGCATCGCCACCAGCGGCGACGGAACGGTCACCTGGGCTCCGGCCGACGATGCTTCCCAGTGCAGCGGCACCACCAGCAGCGACGCGCCGCGCTGCTCGACCTCGGCCGGCAGGCGCAGCGGCAGCGGGCGAGCC
>JAGFJK010000119.1 GCA_024102795.1 Pirellulaceae bacterium
CGCCGTTCGCGGTTGGAGTGGCGGGTGGCCAGGTCGCGGCGGCAGCGGGCCATCCGGCGGTCCAGGCCAGCGGCGGTGGTTCCAGGGTCGTCGCGGGCGGCCAGTACGTGACTGCGCCGCGAGCGCCCAGCTATCCGGCGCATACGGCCGCCGTGGGAGGCGCGATCGGCTCGGTGGTGCTCGGTGGCATGAGTCTGGTGGGCTGCCTGATCACCAATGCCGCCTTGGTAACGGCCCTGCTGGGACTGGCAATGGGGGTCTGGGGGTTGTATTCGACGCGCCGCGGACTGGCCGTGCTGGGACTGCTGCTCTGTTTTCTGGCGCTGAGCATCTCCAGCTTCAATGGCGCCGTGGACCTGTACGAGTACATGAATGGCCGCAGTCCGTTCGCGCCGGCGCCCTTGTTTGAGGAAGACGGCGAGGTGCTGGACGAGCCGTTCTAGGGGCGGCGGTTGGCGGCAGCGGTACGAGTCAATCGTCCTGGGCGGCCATTTGCTCGGCGATCCAGGCTTCGAGTTCCGCGAAATCGACCGGCGGCAGTTTGGACAGATCGGGCCTCAGCCGCATGGCGTCCTTGATGTAGACGTGGGTGATTTCGTGCTGGGGTTTATCGGTGTTCCAGTTGATCAGCACGCGAACGCAGCGGGCCAGGCTGCCGGGCACGTGGATTTCGTTGGTGCAGAGCAAGGGGACGTCGAGCCAGCCGAGCTGCCGGGCGGCCAGGGCGGGGAATTCGGCGTCCAGATCGCGGGTGACGCTGAAGATGGCGCTGGCCACGTCGGTTGGCAGGATGTGGTTTCGGCGGATCATCAGGGCCAGCAGTTGGCGGGTGGCCGTCAGAATCTCGTCGCGCGTGTTGGCGTCGACGGTCGTGGCGCCTCGAACACCTCGGCAGGTCATGTGCCAGGGCCTCTATCAGGGATTGGAGGGGCTGGGAATCCGGGAATCGGGCAGTGGATGCGGCCGCCGTCGAGCGGCCGTCAGGTACTACGATAACGTGGCGCCGAGGCGGCCGATAGCAAGTGGTCCGGGGGCTTGAGAAAACGACTCTGGGTGAAGGCCGCGGGATGGTGGCGAGGCCTGCCAGCCGGCCCGAAAGAGTCCGCAGGCGTTCGCCGCAAAGTGTTGGCCTTTCGATGGTTGCGAAGTCCGCCAGCGGCCGTCCCGGAAATTCTCGAATTTTTCTCCGCAGGCGTTGACAGGGTCCCCAGGCCTGCATAAGATACACGGCTTGCTGGTGAGGGCAATCAGTTGCCTGGGCCGGCAAACTGATCTTTGACAATTTGGTAGTGACCTCTTCAATTGCCAGCGTGAGACCGTGTTTTTCAGGTCGATGCGAAGCTGGAGGCGAAAGTCTCTGGCGAGTGCGTCACGCTTCAAACCGCGATTAATGGCTCATGATCTACCATCGGGACCCGACCGGGTCCAGGTGGTAGTGTACGAAAAATTAATTGAAGGGTTTGATCCTGGCTCAGAATGAACGTTGGCGGCGTGGATTAGGCATGCAAGTCGAGCGGTAGGGTCCCTTCGGGGGCCTGAGAGCGGCGAAAGGGAGAGTAACGCGTGGATATCTGCCCTCAGATCCGGGATAGCGGCGGGAAACTGCCGGTAATACCGGATAATGTCTCCGGACCAAAGGTGTGATTCCGTCTGAGGATGAGTCCGCGTCCTATTAGCTTGTTGGCGGGGTAATGGCCCACCAAGGCTGTGATGGGTACCGGGTGTGAGAGCATGGCCCGGCTCACTGGGACTGAGACACTGCCCAGACACCTACGGGTGGCTGCAGTCGAGAATCTTCGGCAATGGGCGAAAGCCTGACCGAGCGACGCCGCGTGCGGGATGAAGGCCTTCGGGTTGTAAACCGCTGTCAGTAGGGAGGAAATGCAGGGGGGTTCTCCCCTCTGTTTGACCGATCTGCAGAGGAAGTACGGGCTAAGTTCGTGCCAGCAGCCGCGGTAACACGAACCGTACGAACGTTATTCGGAATCACTGGGCTTAAAGAGTGCGTAGGCGGCTTGGCAGGTTGGGTGTGAAATCCCTTGGCTCAACCAAGGAATTGCGCCCAAAACCGCCCAGCTTGAGGGAGATAGAGGTGAGCGGAACTGATGGTGGAGCGGTGAAATGCGTTGATATCATCAGGAACACCGGTGGCGAAAGCGGCTCACTGGGTCTCTTCTGACGCTGAGGCACGAAAGCTAGGGGAGCAAACGGGATTAGATACCCCGGTAGTCCTAGCCGTAAACGATGAGCACTAGGTCGAGGAGACTCCCACATCTTCTTGGCCGTAGCGAAAGTGTTAAGTGCTCCGCCTGGGGAGTATGGTCGCAAGGCTGAAACTCAAAGGAATTGACGGGGGCTCACACAAGCGGTGGAGGATGTGGCTTAATTCGAGGCTACGCGAAGAACCTTATCCTGGTCTTGACATGCTTAGGAATCCCTGTGAAAGCAGGGAGTGCCCTTCGGGGAGCCTTTGCACAGGTGCTGCATGGCTGTCGTCAGCTCGTGTCGTGAGATGTCGGGTTAAGTCCCTTAACGAGCGCAACCCTTGTCCCTAGTTGCCAGCGGGTCACGCCGGGGACTCTAGGGATACTGCCGGTGTTAAACCGGAGGAAGGTGGGGATGACGTCAAGTCCTCATGGCCTTTACGATCAGGGCTGCACACGTCCTACAATGGCGCGTACAAAGGGAAGCGAACTCGCGAGAGCAAGCAAATCCCAAAAAGCGCGCCTCAGTTCGGATTGCAGGCTGCAACTCGCCTGCATGAAGCCGGAATCGCTAGTAATCGCGGGTCAGCATACCGCGGTGAATGTGTTCCTGAGCCTTGTACACACCGCCCGTCAAGCCACGAAAGTGGGG
>JAGFJK010000140.1 GCA_024102795.1 Pirellulaceae bacterium
GTGCAGGCGGCCCGGCGGCTGGCGGAGCGGTTGATTCCGCACGACCAGGCGACGGCCGTCAAGCTGGCCGCTCCGGCATACGGAGCGGGCGCCAGCCGGTTGCGAGAGGGAAATCGAGCGGCCGAGCGGGGCGAGTGGGCCGAGGCGGTCGGGCACTGGCAGGCGGTAGTCGCCGAGAATCCGGACAGCCACGCGGCGCTGTACAACCTGGCCCTGGGTTACGAAGCGCTGCGGGACTATCGCCAAGCGGAACAGTTCGCGTCGGCGGCGCTCGAAAAGTCGGACAGCGAACGCTACCGGGAAGCCCGCGAGCGGATCCAACTGGCGGCCCGGCAACTGCCTGTCGTGCTCGCTCAGCGCGGCGCGGCGCCGGGGCCCGCGCCGCAGGTGGCTCCGGCCGTCTATCGGCTGCCGGCGACCGAACCGCAGCGGATGCCTGGCACGCCGATGCCTGGCACCTGGACCAATCCGGCGGACTTGGGCTGCCTGCCGTATGCCCGATAGTACCTGCGTTCTCAGAAATTGAATCCGGGCGGCGGGTCGGGCTGCTGCCAGGCGCTCATGCCGCCATCGACCAGCAGCATCTGCCCGTGCACGTGCCACGCTTCGTCGCTCAGCAGGTAGACCGCTCCCGCGCCGCAAACGTCCGAATGCGGCACCTGGCCGTTGGGCGTGTGCCACTGCATCCAGCGATCCAGGACCGGATGGTCGTCCAGCACCGAGGTGAGCGGCGTGCGGACCAGTCCCGGCGCGAGCCCGTTCACGCGGATCTTGTGCGGAGCCAGCGTGACGCACAGCGTCTTGACCATCATCTCCACGGCGCCTTTCGACGTGTCGTAGGCGGCGTGCGTCGGTTCGGCCAGCCGGCCATTGATCGAACCGATCATCAGCACTCGTCCGGCCACGCCCGACTCGACCCAATGGCGAGCGAACTTCTGCGTCAGGAAGAAGGCCGACGTGACGTTCAACCGCAGCGTGTACTCGAACGTGGCCAGGTCCATTTCCAGGAACGGCTGGTCGATGTACGTGCCGGCGTTGTTGACCAGGATATCGATCGGGCCGGCCAGCGCGCGGGAGCGGTCAAAGAGCTGCTGGACCACTTCCTCGGTCGGTCCGGCCAGGTCGCCGGTCACATAGTGGGCCTGCACTCCTTGCAAGCGACAGCGCTCGACGACTTCATCCGCCAGCGGGCTGGCCGAGCGGCCGTGGATCACCACGTCGGCGCCGGCCTGAGCCAGCGCTTCGGCAATGGAACGGCCGACGCCCTTGGTGGATCCTGTCACCAGGGCCGTGTGGCCCTTCAAGCTGAACATGTTGTCTCCTCCCCACCAGAAACGGGGCCTGGTCCAATGATTTCAAAAGCACGTTACACTTGAAAAGCGCACAGCCCGTTGGCACCCGCATCCCGCCAACCAGGTTGCCAAACAAGATACCGCAGAACTCCCAGCATCCGAAATAACGGGACCAGGTCCCGTTTCCCGTTCTTGTTTTTGAAATTGGCACAGACTTTGCGTGCCGAGTCGCAAATATGCGCGAAGGCTGCCAACTCGGCATTCGCGGGCGGCCCGGAAGACGGCATGAGACACAGCCAGCACCAGGCAGACTGCCGATCATTTTTCTCCCTTCGCAACAGGCTGGAAAGGAGGATCAACCCATGACTCGAAACGCGCGTCTGATCGTAACCGCATTGATTTCCATGACTTTCGTCGCGGTGGCTGCCGGAGCACTGGTGGCGGTCTGGTCGTCTGGAGGTCCCAGTTTCGCCGAACAGAACCAGACGTCGCCGATGGCCCAGGAACTGTCAACGGCCAACAACCTGTCGGCCGCGTTCAACCAGGCGGCTCGCACGATTCGTCCCTCGGTGGTCAGCATTCGCAGTGTGGCTCGCATTCAACCCACGCCGCGGGGCCAACGGCGTCCGGAGCTGCCCGAGGAGTTTCGGCGTTTCTTCGAGGACGACCTGTTCGACCGGCTGGTACCACAGATTCCCGAAGGCGGACTGGAGCAGCGTGGCCTGGGTTCCGGTGTGATCGTCAGCCGCGACGGCTACATTGTGACCAACAACCACGTGATTCGCGGCGCGAGCGAAATCGATGTGACGTTGTTCGACGGTCGGACGCTGGCCGCCAAGGTGGTCGGGGCGGATGCCAAGACGGACCTGGCCGTGCTGCAGGTGGAAGCTCGCGGATTGACTCCAGCCCGGTTGGGTGACTCGGACTCCTTGCAGGTCGGCGACTGGGTGCTGGCGATCGGCACGCCGTTCGAGCTGGAGCAGACCGTCACGGCGGGCATCGTGAGCGCCAAATCGCGATCGGCCGTGGGGCTGACCGACTACGAGGACTTCATCCAGACCGACGCCGCCATCAATCCGGGCAACAGCGGCGGTCCGCTCGTGAACCTGCAGGGCGAAGTGGTGGGCATCAACACGGCGATCGCCTCCCGCACGGGCGGCTACATGGGGATCGGCTTCGCCATCCCCAGCAGCATGGTCCAACTGGTGAAGGACGCCATCGTCACCACCGGCAAGGTGCAGCGCGGGCGGCTGGGCGCTCTGGTGCAGGACCTGGACGAGGACCTGGCCCGCTCGTTCGGATTCGCATCGACCAAGGGAGTGCTGATCGGCGATGTGGTGCCCGATAGCCCGGCGCAGCGCGCGGGCCTGAAGTCGGGCGATATCGTGACGCGCTACAACGGCCAGGAGATGCGGGACGCCAACCAGCTTCGCAACCGGGTGGCCGCGACGGCGCCGGGCACGCGGGTCGAAATGGTGTACTTCCGCGATGGCAAGCAGCAGACGGTGCAGGTGCAGATTGGGGAGCTGGAAGAGGACGAAGTGACGGTGAACAACGGCGCCGAGTCTGCGGACCAGTTGGGATTGAGCGTCGAAACGCTCACTCCTGAGACCGCTCGCCAGTTGGGATTTGAAGCTGGCCAGCAGGGCGCCGTCGTGACCCGCGTCGCGCCGGGCAGCCTGGGAGACCGGGCGGGCCTGCAACCGGGTGACCTGATCGTGGCGCTGGGCAACCAGCCGGTGCGCAGTTCGGCCGAGTTCCTCCGGCAGGTGCAAGAGCAGGAGTTGAGCCAAGGGATCCGGTTGACGGTGGAGCGGGACGGAGCGCGCCGGTTCGTGTTCCTCAAGAGCCGGCAGTAGGCTGGCGTCCACCCTGGTGCCGACGGGCCGTCATGGTAACGATACACGATCGATCCGCCGTGGAGCGTTTCTGCCGCGAGCGGCGGATCGATCCGCATCATTTGCGCCGCCTGCGGCACGCATTGTTTCGGCAGGGGCAGTCCGTGGAGTTCGCGACGGCCCAACTGCCCGCGCCCGTGCGGGCGGAATTCCTGCAAGCGATCGACTGCGCGCCGCTGGAGCTGGTGGCGCGGCGGGATTCGCAGGCGGATGCGGCGACCAAACTGGTCTTTGCCACCCGCGGTGGCGGGCGGCTGGAGACGGTCGTCTTGCGCGCGGCCACGGGGCGGACCACGCTGTGCGTTTCGAGCCAGATCGGCTGTGCCGCTCGCTGCCAGTTCTGCGCGACCGGAGCGATGCCGCTGGTGCAAAGCCTCAGCGCCGCCGAGATTCTCGAACAGGTGGCGGCGGCCAATCGCCTGCTGCGGGACGAGGGGCGGCGCGTGCGCAACGTGGTGTTCATGGGGATGGGCGAGCCGTTGCACAACGAAGCCGCACTGGAGACCGCGCTGGAGACGCTGCTGCACTTGCACGGCTTCGCCTTTCCACCCCGCCGCCTGCTGGTCTCGACCGTCGGCGTGCCGACGGCCATGATCCGGCTGGCCGAACGGTTCCCCGGCGTGCGGCTGGCGGTCAGCCTGCACAGTGCCCGCGAGGAGCTTCGCCAGAGGCTGATGCCGATTGCCCGGACGCACCGCTTGCCGGAACTGCGCGAGGCAATGCGGCGGGTCGCGGAGCCGCCTCGCCGGCCCTTGTTGATCGAATACCTGATGCTCAGCGGCGTGAATGACCAGCGCGACGACTGCCAGGCGCTGGTCGAGCTGCTGCGGGGGATTCCGGCTCATGTGAACCTGATCCCCTACAATCCGGTGGATAGCGCGCCGGAGCTGGTCACGTCCCCGCGGGCCGTGCGGGACCGCTTCGCGGGGTGGCTCCGCGAGGCCGGCCTGCCCGCGACCATCCGTTACTCCCTGGGGTCGGACGTGGCGGCCGCCTGCGGGCAACTGGCCGGCCAGGGCGACTGAGCGGAATTGGCCTGTGGATTCGCGCCCGCCGCGTACGTTCCTAATCTCAAGGCCTGGTCTCAAGTGCCATCTTGCGCTCCGAGACTGCGGCGGGCGCCCGCGGGGGACACCGGCGACGCGGAACAACCGCGGAGTGTTAAAAAAGGGGGGTGTCGTGGTTCGGAATTGGGGGGAAAACCGCAGCCTGCTGGAACTTGACGACCCCGACGTGGAACGCATGCTGGAGGTTGGTCGGGGGAGCGCGACGGCGTTCGAGCAGATCCTGTTGCGGTATCAGGCACCCGTCCGATCGTACCTGGCCCAGCGTCTGGGCGACCGCGATCGGGCCGAGGACCTGGCTCAAGAAGTGTTCCTGCGAGTCTATCGTGCTCGCCGCTCCTACGCTCCCAAGTCGCGGTTTGCGACCTGGTTGTTCACCATCGTCAATAATGTGGCCGCCAACGCGCATCGTTACCGGGCCAGCCGGCGAGAATACGGCCGGATGATGCGGCAGGCACGGTTCGCGGACGACACCTGGGACGTCGAGGCGGCCGAGTATCTGCCGGGCAACCGCGGTTTTCAGGAGCAGCCGCTGGACCAACTGGAGCGGGCGGAGGCTCAAGAGGTCGTGCGGCAAGCGCTGCGGTCGTTGAACCGACGGCAGCGGACGGCCATCGACTTGTGCAAGATGCAGGGACTGAGCTACGCGGAAGTGGCTGAGGAGATGAACATCACGCCCAAGGCCGTCAAATCGCTGCTCAACCGGGCCAAGGTCAATCTGCGGGACGCCCTGCAGGATTACATGGAACCGGCGGCCTAGCGGCCGGCCGACGGCGGCTCAGTTCGGGCGCAGCCCATTGTCCTCGAACCACGCTGGCCCCTCCCCGGCTTGAGATCGTGCAGCTTTTAAGTTGAATTAAAGCAGAGGTTTACGGTGAGTCGCCGCAATGTCGGGACGAAACGTTCAAGAACCCTCATTTCGACTTCGGGCGCTGTCTTTACGCCGCAGGCGTTGAAC
>JAGFJK010000143.1 GCA_024102795.1 Pirellulaceae bacterium
CGCCAGAAGATCCCCGGCCAGGTGTGCCGTCCCCGGCGGGCTCGGGCGCTCAGCGAGGAGATTCCGTGATCAGCGGGCACCGCCGCCCAGTCGCCGGCTGGCGCGGCGCCGATCGCCCCATGGCCGCACTCCGCGGATAGCGAACTGCCTGCCAGCGAGCTGTCCGCCCGTTGCTCGTGCTCGCGGGCCAATTGCCGCTCGGCCAGCTCGAACTGGTGAGCGCAGCGGGGACAGACGGCACGTCGTTGCATTTAGCACCACCCGGCCAGGAACGGAGGCGACCACGAGTGCATCGTAGCCTATTTCGAGAGCACCGTCCCCTGGCTGATGCCTGGCGCCGGCAGCGTGCTGCTGCCCTGCAGGGCGATGTCGATGGCACGCGCCGCGCCGCGCCCTTCGTTGATCGCCCAGACCACCAGCGACTGTCCCCGGCGGCAGTCTCCGGCCGCGAACACGCGCGGGATGCTGGTCGCGAACCGTCCGTGCTGGGCCTGGTAGTTGGTCCGCGGATCCAATTCGATCCCCAACTTTTCCGCCAGGTAATGCTCCGGTCCCAGGAAGCCCATGGCCAGCAGCACCAGGTCGGCCGGGAACACCTGTTCGCTGCCGGCGACTTCCTGCATGCCCCACTTGCCGTCCACCTGCCGCCATTCGACGCGCACCGTGCGGATGCCGGCCACGCGCCCCTGCCCGTCGTCCACGAATTCCTTGGACAGGATACAGAACTGGCGCGGGTCGTCGCCAAAGCGGGCGGCGGCTTCCTGGTGCCCGTAGTCGGTCCGGAAGACGCGCGGCCACTCAGGCCACGGGTTATCGGCGGCCCGCTCCCGCGGCGGCTGGGGCAGCAACTCGAAGTTCACCAGGCTTCGGCAGCCGTGCCGCAGCGACGTGCCGATGCAGTCCGTTCCCGTGTCGCCGCCTCCAATCACGATCACGTCCTTGCCGGCCGCCGAGATGAAGCTGCCGTTGGTCAGCGAGCTGTCCAGCAGGCTCTTGGTGTTGGACGTCAGAAACTCCATGGCGAAGTGCACGCCCCGCAGTTGGCGGCCGGGAATCGGCAGGTCGCGCGGGCGAGTCGCTCCGGTGGCCAGCAGCAGGGCATCGTTCTGCTCCAGCAGCTCGCGCGCATCAACGTTGCGTCCCACGTCGGCCCCGGTCACGAACCGCACGCCCTCCTGGCGCATCAGGTTCAACCGCCGCTCGACCACTTCCTTATCGAGCTTCATGTTGGGAATGCCGTACATCAGCAGCCCGCCGATCCGGTCGGCCCGTTCGTAGACCGTCACTTCGTGGCCGGCCTTGTTCAGTTGCGCGGCGGCCGCCAGTCCGGCGGGACCGGAACCGACGACGGCCACTTTCTTGCCGGTCCGCCGAGCGGGCGGCTGGGCGGTGATCCAGCCTTCGGCAAAACCCCGATCGATGATCGCGTTCTCGATATTCTTGATCGTGACCGGTGGATCGGTGATCCCCAGCACGCAAGCGCCTTCACACGGCGCCGGGCAGGTGCGGCCGGTGAACTCCGGGAAGTTGTTGGTCTTGTGCAGCCGATCGAGCGCTTCGCGCCAGCGGCCCTGGTACACCAGGTCGTTCCATTCGGGGATCAGATTGTCGATCGGGCAGCCGGTGGCCGACTGGCAGAACGGCACGCCGCAATCCATGCAGCGGGCGCCCTGCTTGCGCAAATGGTCCTCGTCCGGTTCGGTGAAGATCTCACCGAAGTCCTGCAGCCGCACCAGCGGTTCGCGGTACGGAACCGGCTGGCGGGGAAATTCTTGGAAACCGGTAGGCTTTCCCATCTTCTGTTTTCCTGTCACACAACCTAATGCTGATTGCCGTTGGGCAAGCCGTGCACGGCCGACTCGACTTCCTCATCGTGTTGCTCCCGCTCCATCAGCACGCGTTTATAGTCGATTGGCATGACTTTGACGAATTGTTCGAGCACCTCGGGCCACTGCTGGATGATCCGTTCGGCGACCGCCGAGTTGGTGTACCGGCGATGCAGCTTGATCAGCTCCAGCAGTTCCTCGCGGTCCTGCGGCGTGTCGACCGGTTCGAGCACCACCGTGCCCAGGTTGCAGCGGAGGTTGAAATCGCCGCGCGGGTCGAGCACATAGGCGATGCCGCCCGACATGCCGGCGCCGAAGTTGCGGCCCGTGTCGCCCAGGATGACCGCCCGGCCGCCCGTCATATACTCGCAGCCATGGTCCCCCACTCCCTCGGCCACCGCCCAGGCGCCGCTGTTGCGGACGCAGAAGCGTTCGGCCGCCCGGCCGCGGAAGAATGCCTGGCCCGACGTGGCCCCATACAGCACCACGTTGCCGACGATCAGGTTCTCTTCCGGCACGAAGGTGCTCTCGCGCGGCGGATAGATCACGATCCGCCCGCCCGACAGTCCCTTGCCCACGTAATCGTTGGCGTCGCCTTCCAGTTCCAGGCTGATCCCGCTGGCCAGGAACGCGCCGAAACTCTGGCCGGCCGAGCCGTTGAACTTGATGCGGATCGTGTCGTCGGGCAAGCCGTTCTCGCCGTAACGGCGCGCGACGTGGTGGCTCAGGATCGTGCCCACCGTGCGGTTCGTGTTGACGATCGGCAGTTCGAACGCCACGGGCTGAGCGGATTCGAGCGCCGCGGCGGCCCGCACCAGCAACTCGTTGTCCAGCGCCTTGTCCAGGCCGTGATCCTGCGACATCGTGCGGCGGACGCCCACGTCCGGCTTGTGAGGATGTTCGGCCTTGGTCAGCAGCGGCGTCAGATCCAGCCCGTCCGCCTTCCAGTGGTCGATCGCCTGCCGGGTCTCCAGCACGTCGACGCGACCGACCATCTCGTCCAGGCTGCGGAAGCCGAGCTGGGCCATGATCTGCCGCGCCTCCTCGGCCACCATGAACAGGTAGTTGACCACGTGCTCGGGCTTGCCCTGAAACTTCTTGCGGAGCACCGGGTCCTGCGTGGCCACGCCGACGGGGCAGGTATTCAGGTGGCACTTGCGCATCATGATGCAGCCCAGCGTGATCAACGGGGCGGTCGAGAAACCCATCTCCTCGGCGCCCAGCAACGCGGCGATCACCACGTCGCGCCCCGTCTTCAATCCGCCGTCGGTCTGCAGCACCACGCGGCTCCGCAGG
The DNA here is from genome assembly GCA_024102795.1 of Pirellulaceae bacterium. Classification (GTDB taxonomy): domain Bacteria; phylum Planctomycetota; class Planctomycetia; order Pirellulales; family Pirellulaceae; genus JAGFJK01. The sequence goes on from JAGFJK010000143.1 coordinate 3,123, forward strand.
TCGTTGCGGACCAGCGTCTGATGCGTCTCGGCCAGACCCAGTTCCCAGGGCAGCCCGGCATGCTTGATGCTGGTCAGGGGAGAAGCGCCCGTGCCGCCCGAATCGCCGGAGATCAGCACGTGGTCGGCATGCGCCTTGACCACGCCGGCCGCGACCGTGCCCACGCCCACCTCGGCCACCAGCTTGACGCTGACGCGAGCCGACGGGTTGGAATTCTTCAGGTCGTGGATCAGTTGCGCCAGATCCTCGATCGAATAGATATCGTGGTGCGGCGGCGGGCTGATCAGACCGACGCCCGGCGTCGAATAGCGGATGCGGGCGATGTTCTGATCGACCTTGCCGCCCGGCAGCTCGCCGCCCTCGCCCGGCTTGGCGCCCTGCGAGATCTTGATCTGCAGCTCGTCGGCGTTCGTCAGATACCAGATCGTCACGCCGAAGCGGCCCGACGCCACCTGCTTGATGGCCGAGCGTTTCGAGTCGCCGTTGGGCAGCGGCTGGAAGCGGGCCGGATCCTCGCCGCCCTCGCCCGTGTTGCTCTTGCCGCCCAGCCGGTTCATGGCGATGGCCAGCGTCTCGTGCGCTTCGGATGAAATCGAGCCGAAGCTCATCGCTCCCGTGCAGAACCGCTTGACGATCTCCTTGGCCGGTTCGACCTCGTCCAGCGGCACCGGTCCGCCCTGGGCTCCCTCGCGGAACGTCAGCAGACCCCGCAGCGTGCAGCGGGTACGCGAATCGTCGTTGGCGTGCCGGGCAAACCGCCAGTAGGCATCCTGGTTGTTGGCCCGCGCGGCAATCTGCAAGTCGGCGATCGCTTGCGGGTCCCACATGTGCCGCTCGCCCTCGGCCCGCCAGTGGAATTCGCCCGGATTGGGCAGCTCGTTCAGCCGGTCGGTCTCGCTGGAGGGATACCCCAGTTCGTGCCGCCGCAACGATTCCTCGGCCAGCTCGTCAAGGCTCACGCCCTGCACGCGGCTGGCCGTGCCGACAAACGCCCGCTCGATCACATCGTCCCGCAGCCCGATCGCCTCGAAGATCTGGGCTCCCTTGTACGACTGCAAGGTCGAAATGCCCATCTTGCCCATCACCTTGAGCATCCCCTTGGCGACCCCCTTGCGGTAGGCCGAGACAACCTTGGCGTCGGTCTCGAATTCGCGGCCGTCCAGCAGCCGGTCCTGCCGGGCCTGCCACAGCGACTCGAAGGCCAGGTACGGGTTGATCGCGTCGGCCCCGTAGCCCACCAGCAGGCAGTGATGATGCACCTCGCGGGCCTCGCCCGTTTCCAGCACGATCCCCAGCCGGGTCCGCTTGGCGTTCCGCACCAGGTGATGATGCACGGCGCCGCAGGCCAGCAGGCTGCTGATCGGCACCCGCTGGCGATTCGTCGCCCGGTCGGATAGCACCACCAGGCTGTAACCCTCGTCAATCGCCGCCTCGGCCTCGGCACAGATCCGATCCAGGGCGGGCTCCAAGCCGCGCGTCCCCTCCGACCGCGGGTAGGTGATGTCGATCGTCTTGCTCCGCCAGCCGCGATAATCCATATGCTTGAGCGCCGACAGTTCCTCGTTGGTCAGGATCGGATGCGGCACCAGCAGCCGGTGGCAGTTCCGCTCGGTCGTGTCCAGCAGGTTGGCTTCCGGCCCGATGTAGCACTCCAGCGACATGATGATCTCCTCGCGGATCGAATCGATCGCCGGATTGGTCACCTGGGCGAAGAGCTGCTTGAAGTAGTCGTACAACATCCGCGGCCGGTCGCTGAGACAGGCCAGGGCCGAGTCGTTGCCCATCGAGCCGACCGGATCGCGCTTCTGCTGGACCAGCGGCAGCAGCATGAACTGCATCGTCTCGGTCGTGTAGCCGAAGGCCTGCATCCGTTCCAGCAGCGATTCGGGGTGGAACCCGTGCGGCTCCTTCTTGGGCCGCAGGTCCTTCAAGCGGATCCGCTGTTCGGCCAGCCACCGCTGGTAAGGCCGCTTCCGCGAGAATTCCTGCTTCAGCTCGGCATCCGGAATCAGCCGGCCCTGCTCGAAGTCGATCAGGAACATCCGGCCGGGCTGCAAACGGCCCTTGGCCTTGACCAGCCGCGGGTCGATCGGCAGCACGCCCACCTCGCTGGCCATGATCACGCGGTCGTCGTGAGTCAGATAGTAGCGGCTGGGGCGCAGCCCGTTGCGGTCCAGCACCGCGCCGATGTAGTGGCCGTCGGTGAAGACGATCGACGCCGGGCCGTCCCAGGGCTCCATCAGGCAACTGTGATACTCGTAGAAGGCCCGCTTGTCTTCCGGCATCGTCTCGTGGTTCTGCCAGGCCTCCGGGATCATCATCATCACGGATTCCTGCAACGTGCGGCCGGTCATCAGCAGGAATTCCAACACGTTGTCGAACGTGCCCGAATCGCTGCAGTCCGGCTCGACGATCGGGAACAGCTTCGACAATTCTTCGCCGAACAAGGCGCTTTCCGCCACGCCCCGCCGGGCCCGCATCCAGTTGATGTTACCCTGCAGGGTGTTGATCTCGCCGTTGTGCGACATGAACCGCAGCGGCTGCGCCCTGTCCCAACTGGGGAACGTGTTGGTCGAGAACCTGGAATGGACCATCGCCAGGTGCGTCTTGTAGTCCGGGTCGGACAGGTCGGGATAGTACGGCATGACCTGGTCGGGCGTGAGCATCCCCTTGTAGATGATCACCTTGGTCGACAAGCTGCAGATGTAGAACATCTTGCCTTGGCGCAGTTGGGGGTCGTCGCGCATCGCGTGGCTGGCCTGCTTGCGGATCAGGTACAACTGCCGCTCGAACGCCTCGCCGTGCAGGTCGTCGCCGGAGGCCACGAACAGTTGCTCGATGATCGGCTCCGAGCGGCGTGACGTGGGACCCAGGTCGGCCGCGTCGGCCCGCGTGGGAACCGGCCGCCAGCCGACCAGCCGCTGGCCCTGCTCGGCCACCAACCGCTCGACCACGCGCTTGGAGTGCGCCCGCTCCTGCTCGTCGCGCGGCAGGAACACCAGACCCGCCGCGAACCGCCCCGGCTCGGGCAGCTCGGCCCCCAGGTCCCGGCGAGCCACCTTGATCAGAAACTCGTGCGGCAGCGCCGTCAGGATCCCCGCGCCGTCGCCCGTGTTCGGCTCGCAACCGCACGCGCCGCGGTGGTTCATGTTGCGCAGCACCAGATCCGCGTCCAGCACGATCTGATGGCTGCGCTGCCCCTGGATGTGGGCCACGAAACCGACGCCACAACTGTCTTTTTCCTGGGCCGGATCATACAGGCCGTGGCGTTCGGGAAGGCCGACGATGGGTTGCGAGTTCATGCGATTTCCCCAAGGAACTGAGGAGGAGAAAAACCAGGAGAGCCAACGGCGGCGACTAGGGCGAGCGGTCCGCGGGCTCCGGTTTTTCCCCGGCCGCGGCCGTCGCCGCGGCCGGTTCCGGCCCCGTCTGCTCGACCTCCGAAACATCCAGGCCGTCGCCCGCCGCGCGGCGCAAATGAGCCATGAACCGCCGAGCCGTCTTCCCCAGACGCGCGCCCCGCCGCCGGATGATCCCGACCGGACGGTACAGAGGAGGGCCTTCCAGCGGTAACGCCACCAGCGTCCCCGCGCGGACTTCCGCCGCCACCGTGGGAGCCGGCAACAAACTGATCCCGTCGTTGATCTCGATCGCCCGCTTGAGCATCTCGATGTTATCGAATTCCATCACCACGCGCACCTCCACGCGGTGCGCCGCCAGCGCCCGGTCAATCGACTGGCGGATTTGTAACTGGTCGACAAAGCCAACCATGTCCAGCCCTTGCAACTGCTCAAACCGCACCTCCGAGCACCCCGCCAGGGGATGCTGGGGAGCACAGACCAGCACCATCGGCTCCTTCCGCCAGGCCGTCACCCTGATCCGCCGCGAAGACTTCGGATAACTCACCAGCCCCAGCTCCACCTGGTCGCTCGCCACCAGCTCGTAAATCCGCTGCGGATGATGGTACTCCAGCCGCACCCGGGCCTTCGGATACCGCTGCTGGAACCGTTGCACGAAATCCTTCATGTGGCTCAGGCCGACCGAGTAAATCGAGGCCACGCTGACCCGTCCCGAAACCTGCTGGTGCAGGCTGCGCACCTCTTCCTCCAGCGCCTCCATCCGCCGCACCAGCTTCCGCAGCCCGTTGTAGTACACGTCGCCCTCGGGCGTCAGCACAAACGGCCGCTTGGAACGATCGATCAGCTTGACTCCCAGATGCTCCTCCAAATGGTGCACCATCTGGCTGGCCCCCGACTGCGATATGCCGTTCTCGTCCGCCGCCCGGGAAAAACTCCGGCGGCCCACCACGTCGCAGAACACCTTGAGCGCCTTGATGTGCATACCGCCCGCGGAAAGAATAAGAAAACAAAATGAAGAATAGCTCCGGAATCAGGATTCGAAATGGTAGGCTACTCGGGACCGTTTGTCGAGTCAAGCGGTGCGGGATTTGCAATCGCGGCCCAAATATCCGACACTGGGGGGTGGTTGTCCAGGATTTTTCCGGGGTCGATCCAAAATTTCCTGCAGGGAGTTGGCACATGGTCTACGGTGCGTCGCGGCGAACCTTGCTGCTGGTGTTGGCGGTTTTCCTGTTCCTCCCGTGGGCCGTACCAGCCCAGGCCGACCTGCGTCCGCCGGGGCGCGAACCGCGGATTGTGCCGCGGCCGGCCGAATTGCAGTCGGCCCCCCTGGTGGTCCGCCAGGCCGCGGACAACCAGCCGACACGGATCGTGATTCCTCGCCGTTACCTGGCCAACCAGATCGGAGCGACCGAGGTGCCGGCCTCGGGGTCGCAAGTGACGCGGACCGTGATGTCGGGCGTCTTTTTGTCGGCGGCGCTGGCGTGCGGCGTGCTGCTGGTGGTCCGCCGGCGGCACAAGGCGGTGACGGCCGGGCTGCTGCTGATCCTGGTGGGCAGCGGGCTGGGTGCGGGCCGGTTGTGGGCCGATATTCCGGTCCCTCGGCCGCCGGCCGGTCCGCGAGTGACCATTGAGCTTGTCAACCAGGGCGACAGCGTCACGGTGTACCTGGGGAAGGATTTTCCGGCGCGCTAGGCAGCAATTCCCATGGCAAGTGCCGGCGAATTCCTGGTCGCGGCCCAGCCCGCGGCGGCCGCCCAGCCCGTGGCGATGACGAGGGCCTGGTGGCCGCTGGTCGCCGTGATGCTCGGCGTCGTGCTGGCGGCCTGCGTGCTGGCAGGCTGCCTGCCGGTGGGCTTTTCGATCGCCATCGTGTTTCTGTTCGCCGGTCCGCATAACTGGCTGGAGTGCCGGTACATGCTTTCGCGGATGCCGCCGCGCTGGGGGCCGCTGCGACCGTATTTCCTGACGGGCCTGCTGGGAGTGCCGGTGCTGACCGCCGCGCTATTGGCGTTGCCCTGGGTGGCTCGCGGCTGGCAGTGGCAGGAAAGCCAGTGGCAACTGGGTCTGGCGGCCTGGAACAGCGTCTTTCTGGTATGGATCGGGGTGCTGGCGACGCTGCGCAGCCGGCAGGCGCCGCGCCGCCGCTGGGACTGGATCTGGCCGCTGCTGCTGGTGCTGCTGGCCGCGAACTGGGCCTGGCCGTTGGCCTGGAGCCTGGTGCTGGTCTACGCGCATCCGCTGCTGGCCTTATGGTTTCTGGACTGCGAGCTGCGGCGCCACGGTCCCCAACTGCGAAGGGCCTATCGCTGGTGTCTGCTGGCGGTGCCGCTGGCGCTGCTGGTGCTGGTCTGGCGTCTGGCCGGTGCACCGGACCTGCCGGGCGATGATGTGCTGACCAGCCAGATCACTCGGCACGCCGGAGCCGACATTCTGCCGCGAGTGTCGTCGCACCTGCTGGTCTCGATGCACACGTTCCTGGAGATGTTGCATTACGCGATCTGGGTGGTGGCGATTCCCCTGCTGACCTTGCCCGCTCAGCGGTGGCGTCTGGAGCGGGTGCCGCTCGGCCGCAAGTCGGCTCTCTGGCGGCTGGCGGTGGTCGCGGTGATCGGCCTGGGAGCGGTGGTGATGCTGGTGCTGTGGGCCGGCTTTCTGGCCGACTATCCGTTGACGCGCGACATCTATTTCAGCGTGGCCTTGCTGCACGTGCTGGCCGAGATCCCGTTTCTGCTGCGGATGCTGTAGGCGCGCCGGGTTGGGCGAGTGAGATTGGCGGGCGAGTCTTGGCGGGCGAGTCTTGGCCTTGAATGATCTACCGACGATCGACGACCTGTGGCGATTCCTGCCCTGGGGCTTCGCGTTGACGGTGGCGGTGGAGACGCCGGTGCTGGTCATCGGGTTGTCGCGCCGCCACTCGCTGGGCCGGCGGCTGTTTTGCGGGATGTGGCTGACCGCCTGCAGTTATCCGATCGTGGTGCTGGTGCTGCCGCCGTTGGTCTGGTCGCGCTTTGGCGAACTGCCGTACGTGGTGACCGCCGAGCTGGTGGCGGTCGGCCTGGAGGTGCTGCTGTTCTGGCTGGCGTTTGGTCCGCGGGGCGGCGAGCGGATGGGCGCGGTGCCAAGCGCCCTCGCGCGGGACCTGGCGGCAATCGTGGCGGCCAATGCGGCATCATTTCTGCTGGGCGAGGCACTCACGGCGGCCGGTGTTTGGTAGCTGAAAATGTCATCTGACGACATTTTGTGACGACGGAACTCCAGGAAGAACGAGGGTTGCCGAATCTGTCAGCGACCTCGACAAAGCTTCCTGCAAAGAATCGAACCGCCTGGTGCGGACCCGCCTGCCAAGTGGTATGGGAGGGGGCGCGTAGCAATCCGGGCCCCTATCCCGATGTTTGCTACTCGCGACTATTCAGTGCGGACTCATCTTCGCCGCTTGTGAATAATCCAACCACGACGACGAAATCACCATCAATCCGGAAGTAGATCACCGCAGTAAAGCGTTTCAGTCGACACGGACGGTAACCGGTATGATTCGCAGAGAACAGATTGGGACCCTGCTTTATCCGGTTAAGTGCGTTGAAGAACTCCAGTTCAAACTGATCTCCGAGTCCAGGTGCAATTCTGTCAAACCACTCGATTCCACGTAACAGATCCGATTCGGTTTCGGGGGTCAGTATCGCTTTCATTGTCCCCGCGCAGCCCGAATGCGATTCCGAAATTCTTCCTCGGTGAAACAGCTTGTCAGATTTGCCTTGTACTCGGCCCAGCGACGGTCGAGTTCCACCCGCTGTTCCAAAGAAAGCTCCGTTCCTACGCCGTTGGGAAGCTGGTCCCAAATCGCTTGAACAACTCGGAGCTGGTCGCTAAGCGAAAGCGCCGAAATCAAGTTGATGACGTCATCTACTGACATGGCACGCCCTCCAGCTCGCCAGTATACCAGTCAGGCACCAGGCTCGGATAGTCGTACATCAAAGGTGTCAGGAGTCATTGTTTGGCAACTGCCGGACTCGCGGGCGGCCACGCGGACGAAGAGTCGATTCCAGGCCCAGCCGCAGGGCCGTCGCTTCCACCCAGGCTGCATCGCCAAAGGGACGACCGCGCTGAAGGCAGTCGCGAACGGCCCGCAGCTCCCCGTCGCTCAGCGGCTGGTTCACCCGCTGGACCCAATTGGGCAGCCTGGGTAACGGCCACGGAGACAGCAACTTAGGCTCCGGCTCCGGCTGGCTCAGCCAGCGGAACAACGATCCCCAGCGCCAGCCTTCAGCCCGCTGGACCAACCGGGCCCGCACCGCGTTCCGCTCCACGTAACGAGCGACCACAAAAAAGTGATCGTCGTCCTGGATCGGGAAGCTCTTGAATCGTCCCTGGTAGACATGCCCCTGGCCGGACGTGCCATAGTGCGCATGATAGCGCTGGGTGTGCGTCAAGGTCACCCACCGCAGCAGGCTGCTCATCCCACCATCCTCGGTTGGCTGGAGCACGAAGTGCCAGTGGTTGGGCATCAATTGATAGCTCAGCACGCGGCAGGGATAGCGTTCCAAACCCTCCGCCAGGATTTGTTCGAACGCGTCGTAGTCCGCTTCCTTCTTGAAGATCGCGGCTCGCGCATTCCCCCGGTTCAGGGCGTGGTAAATGCCACCGGCTTCATCCGCTCGCTTTGGTCTGGGCATGCTTCCATGGTATCACGGCACGCTGCCCAAAACAATGACTCCTGACACCTTTGTTGTTCACCTTTGTTGTTGGTCGTCCCGCGAACCGCCGCGCGAACAGTGAAACGGCTCCAGCGCATCAGGCCACCTGTTCGCCCCAGTGCAGGATGCGGCGGGGGCCGTGCCGCAGCATGTCGAGCACCACCTGGTCGCCGAACTGCTGGCGGATCCAGCGCAGCCCGTCGCGGCGCCCGGCCACGCTGTCGGGTCCGTGCGTGTCGCTGGCCAGGGCCTGGTAGCGGCCGGAGCCGAGCAGCGACACGGCCAGGTCGCGGGCTTCGGGTCCCTCGCCGCCCGCGAAACTGTTCAGATTGCCCTGCAGCCAGACGCCGCGGGCTCGCAGGTCGTCCAGCAGACTCAGCAGCCGGGGAGCTTCCAGCCCCATCCGCTCGGGATGCGCCAGGACCGGCTGATAGTGGTGATCGAGCAGATACTGGCAGACCTGGTCGCAAAACGGCGGCCAGTCCGAGCCCCACCAGTCGATCAGCACGGCGCGGCCTGTTCCGAGCGTCGGCACGCCCTGCTCTTCCAGCCACGCGATCGTGTCCCGCGCGATCCGCACCTCGCCGCCCGGCCACAACTGGTGGCTCACTTCGCGCTCGGCCAACTCGCGTTCCAGCCACTGGACTCCACGCTGAATGTTGGCCGGCACGTTCCGCGGATACAGCCGCGCGACCACGTGCGGCGTGCAGACCGATCCTTGAAAACCGGCCAGCCGCAGGGCCGTGATGGTGACCAGGGTCTGGGTGAGCGTCTGGCAGCCGTCGTCGATCCCCGGCAACAGGTGGCAGTGCAGATCGATCAGGCCGGTCAGTTCTGGCGGTGCCAAGGGCAGAGGCGGATCCGCCGGGATTGTCATGACTGGTCTCCCACCGCGTCCTGATACGTCCCGGTCCGTTCCGCCCGGCGATGCCAGGATGCGGACAGGGATAACGAGCCACCAGAGTACCTACGTCGCGGCCATCTGAACATCCCGGGCCCCTTGGTAGCGGAAAAGGTGTCAGGTACCTTTTTCTCAGGACACCATGAAACTTGGTTGCTTTCTCGCCCTGCTCCTGTACGCCGGCCTGGTCTACGGCTACTTCGCGTGGTTGGGGCAGACGTTCGACGGCCGGGCACTCTGGATTGCCTCCTTCGTCGTGGGCCTGATCGGCGGCATGCTGACGCTGGCAGTCGTGAACCTGGGCGTCTGGGGCGCTCAGGAGGTCTACCGGCGCAGCGACAGCGCTCAGAACCTCTGGCGCCAGCAACTGGAGCAGGCCGTGCGGGACGGCGACGCGGGTACGATCGACAGGCTGTGCCAGCGGGGCGCCGAGCTGTTGCGGAAGGCGGGCGCCGGTGCAAAATAATGGGAACGGGGGCCTGATAATCAACAAGAGGCGGGAACATGAACAACACTAGCCACCACGATGAACGCATTCGACAAATGACGTTCGCATCAGTCTATCCGCATTTGCTTGCCAAGGTGGAAAAGAAGGGCCGCACCAAGGAAGAACTACATCAGGTCATTGAGTGGCTGACGGGTTACAACGAATCGGCACTGCGGAAACTCATCGCGGACGGAGTGACCTTCGAGCAGTTCTTTCAACATGCCAATCTGAACCCGAACGCGCATTTGATCACGGGCGTCATCTGCGGCTACCGAGTCGAGGAGATCGAGAACCCGTTGACGCGGCAGGTCCGATACCTGGACAAGCTCGTGGATGAACTGGCGAAAGGCCGGAAGATCGAGAAGATCCTGCGTGCGGGGTAGGCAGTGGCGCTCGGCGCAGTTGTTTTCGGCCCGCTGGCGAGCGGCGGGCGTCAGCCCGCTGTTTCACCGGGGAGGGGCGGCCGCCGGCCCGCTGTTTCACGGGCGAGCGGCGGGCGCCAGCCCGCTGCTTCTCGTCCAGCTAGATCCATGGGCGAACCACAGAAACAGCGGGCTGCCGCCCGCCGCTCGCCACCCGCCGCCCGCCACCCGCCGGAGCGTATCAGGCACGACCCTTGACAATCCGGCAAGCGGGACTGATACTGAGTCTCACTTGCAGAAAGCCAGCCAACTTTCCCGCAGCCAGCCCTCTGCAGCCCGCCCTGGTTCCCCACCAAAAATCTCGTTGCTTCGAGGGCCTGCCATGAATCCGCGCTCCGTTTCCCCCCACCGCTGGCCTGCTGCCGCTCGGCCCCATCTGCACCTGCCCGCCGCCCGGACCGCCTGTCTGCGGCCGCGGAAGCGTCCGGCCGGTTTCACGCTGGTCGAACTGCTGGTGGTGATCGCCATTATCGGGATCCTGATCGCCATCCTGCTGCCCGCGGTCCAGGCCGCTCGCGCGGCCGCCCGTCGCATGTCCTGCTCCAACAACCTGAAGCAGATCACGCTGGCGCTGCACAATTACCACGACACCTACGGCCTGTTTCCGCCCGGCGGCATTTTTCCCCGTACGCAGGCGGCCGACAGTTGGTCGGTCCACGCCCGCCTGCTCCCTTTCCTGGAACAGCAGAACCTGCAGGACCTGATTGACTGGAACCGCACTTACGCCCAGCAGCCGAACGTAACGCGTGTCCGGGTGCCCGTGTTCGTCTGCCCCAGCGAAGTGCAGGATCACGAGCGTCCGGATGGGGCGATCACGCATTATCCGCTGACCTACGGCGCCAACTACGGGACCTGGTTCGTGTACGATCCCAACTCGGGGCTGGGTGGCGACGGGCTGGTGCACCCCAACAGCCTGAACAACTTCGCTACCGTGATCGACGGCACCAGCAGCACGCTGGCGTTTGCCGAGGTGAAGGCGTTCAACCCCTACCTGCGCGACGGCGGCTCGCCGGCGGCGGCCGGCACCCCCGTGCCGCTCACACCCGCCGACGCCGTGGCCTATGGCGGTGATTTCAAGAGCAACTCCGGGCATACCGAGTGGGTGGACTCGCGGGTCCACCAGACCGGTTTCACGGCCGTGTTCACGCCGAACACGAAGGTGCTCCACGGGTCCGCGCCGGACACGTACGACGTCGATTTCAATTCGTCGCGCGAAGGCAAGACGATCAACCAGTTGACGTTCGCCGCCGTCACCTCGCGCAGCTACCACGCGGGCGGCGTGATGGTTTCGCTGGTCGACGGCTCGTGCCGCTTCATCCCCGACACGATCGACCGCGCCGTCTGGTGGGCCATGGCCACCCGCAACGGCGGCGAAGTGGTGGGCGATCAGTAGTGTCCTCCGACAACATTTGGCGCAGATCCAAGCGATTCCCTGTTGCGGCTCATCGACCGGCGCCGGACCACGCGCTGCGATAACCAGATCGCTCGGCCGGCATCAACGCCCTCGGACCGCCACGGACGACGGGCAACGACCCAGATTCCCCCGCCCTCGATGCTTGCCAAAATGTCCTCAGAGGTCGTTTGCTTGTTCTTAATCGAACTCCGCCTTCAGCCAGCGCTTGCCGGACTGCAACGAGAACTCGCTGTAGATCTCGGCGAATTTGCGCTGGCCGCGAGTCAGCGCCAGACAGGTCGCTGCCACCTGCATCAACTCGGCGCCCCATTTGCGGTCCGGATGCGTCACGAGAACCTCGGCCGTGGCACCGATCGCCGCCAGGTAATCCGCCGCCAGTTCCTTGGGCAGTTTGGGACCCTCGTCCCGCGACATCTCGATCGTGGCGACCAGACCAAACACGTTCCAGTCGAGCTTCTTGCTGCGGCGGGCGAATTCCAGCAGGTGCGGGACCGCCGCGTAAGAGGCCGCGCCGATGTCGCCCTGGTGATGCAACTCCTGCCACAATTCGTCCCAGATCGGCTGGCTCGCACCTTCCTCGAACAAGCGCCGCAGCGGGACCGACGCGTCGTAGATGACCCCGTAGCCACCCTTGTACTTCTTCCACCGCGGATCATTCAAGTCGAGCATGGCTTTACCCAGGCAAAATCTCGCGGATTGGCGAACCTTGCGTGATCGCCATCGGGCGGCCCAGGCGATCGTGTACCGCCGTGTGCGGCGCGTAACCCAGGCAATGGAAGATCGTGGCAGTCAGATCCTGCGGTTCCACTCGGCCTTCCACCGGATAGCCGCCCTGCCGGTCCGAGGCGCCGTGGACAACTCCGCCGCCCACGCCGCCGCCAGCCAAGGCCACCGAAAACACGTGCCCCCAGTGGTCGCGACCGCCGCGAGCGTTGATCTTGGGCGTCCGCCCAAACTCGCCCATCCAGACCACCAGCGTCTCGTCCAGCATTCCGCGTTGTTCCAGGTCTTCCAGCAACGCGGAGTAGGCCAGGTCCATCGGCGGCATGAGCACCGTCTTCAGCCGTTCGCTGTTCGAGGCATGCGTGTCCCAGGCCGGCGCCACGTCGGGATCTTCCTTCCAGCGAGTCCAGTTGACCTGCACCAGCCGCACGCCCGACTCGACCAACCGCCGAGCCAGCAGGACGCTCTGCCCAAACCGGTTGCGCCCATACCACTCGCGCACCGCGTCCGGCTCCGCGGCCAGGTCGAACGCTCGCCGAGCGGCCGGGGCCCGCAGCAGGTCGAACGCCTTCTGCCGCAGTCCGTCCCAGCGGTTGACGGCGCCGCGCTGGTCCAGCGCATCCAGGTGCCGATTCACCGAATGGAGCAGCGAGTGCCGGCCGTCCAGACGAAGCGGCGGCACGTCGCCAGGCAACGCCAATGCGGGCACCTCGAAACCGGGCTCGTTCGGATCGCACGTCAGCAGCCAGGGATCCGCCGTGTTGCCCAGCCAGCCCGCGTCCTGCCCGGGCCAGACGATGCGCCCCGTGTTCCAGATCTCCTCGGGCAGCCGGACGGCTCCCGGCAGGCTGTTCCGATCGCCCGACAGGCGGCGGACCACGGCGGCCAGGCAGGGCCAGTTGTTGGGGAAGCCCGCCTTGGCGTTCTCCTGGTTGCGAGGCGCGTGCGGATAACCGGTCAGCATCCAGTAGCCGCTGGACGAGTGGGCGTTGTCGGCGGTCGACATCGCTCGCAACACGGCAATCCGATCGGTCAGCGTGGCCGTTCTGGGCATCAGCTCGCCAACCGCCAGGCCCGGCACGGCCGAGGCGATCGGCTGGAAATCGCCCCGCACGTCGGTCGGCGCGTCTGGCTTGGGATCCCAGGTTTCGTGCTGCGGCGGACCGCCCAGCAGAAACAGCACGATGCAGGCCTTGGCCTTGCCGAACGACGCCTCGCCGCCGGCCGCCGCGAGCTGCGCGGCCGGCAGTACGGCGTGCGGCTGGCTGAGTGAAAGGCCCAAAGCGCTCAGACCTCCCACCCGCAGCAGCTCGCGGCGACTCAAGCCGGGTCGCCCCGGAACGGGTTGGTCGAATACGGACAGCACGCGGTGAGTCTCCGGAGTGGTGTTGGAATTCTGGCTGCGCCGCTACTTTCGCGGAGCGAAAGGCGACTATTGCTCGCTACTTTCGCGGAGCGAAAGGCGACTATGGGGTTCAGGCCAGTCCTTCGATCGGTTCGCCATGATAAATGTGATGCGGCCGCTCCAGGTCGTCGTGCCAGGCAGTGGTGCGAGGCAACCCCAGAGCCTGGTAGATCGTGGCAGCCAGGTGCTCAGGCGTCTGCGGGTTGTCGGCCGGATACGCTCCGATCTTGTCCGACGACCCGACCACGCGGCCGCCCTGCACTCCACCGCCGGCTAGGAAGACCGACTGCACCGCTCCCCAGTGATCGCGGCCTGGCTGTTTGTAATGCTGCGGCAGCAACGAGATCTTGGGTGTTCGTCCAAACTCGCCAGCCATCACCACCAGCGTCCGCTCCAGCAGGCCACTCGAATGCAGGTCGTCCAGCAGGGCCGAGACCGCTCGATCCGTCGGCGGCAGCAGCTTGTCCTTGAGATGCGGGAAGGCGTTGCCGTGCGTGTCCCAGGCTTCGTTGTTTCCCAGGTTGACCTGCACCAGGTTCACACCGGCTTCGATCAGGCGGCGAGCCATCAGCAGGGACCAGCCGAAGGCATTGCGGCCGTACCGGTCCTGCAACTGGTCGTCGGCCCGAGTGACGTCCAGCGCCTCGTGGACGCGCCGGTCGGTGAGCAGCGAGACGACGCCCTGCCGGAAGCGGTCGAAGTTCTCGGCCTCCGCCGCCCGGTCCAATTCCTGCCGCTGACGGCCCAGTTCGCTGAGCAGACTCAGGCGGCCGTCGAAGCGTGGCCGAGTCAGACCGTGGGGCAGGGTCAGGCTGGGAGCCTGGAACAGTCGTTCATCTTTGTGCCCGCGCTGCTGATGATCGAACTGGTACTGCGGAAACGCTCCGTAGGACGTCTTGTGAAACGGCGCCGCCTCGATGAACCATGGATCGCGATGGCCTCCCATCCGCCCGGCGAACTGGCCCGGGATCACACGCCCGGAATTGTGAATCAGTCTTTCCGGCAACACCACGGCGGGCGGCAGGTTGTGGCGCGGCCGAGTGACCGCACCGGCCACGGCGGCAATCGACGGCCAGTCGGTCGATTGCGGCGCGCCGGGGGAAAAGCCGGGCGGCAGTTGCGAGCGGCCGGTGAGCATGATGTGATGCCCGGCCGAATGCTCGTTGGAATGGTGCGTCAACGAACGGCACAGCGACCAGAGATGGCTGCGCTGGGCCAGCAGCGGCAGGTGTTCGCAGATCTGCAGGCCCGGCGTGCGAGTGGCGATCGGCTGGAACTCGCCGCGGACCGAGTCGGACGCGTCGGGCTTCAGGTCGAAGCTGTCGTGCTGCGCGAGTCCTCCCGACAGGAAGATGTAGATGCAGGCCCGCGCCGGCGCGTCGCTGGCGCCGACCGCCTCGGCACGCAGCGCCTCCAGATGGTTCATCCCCAGACCCAGCAGCCCGACCGCTCCAGCTTGCAGGGCAGTGCGTCGGGTTACGCCGGGGTGCTGCAGCGGCTGCATCGCGGAATCCTTGTCGGCAGGTAAGTGGGGCGTGCTCAAGGCGCGGGCGAGTGATCGCTGTTCGTGGCAACGGGCGCGACCCGCCGCGCGCCCTGCGCGGCGGCTGGTTCGCGGCCATTGCAACGACCAGATCCTCCCATTCCAATGGGTCCTTCGGGCAGGGAATGCCACAGGTCCTCCCCGCCGTGCGCCGCGACCTCGAGCCGCGGACGCACCAGGTCGTCCATTCTCCAGGGAACCAGGTCGCCATGTCATTCCAGTATTGCCTGAACACCAGCACGATCAAACCCCAACCGCTGCTGGACAAGGTTCGGCTGGCGGCCGTGGCCGGTTTCGCCGGCGTGGAACTGTGGCTGAACGACGTGTACGAACACGTCGGACGCGGCGGCGAAGTGCGGGACGTCGAACGGGCGCTGGCCGACCACGGGTTGATCGTTCCCTGCACGATCGCCCTGCGGGCCTGGGCCGAAGCCAGCGAGCCGGAGTACCCGCTGGTGCTGGAAGAAGCCCGGCGGCGCATGGACCTGGCCGCTCGGCTCGGCTCGCCCTGGCTGGTCTGTTCGCCGCCGCGAGCGGCCTGCGATCAGCGGCGGATCGTTCAGCGTTACGCCGACCTGCTGGCACTGGGGCGGGAAGCGGGAGTGAAACCAACGTTCGAGTACATCAGCTTCTTCGGTTCCGTGTCGCGGCTGGACCAGGCCTGGCACGTCGTGCAGCAGGTCGGCGATCCCGAGGCCACGCTGGTTCTGGACGCCTTCCACACCTGGAACGGCGGCGGGCCCGCCGACGTGCTCCGCCAAATCCCGGCTGGCAGGATCAGCCACTATCACTTCGACGATGCGGCCGTCGGTATCCCGGCCGGCCAGCAGACGGACGCCGACCGCGTGATGCCGGGCGATGGAGCGATCGACCTGGCGGCCGAAGTCCAGACGTTGCGCCAAATCGGCTACGCGGGTACGGTCAGCCTGGAACTGTTCAATCGCCAACTCTGGCAGCAGGATCCGCTGGACGTGCTGCGGTTGGGGCTGGAGCGGATGCGGGCGTATCTGGAGTAGTTGTCAGTTGTCTGTTGTCTGTTGTCATTTATCAGGTAACCTTTCACCGCGATTCGTCACTCTGAGAGGCGACAAGGACTCGAGCGATCACTTCTGGCTCCCTCCCCGACTTCGAGATCGCGCAGCTTTTAAATTGTCTTGCTGAGGGAATTTGGCGTTACAACCAAGGGAAAGCTGGGACGGCATCCGTTGCGGCGAGCGCTCTCCCTTGATATCACTCTGGCCCCCTCCCCGGCCTCCGGGGAGGGTTGGGGAGGGGCCTGCGGTGAAGCGGGACCATAGACCTCTGGGGTCGATTTGGCAGGACGGCGAGCTCCGGCAAAGCAGTCATCACGCTCCGCGTGATGAGCCCTTGCAGACTCGAAGTCTCCTGTCGCAGGGAGTCACCAGCGGTCGTTGAGGATCGCCCCGGCCTGTGCCACCCGCAAGTCCGGCTGGACACTGGCCGCGGCGTCTGGTTCAGACGGCGGTCGGAAGGCTCATCACGCGGAGCGTGATGGCTACTTTGGGAAGGGTTGAGTCTGGCAGTGCAAAGAAGAGCCCCTCCCCAGCCCTCCCCGAAGGAGATCGTGCAGCTTTTAAGTTGTTGGATCCTCAGTGTTTAATGCCCTTGGCTCCCGGTGAGCGCCCGTCAGACTGTTTTGGACTTCGAATCCCACCGGCTTGCCCGGCGGATCGTTAGGTTTCTCGCTACACACGTCCCGGCCAGCGCTCGAGAATCCCGCCGGCTTGCCCGGCGGATCGTTAGGTTTCTCGCTAACGCCCGACCGGGCGAGCGCGTGCGAATCAAGCTGGGATTCGAAGTGGAGAGTGCGCGGCGTGCGCCAGAATTCACGGTGTGCTTCGGCGTCGCTTGATTGAAGCACGAAACACCAGGACGGGTGATTGCAAATTGCAAATTGCAAATTGCAAATTGAGAATTGAGAATTGAGAATTGAGAATTGAGAATTGAGCGACTGTGCAACGACTTCGGCGTTAGGGAGCGCTAAGGACGCTCACAGAACGATGTAAACTCCGCAGAAAAAACAACTTATAAGCTGCACGATCTCGAAGCCGGGGAGGGGGCCAGAGGGATATCAAGGGGGATCGCTCGCCGAAGCGGAGGCCGTCTAACTTACCCTCGGTTGTAACGCCAAGTTCACTCGGCAGAACAACTGAAAAGCCGCACGATCTCGAAAACGGGGACGGAGCCAGACGGGCATGGAACCGATCCCGCGCGAAAGCTCTCCCGGTTGCCCAGCCACTTATTAGCAGGCCACGCGGACCGTGATGACTACTTTGCTGGGATTCCCCACCCTGCCAAATCGACCCCAGAGGTCAATGGTAACGGAAACACCAACTCAATGGCTCGGAGCGGGTCGTACTTGCCCTCCCTGTCGCTCACTCGGATGCTGGCAGCAAAGAGCAATTCGAATTCAGCGAGTTGCCGCGTCGCAATAAACGTGATCCGCCACAAGCAACGCCTGTAGACTTGGCTTCACAACGACTCCCGCGACAATCTTGGTGGGAAGCGATCACGCGTACCGTGACACATTGGGAAAACTTGGACTGCCGCAAGCTAGAGAAGTGCGGCGTGCCATGCGGTCATGTCTGATCCTGAGCTGGCCCCCTAGGATTCGAACCTAGACTAACTGATCCAGAGTCAGTCGTGCTGCCGTTACACTAGGGGCCAGAAGGTGCGCTGAACGCCCGACCGTTGCCTTGTTACGGTACGCCGATTGCCCCCGCCGGTCAAGGGCACGCCTCAGGCCGCGGGTCACAGGCTATGGACAAGTCCGCGCCACGCCCGGTTCGCCAGGCGGAGGACGCATGCAGTCGTATGTGGCCAGCCAGTCCGGGCAATCCGGCCAAACGGGCTCCAGCCGAGGCCGGTTTGGTTGACGATGCGGCCGGCAGGCAATTAAAATCAGCCGTTCGAGGCGTCCGCCGGCGCACCCCCCGTTCAGGCCGTAGGCCATCGTTCAGGCTGGCCGCCAGGTGGCGGGGCCGCCCGAAAGACCCTTGATTCCCTCCGCGGCGTATCCCCGTCCAGCATTGATCTCTTGTCCCGGATTGGCCGCTATGGCTTTCTTAACGGTTGTCGCTGGTCCCCCCGATGGTCCCCCGATCGGGCACAGGTACGAGCTGCGGAGCGCGGAGAATTCGCTGGGGCGGCACCCGGATTGCCACGTGCTGGTGGAAGTCGGCGCGGTCAGCCGTCGGCACGCCCAGGTGGTCCGGCTGGGCGATCAGTGGTTCGTTGAGGATCTGAACAGCCGCAACGGCACGTTTCTCAATGACGAACAGGTGGTCGGCCGCAAGCCGCTGCAGGACGGCGACCAGGTGCGGATCTGCGACGTGTCGTTCCGCTTTCAGGGCGGGGCCCGCGCCGGTTCCGGTTCGAAGGCCCTGGATGGATCGAGCGTGGGCACGATCTTTCTGGAGGACGATTCGGGCGGCTCCAGTTCCACGATCATGTCCAAGGTGGACGTCTCGAGCAGCCGGGGGCAGATTCAACTAGCGGCCAGTCCCGAAGCCAAGCTGAACGCGCTGATCGAGATCACCCAGAACCTGGGCAAGGCCCTGGAGCTGGATCAGGTCCTGGACAAAATCCTGGCCAGCCTGTTCAAGATCTTCGTCCAGGCGGATCGGGCGTTCATCGGCCTGGCCAACGATGATGGCGTGCTGGTGCCGCGGTGGACCAAGGTGCGGCGCCCCGACTCGGAGGACGCGATCCGGGTCAGCCGGACGATCGTCAACCTGGTGCTGGAATCGCGGCAGGCGATCCTGTCGGGCGACGCGCTGGAGGATTCGCGGTTCGACAACTCGATGAGCATCGCCGACCTGCGCATCCGCTCGATGATGTGCGCTCCGCTGCTGGACAGCGACGGCAAGCCGATCGGGGTGCTGCACATCGACACGATGGACCAGCGGAACCGCTTCCAGCAGGAGGACCTGGAACTGCTGGTCAGCGTGGCGGCTCAGGCGGGGCTGGCGATCGACAACGCTCAACTGCACGAAGCGGCTCTGCGGCAGTTGGCGATGGAACAGGACATCAAGCTGGCCAGCGACGTGCAGAAGGCCTTTTTGCCCGACGCTCGGCCGATGCTGGACGGGTACGAGTTCTTTCATTTTTACGAACCGGCCAATCACGTGGGCGGCGACTACTTCGATTACATCCGGCTGCCGGACGGCCGGACCGCCGTGATCGTCGCGGACGTGGTGGGGCACGGGGTGGCGGCGGCACTGCTGATGGCCAAGCTGTCGGCCGAGGCCCGGTTCTGCCTGGCGTCCGAATCGCAGGCGGACGTGGCGATCACCAACCTGAACAATCGCCTCAGCCGCCTGCAGATCGACCGCTTCGTGACGCTGGTGGCCGTGGTGCTGGATGCCGACCGGCACGAGGTGACGATTGTCAACGCGGGGCACATGGCCCCGATTCACCGGCAAGTGGACGGCCAGTTGGACGAACCGGGCGCGGCGCTGTCCGGCCTGCCACTGGGGATCGTGGAAGGCTTCGAGTACCAGCAGGCCGTGATCCGGCTGGAGCCGGGCGAATCGCTGACCATGTACACCGACGGGATTAACGAGGCGGCGAACGAGCGGGACGTGCAGTTTTCGATCGAACGCATCCGCGAACTGGTCCTGCAGGGAGACGGCGACGTGTCGGACCTGGGCAATTCGATCGTCAACAACGTGCAGCAGTTCCTCGGCCGGGCTACCCAGGAAGACGATATGTGCCTGGTCTGCCTGCGGCGCATGCCGGGGACGTCCAGCCGGGTCTTGCGCGACACGCTGGCCACGGCCACCCCAGTCCAATCCTAACCGGTGTAACAGGCCTCATGCAGACAGCTACGGTGGACCTCCGCAGCGACACGGTCACTCGGCCCACGCCCGGGATGCGGGCGGCGATCGCCGCGGCCGAGGTGGGCGACGACGTGATCGACGTGGACCCGACCGTCGAGCGGCTCCAGCGGCGGCTGGCCGAACTGCTGGGGACCGAGTCGGCCATTTTCATGCCGTCCGGGACGATGACCAACCAGGTGGCCGTCCGAGTGCACTGCAAGCCGGGCGATGAATTGCTGTGCGAGACGGATTCGCACCTGTACAACTACGAGCAGGGCGGGTTCGCTCAACTGAGC
>JAGFJK010000146.1 GCA_024102795.1 Pirellulaceae bacterium
CGGCGGCGCGCCCGCGGCCGGCGGCGACCAGGGACCGATCTGGCGGGCGTGCCACGCCAGCCGGTAGATGCCGCGGTTCAACTGACCGCCCAGGACCGCTCCCGCCAGGGCCAGCAGCAGCAGACGGACTTCGAGCGGAATCGCCAGCAGCAGACTCACGCCGGGCCTCGCTCTTCGGGGCCCCGCTCCGGCGGCTGGCACGATTCCGGCAGGCGATCGCGATCCCCCAGGGACGCCGGATCGGCCGGCCGGATGCCGCGCGAGGCCAGACCGTCCAGCACTTCATCCGCGATATTCTCCAGCGGCTTGCCATCGGTCGTCACGGCGAAGTCGGCCACGGCCTGGTAGCGCGGCGTGCGCAGGTCCAGCAGCCGCTGGATCTCCTGCCGGCCGCCGCCGCTGGTCAGGTTCGGCCGCCGCTCGGCCGTCGTGGGATCCTGGCTGATGCGTTCGGCCAGCGTGTCCACGCTGGCCCGCAGCCAGACCACGATTCCCGGCTGGATCGCCCGGCAGTTCTCGTCCCGCAGCACGGCGCCGCCGCCCAGCGCCACGACGCATCGGTCCGTGCCGGCCAGCCGCGCGATCACCTGCGATTCCAGGTCGCGGAACGCCCCCTCACCCTGCTCGGCGAAAATCCGGGCGATCGACTTCCCGGCCTCCGCTTCGAGCAACTCGTCGGCGTCCCGCCAGCTCCACTGCAACCGCTCGCCCAGCCGCCGAGCCAGCGACGACTTGCCCGAACCGCGGTAGCCGATCAAATACACGTTCATGTCCGAGCGTCCATGTCCGAGCGTCCTGGCCGACAAACTGCCATCAGGCGGATCGGGCGGCGCCGATCACCCGCCGCACCGTCTGCCGCATCGTGTCCAGCGGCGCCTCGTGGCCCGTGAACAGCTTGAACTGCAAGGCCGCTTGCCGGACAAACATTTCCACGCCCGTCGTCAGCCGGCAGCCCTGCTCGCGGGCCTGTTTGATCAGCAGCGTCTGTTCGGGGTTGTAGACCGTATCGAACACGATCATGTGCCGCCGGATGTAGCGGCCGTCATAGGGCGATTCGTCCACGTTGGGGTGCATGCCGACCGGCGTGCCGTTGATGATGGCGTGAGCCTTCACGTTGTGGCGAGCGGACCATTCCACGTGGCGGCAACCCATTTCCGTGGCCAGCGTGGCCGAGCGGTTCGCCGAGCGGCCGGAGATCACCACTTCGGCACCCTGCTGCAGCAAGCCGTAGGCGATCGCCCGCGAGACGCCGCCGGACCCCAGCACCAGCGCCACGCGACCCGCGAACGACTCGCTTTCCTCGTCCGGCCCGTGCGCCGTCGCCAGGCTCTCCATCGCGGCCTGCCAGTCGGTGTTGTAGCCCATCGTCCCGTCCGGGCCGAAAATCACCGTGTTGGCCGCGCCGATCGCCGCCACCGCCGGATCGACGCGGGTCAGCAGCTTGACCACCTGTTCCTTGTGCGGAATCGTCACGCTCAAGCCGCGCACGTCCAACGCCGGGCAGTCTTGCAGGAACGGAGCCAGTTGCTCGCGCGAAACCCGGAACGGCACGTAGGCCTTGTTCAGCCCCATCTGGCGGAAGCCCGAGTTGTGCACCACCGGGCTCAAGCTGTGCCCCACCGGATCGGCCACCACGCCGTAGATCTCGGTGTCCGCACGCACCTCGTCGTAGTGGTAGATGTCGCACATCTGCCGGTAACTGAGCTGCCCCGGCGCGAGCGCCCGCTCGTGATGGAACGTGGCGTAGCTGAACGGCGCTCCAAACTTGCCCGCCAGCAACCGGGACGCCGTGCCCACTTCGCCCATGCACAGCCCCACCGTCGGCACCCGGCTGGCGCGGATCAGCTCCATCATCCGCACCGAATCGTGCGGGTGGTTGGCCATCGTGGCGATCTTGACGATGTCGGGATCCTGAGCCACGCAGCGCTGATGGATCGCCGCCAGATCCTCCGGCGTTTCGCGGAAGTTGTGGTAACTGATGATCCGCTTCGTCACTCCGAACCGCGGGACCGAACCCGCCACATCTTCCTCCAGGTCGATATAATCCACCCCATCGGCAATCGCCGACCTCAGCAGGATCATCCGCGCCGCCTCGGTCCCCGCCCAGCGGCCGCCGTCCTGCTCCCGCCGGCAACTGACCACGATCGGACAGAGGCGGTCGGCCAGCAGCCGCTTCAAATTCACGTCGCGGCGGATGTAGTCCAGCCGCAGTTCGATGAGCTTCGCTCCCTGCTCGACCAGATGCCGGTACTCGGCAATCATCTGCTTGTGACGGCCGCGACCGATGCTGACACAAATCATGATGGTTTCAGTTGCGACGAAAGTTCGGAATCATCCAAGGGAACCAGCGGCGGCCGCCGCACGGCGCCCCAGTAATCCTACATTGTTTTCCAGCGAGTTTCCTGCCCGTGGGCAGATCCTGGGGGAGGATGGGTCGGGAAGCCGGTTGTCGGGGGAGTGATCTTGGAGCGACCCCGGCCGTCAGGTGCGGCCAAACCGCCGGTCCAGCTCGTCCCGCGTGAACACCAGGGCCGTCGGCCGGCCGTGCGGGCAATGGTGCGAGTCCTGGCAAAGATGCCGCTGCTGGAGCAACGCCAGCACCTCCTCGGCCGACAACCGGTCGCCGGCCTTGATCGCCGCCTTGCAGGCGATCATGTGCAGCAGTTCGTCCAGCAGGTCGCGCCGCTCAGGAGCCTGGCCGCTGGACAGCAGCGAGTCGATGATCTGCCGCAGCAGCTCGCCGGGCGACACGTTGGCCAGCATCGCCGGGTAGCTGGAAACCAGCACCGTATCACCGCCAAACGGCTCGATCTGAATCCCCAGCCGGGCCAGCGTCTCGCGGGCGTCCAGCGCGGCCGCCGCCTCCGCCGCACTCAGGTGCACCGGTTCGGGCACCAGCAGCCGCTGAGTTTCCATCCCCTCGGACAAAACCTTGCCGCGAAGCTGTTCGTACAGCACCCGTTCGTGCAACGCGTGCTGGTCGATAATCACGATCCCCTGCTCGCTCTCGGTGATCAGGTACCGGTTCTGCAACTGCATCCCGCGGTGGCCTCCAGCGGCCACGGCG
>JAGFJK010000214.1 GCA_024102795.1 Pirellulaceae bacterium
GGAGAAATCGTGGCCAGCGTCGCGGCGGCGCGGAGGCGGCGTGATGGATGGTTGTTCACCGACGCCAGTTCGTCCCACAACTTCGGTGCCGGTGGATTCCGATCGGTCGCCGCGCGTCGCGACAACATATCCAGAATCAGCTCCAGATCGTCGAGCGGCGATGCGAACAGCAGTTCGAGCATCCGCGCATCGGTCCAGGGATTGACATCTCCCAGCAGCAGAGCGTGAGCCAACAACGCATTTCGAAAGGTTCTCGGATTCGGCTCCCGCATCGCATCCCGAAGCCTGCCTTCCACGAGATCCACATGAGGCTCCAGCGCCCCCAGCGAATCTTCCAGTCCGGCCAGCTCGGAATTCAACACCGTGTTCAGTTGCCCATCGGCCAGCACCTGCATCTGCTGCCGCTGCCGCTGGTGAACGTCGCGACGATAGACCTCAATTCCCACCCAACCAGCCACGATGGTGACCAGCAGGATGCCTGCCGCGTTGCGGCCGTGCTTCCAGCCGGAACGGCGCATCATCCGCCGCTCGGCGTCGTTCCACTGGCGAGCGCTTGTGAACGCTCGCAGGAACAGATCCTCCCACCAACGCGGCAAGAACTGGTCCGCCGGCCCGCCGCTGCTCAAGTCGGCCAGTTCGCGCAGTCGCAGCCTGGCTCGGCCCCGTAGCGTCTTGCGTTCGCGGCGCGCGCGGCGTTCGCGCAGGGGAAACACCAGGTAGTCGTGTGTAAGCTGGTAGAAGCGTTTCGGGGTGGCCGGGTCCTCGCTCGCGGCAACTGGCGGGGCGGAGTGTTCCAGGTTGCCCGCCTCAGCCACGTCGGGCTCGGTGGGCGTGATCAGCCGGATCTCTTTCCGCAGGATTTCAAGCACTTCGTCAAACAGGTCCGTCTCGCGCCGGTATTCCGCCGGGCACGCGGCCAGCAGATCGTCCCAGGACCGCATGCGCTGCTTGATGTCGGTCCCGCGGGGCGGCACAAGTTCAGCGAGCACGCAGTCGATGGCCGTGGCATGGGCGCGGCGTTGGGGCGGCGCGGAATCGCCATGGATCAGTTCGTCGAGGAACTTGATGCCCAGTTCGTCGAGTCCGCCCAGATCGTTCAGCGTTTCCACAGTCCACGACCGGCCCGCCATCATCTGGGCCAGCATCACCAGACGCACGCACACGATGCGTCCCTGCTCCTCGCTCAACTGTTCGACCGCCTGCTGCAGAAACTCGTTCTGCTCGGCGGTTGCTTCCGGGCCGATCGCGCCCAGGGCCTGGCCGTAGCTGGCCAGGACCTTTCGCGCGTGGCCGCGGTCGAACAGGTCCACGGCCATCGTGTTGACGTGCTCCTGCGGCTTCACGCCGACCTCGCGCAGGAGTCGCGTCAGCGAAAGAAAGAAATCGTCGCGAATGGTCAGCAGGCATTGCAGGCGGACGCCGTCACATTGTCGCAGCGCGGCCGGCAACTGGTCCTCGGGCTGGCCGTTCCAACCGTGCAGCCACTGTTCGAACTGATCCACAACCAGCAACAACTTCTGGCCCGGACCGATCAACTCCTCGCGCAGCAGGGCCAGCGACTGGACCAGATCCAAGTCCTCGGTCAGGGCCGGATATTGCTGCCGCAAGCTCTTGAGCAGACGGACTTCCGTGTCGTCGGACGTCGCTTCGACCAACCGCGCGGTAACGTGAGCTCCCAGGCTCGGCAGCAGACCGGCGCGGAGCAAGGAGCTCTTGCCGGAGCCGCTTTTGCCGAACAGCGCGCCGAGCCGGAACGCAAGCTCGGGATCGGTGGATTCGATCCTCGTCTTCCAGAATTGGAGACTCGTTGGCGTGCCATCGCGTTCGCGCGGTCCGGGCGTCAGTTGCAGGAACAACTGCGAGTGATCGGCCTGCAAGCTGGCCAGCGTGGGCGGAACTCCGGACCAGGTGGTTACTTCGGATGCGACGCGATCCTGGACGTCGCGCCAACTCTCCAAGTCGCGCGCCACTTGGGCCGCCGAGCTGTAGCGGTCGTCCGGTCGCTTCTCCAGCATGCGCAGGCAGATGCGCTGCAATTCGGCTGGCACTCGGGGATTGTGCTGTCCAGGCGGCGGCGGCTCGGCGGTGAGAATGGATTGCCGCAGGCTGCCGGGAACAAGTCCTTCGAAGGGATGCTTGCGCGTGAGCAATTCGTAGAAAATCACGCCCAAGCTCCACAGATCGCTCCGTGCGTCAATGTCCTCGCAACGCAACTGCTCCGGCGACATGTAGGCTTGCGAGCCGGCAAACTCGCCACGGATTTGTTCCCGAATGCCGACGTGCATCACCAGCCCGCAATCCGCGATCCGCGGGTGGCCCTCGGCATCCAGCAGTACGTTGGCAGGCTTAAGGTCTCGATGGATGTAGCCTCGTTTGTGTATGTCCTCCAGCGCCTCGGCCACCTCCGCCACCACCTGGGCGACACGATCCCAGGGCACCGGTTCGTCGCGCGTCAATGCCGTCAATTCCCCGCCCGCCATCAGCTCCAAGACAATGAAGGGTGGATCGGCGTTGCGCTGGACATCGTAGATGGACACAATGCCCGTTGAGCGGAATGCGGCCTGGTGTCGGGCCTCCTGGAAGAACCGCTCCAGTTCGCGGCTCGACCGTCGTTTCGGAATCTTCAGGGCAACGTCGCTACCCGTCTCGGTATCGTGGTAGTGGCCGACCAGACCATACGTGCCGCCGCCCAGTTTGCGGACAAACTCGTAGCGATCGATACGCAGCGGCAGCTCGAGTGACTCGGGTGGGTTGTGCATTACGACACCGCTTCCCGCTTGTAGTACGTGCTTGTCGCTCGACAATCTCCCCACCGTGGCTTCCGCCAACGCTCGGCGAATGATTTGCGAGTGCTGGGGGAACCGTTGCAGGTACTCCTCCAGGTCGGGCCGATCGCCAGCCACCCGCCGAAGTTCGAATTCCTGCGCAACCAGTTCTTCCAGCGCCAACGGCTGCTCGGCTTCGGGCAATCGCCGCAGAAACTCTTCGATAGGAGTTTTCCGACCTGCTTTCCAATCGGCGTCGTGTTCCTGGCAGACGGCGAACAGTCGAAGCCGGCGAGCGACATCGTCATTCGATGCGCGATTTCCCTCGTCATCACTCATGGAGCCACCCCATGCTGCATTGCGTCCCCCCCGGCATTAGTATATTGGGAGACGGCGAGCTGCGGCAGTCGGTGCAGCGCGCAACGCAGCCGCCGGCGGCTTGCGGTCAGACGGGATCACCCAGGAGTTGAGAAAAGAATTTCTGGCGGGTTTCGGGTAGCCGTTACGGTGTTGAACAGGGGGCGCCGGGAGTTTCCGCAGACCGGCGAAGTCTCCGGTCGTCATTCCAGTCCGTGAATTGCACAGAAGAGTGATCCTCATGTCGGAATCCGGCTCCATCTCGAAAATCCTGGTGGACATCAAGCAGGGCGACGAACGGGCAGCCGAACAGCTTTGGAATCGGTTGGTGGGCGCGGTGGCGGCCCGAGCGCGGAAGCAGCTTGCGACGTACGGCGTGCGCGGCGCGGACCAGGAGGATATTGCCATCGACGTGTTCGCCAGCCTGTGTCGCGGGGCCGTGAAGGGACGCTTTCCTCGCCTGGACGATCGTGGCGACTTGTGGCAGATCCTGATGATGCTCACCCGGCAGAAGGTCATCGACCGCAAACGCAAGCGGCCGCCGGAGTGGACTGAATCGGCGATTGGCCGGGTAGACAATGACGGCTCGGAACTGCTGGGGCTCGATATCGTGCCCGCCCAGGAGTTGCCCGCGGACATCATAGTTACCGCCGTGGATTCGCTCCGCGAACTGCTGGATTCCATGGACGAATCGCAACGCCAGGTGGCTCTGCTCCGCATGGACGGGCTCAACAACCAGGAGATTGCCGCTCGACTGAAAGTGTCGCTGCGGAGTGTCGAGCGGAAGGCGACCTTGATCCGGCAAGACTGGCAGAGGCGACTCGACCATGACTCAGGAAAGTAGCGACCCCTCGACGGTACGACAGTGGTTGGAACAACTTCGGCAAGGTTCGCCGGAAGCGGCGGAGCGTCTGTGGGCGCGGTACGTCGAAAAACTGTCGGCGTTGATACGCCGCCGGCTACAGCGTCACGGCGTCCGGCGGGTCGACGACGACGATGTGCTGGTCGACGTATTTGACAGCCTCTGTCGAGGCGCCCAACGAGGCCGGTTTCCCCGCCTGGAAGACCAGGACGACCTGTGGCAAGTGCTCGTGATGTTGACCAACAACAAGGTCGTCGACCAGGTCCGCAAGTCACCACTGCCGCACACCGAGTCGGCGGTGGGGCGCAACTTCGGGCTCGACGGCGACCAGCATCCCATGCCCATGGTGCGGGATGACGAGCCGACTGCCGAGTTTGCCGTGGAAGTCGCCGATCAGTTGGACCACTTGCTTTGTCTGCTCGACCCAGAGCAACTGGAGTCCATGGGACTCAACAAATTGGGGAATTGTCGCGGGGTGGAAGTGTCCCGGAGACTGAAGAAGCTGGTGGCGGGAAAGCTGGAATTGAAGTCGCTTGCCGAGATCGCCGCGGAGATCGGCTGGAGCGAGACCGTGGCCCGGCGAGGCTGGGAACTGATCACTTTGATCTGGAAGAAACACGCGGCGTCCGCCCGTGATTGACGGGCACTTGAAAGCAGGCAGGCGCCAGTCGTCCCCGAGCTCGGTGAAGATGCCGAAGATCGGGTGGATTCTCAAGCTCGTAGCGGACCGGGGAATGGTTTCCCGAAGTTGCCTCGGCTAGAATCAGTCGGTTGCAAGATGCAAGAGAGGAAACCTGGCGGTTGAGCTCGAACGATGAGCGGCGCTCCGAGGTACATCCCGCATTACACCGTTGCCGATTACCAGCAATGGGACGGCGACTGGGAACTCTGGCAAGGCATACCGGTTGCCATGGCGCCCAGTCCCGGTGGACCCCACCAGCGCTGCTCGCTGCGCCTGGCCCGCGCGCTGCTGGAGGCGGTGGAAGCCGGGGGCTGCCGGGCCGAGGTGCTGCAGGAGATCGATTGGATCATTTCCGACGACACGGTCGTACGCCCGGACGTCGTCGTGATCTGTGGTGAGGTTCCGAAGAAGTACCTCACCCAACCGCCCGCGATTGTCGCCGAGATTCTCTCGCCCTCGACGGCCGACAGGGATCGCAACGAAAAGCTGCGGCTGTTCGAGGATCAGGGAGTCAACTACTACCTGATCCTGGATCCCGAACACGGCGCCGTCGAGTGCTTTGAGCTGGATGAGGCGGGCAGGCTGATGCCCGCGGCGGTCCGCGATCCGCACCAGTTCACGATCTGTGGCGACTGCCATCTCACACTGGACACCGGTACGGTTTTCTGAACTGGCTGTCACCACGTCCGCGAAGGCGGCTGAGCGAGCTTTCTGACGCGCCGCCGGACTGCTAGAATCGGCGGAATCTCAAGCGCCCGGCATGTTCGTGCCTCTCGAAGGGTAGGTTAATCATGAGCGACGAAGTTTCAGCGGCTGACGTTGAGCAGCCCTCCTCGGAGCAACCGGCGCCGCGGTTCCGGCCGCTGCGCGTCTGGCCGGCCGTTTTGTGCGTCGCGCTGCTGTGGGGACTTCAGCTTGTTCCGCGGCTCGCGGAAGAGATGACGATGCCCGTGATGATGGTCGGTTTCATGGGGCCCTTGGCCAGTGCCTTGCTGATCGTGCTGTGGTGGCTGCTGCTCAGTCGCGCTCGGCTGCTGGAACGGTTGGTTGGCCTGACGGGATTGATCGCGGTCGCCGCCGTCACCACGGTCCTTTCGGACAAGTCCATCCAGACGTTCGGGATGATGATTTATGGCTTGCCTTGGGGCTTCACGGGCTTCGCGCTGGCACTGATTGCCCTGGGGCGGTGGCAGTCGTTCGGCCGGACGTGGCTGGCGCTGCTGGCCGCGCTGGTCGGCTTCGGCTTCTGGGACCTGGTGCGCACCGATGAAATACGCGGCGACTTTCAGACCACGCGGAACTGGAGGTGGGTGCCGACGGCCGAGGATCAGTTTCTGCAGGGCCTGGCGGAAGTCCCGCAGTCGGGCGAGGCGCCGCCGGCGACGCAAACGGACGCGCAGCCGCTGGCCGCGGCCGAGTGGCCAGGGTTTCGCGGTCCGAACAGGGATGGCGTGGTGCCGGGCCTGGTGCTGACCGAAGACTGGAAGGCACAACCGCCGCGCGAAATCTGGCGGATCCAGGTCGGCCCCGGCTGGTCGTCGTTCGCGGTGGCCGGCAACCGCCTGTTCACTCAGGAGCAGCGCGGCGAGGACGAAGTGGTGGTCTGCTACGACGCGGAGAGCGGGGCGACCGTCTGGGTGCACCAGGACTCGTCGCGATTCTGGGAGGCGATTGGCGGAGCGGGCCCACGAGCGACTCCCACGATCGCCGACGGGATGCTCTTCACACTGGGGGCCAATGGTCTGCTCAATCGGCTCGATCCACTCACCGGCCAGCGGATCTGGCAACGGGACCTGACCAAGGACGCCTCGCGCCAGCCGCCCACCTGGGGCTTTTCCTCGTCGCCGCTGGTAACCGGCGGACTGGTGATCGTCCATGTCGGAGGTGCCGAGGGCCAGGGGGTTCTGGCCTATGACGTGGAAAGCGGCCGGCCGCGATGGGCAGCGCCGGCGGGAGACCATACCTACAGTTCGCCCCACCTGGCGGAAGTGGCCGGCATCCCCAGCGTGCTGCTGCTCGACAACCACGGCCTGCTGTTGCTCGACCCGGCCGATGGCACGCTGCAGGGCCAGCACGCCTGGAAATTCGAAGGCTATCGCGTGGTGCAGCCCCTGGTCCTGGACGGTTCCAGCGTGCTGCTGGGCACCGCCATGGGAACGGGCACTCGGCGGGTTGAAGTGCGGGCCGACGGCGAGCGACTGCAGATCGAGACTGCCTGGACGTCGCGTTACATGAACCCCTACTACAACGATTACGTGGCGCACGAGGGGTATCTGTACGGCTTTGACAACAACATCTTTGCCTGCATCGACCTGGCGACCGGCGCGCGGCAGTGGAAAGGTGGGCGCTACGGCAACGGCCAGGTGCTGCTGTTGCCGGACCAGGATCAGTTGCTGGTGCTTTCCGAGGATGGTGAACTGGTGTTGCTGCGGGCCACGCCGCAACAGCATACCGAGCTGGCCAGACACGGCGTCCTGGAGGGCCGGACCTGGAACCATCACGTGCTGGTCGGCAACCGCTTGTATGTGCGCAACAGCGAGCAGGCGGCCTGCTTCGAACTTGCGCTGGCGGCCGGCGATCCATGATCACTAGCCGTGCCTTGAGCGGTGCGATTGTCGCCGGGCGGCTTTACCGTTTTCCGGCTACTTGTGGGCAAATTGAAGGTTGCTGGCTTCTGCCAGGATCTTTGAACACACTTTCGGCGGCAGCGATCACCTCGGCAATTTCGCCCTCGCGAACAGGAGACTCAAGGATTACCGTAGCCGTTCACGACGATTCATCGCTTAGATAGGCGACAAGGACCCAATCTATCACTTCTGGGAGCCGCCCCACTTCGAATCCCGCCGGCTTGCCCGGCGGATCGTTCGGCTTTCAGCTACAGTACGCGCCGCGCTCCACCCCCCACTTCGAATCCCGCTGGGCAAGCGCTCACCCCGGAGGGGCGTTAGCGAGAAACCCAACGATCCGCCGGGCAAGCCGGCGGGATTTGGGAGCGCTTGCACGGTGATTATGGGCTCGCCACCGATCACAGGTCCGACGCTCGCTCTACCCACCGGGTGATGCTGGTAAGGCAAAGGTGTCACTCGTTGAGCGAGCGTCCAGCAGATCCCAGTCACGATCCTGGGGCGATCCCGCGGGCATGGGAGATTCACAAGCGTTATCTGGACTCCCGCGGCGCGGTCGGCTAGAGTCGCCTCCGGGAGGGGGCCGGGTCAACGCCTGCTGACCGTGCCCGCCGCCGTTCGTCCATCGCCAGGAGCGGAGACGTGTATTCGCTGCGTGAGA
>JAGFJK010000486.1 GCA_024102795.1 Pirellulaceae bacterium
CGGGCCCGGTCTGGACCCCGGGCAGTCCGCGGCGGCCGGCCCCAGCCTGGGCGCGGCTCGCGGTGTTCCCGGCCCCGGTTACATACATTACCCCTGGCAAACCATGCTCTACGGCCATGGCGACGCCTGGGCCAGGGCCCGCGTGTTTATCCTGCTCTGCCGCCAGCAGCAACTGGACGCCGTCATGCTGGCGCTCGACGCGCCGGGCCGCAGGCCGTCACCCTATCCCTGGCTGCCGGCGGTACTGCTGGGCGAGCAACTGTTTCTGTTCGATCCGCAACTGGGCCTGCCCCTGCCCGGCCCGGACGGCCGTGGGATCGCCACGCTGGCCCAGGTGCGCGAGGACCCGGCGCTGCTGGAAAGCCTGGACGTGGGCACGACGTACGTGTACCCGGTGCGGGCAAACCAGATCCAGTCGCTGATGGCCTTGGTCGACGCCTCGCCCCCGGCCTTGTCACGGCAGATGGAAATGGTCGAACGCCGCCTGGCGGGTGATGACAAGCTGGTGTTGACCGTGTCGCCCAGTCGGCTGGCCCGGCAACTGGCCGACGTCCCCGGCATCCAGGCCACGGCATTATGGGACGTTCCGTTCGAAACGGAACAGTTCCGGGCCGTGCTGCCTCGACTGGCCGCCAACAACCCGGAGTTGGCCCGCGAGCTGTTCCGTGGCGAACTGATCTACGAGGGTTCGCATCCGCTGGTCATGGGGCGGCGGTTGGCGTTTCGCGGCGTCTTCGAGTCCACGCCGGATCAGGTCGGAGCCAAGGCGATGTTCCTGGACTCGCGCACGCCCGACTCGATCATCGACAACCTGGAGCGCGATTCGGAGGCCCGGATGCGCATCGGCCTGGAAGGGAACCTGCCGGCCGATCCGGTTGCCGCGCGCAACCTGCTGGAAAACACGCGCATCCTGCTGCGCGAGAGTCGGCAGTTGGCCAGCTTCTGGCTGGGGCTGGCGCAGTACGATACCGGACGGTATCCGGACGCCATCGATTGGCTGGACAAACGCACGCTGCAAGCCGACCCGCAAGGCCGCTGGGCGGGTGGAGCTCGCTACAACCTGGGCCGGACCTACGAAGTGCTGGGCCAGTTCGAGCGGGCGCGGGAACTGTACTTCGCCGACGATTCCCCGCAGGCCCACGGCAACCGCGTGCGAGCGCGGAGGTTCCCCCGGGAGGATGGCTAGCGCCAGGGAAACGTCCGGCCGGAGAGCCGCTCGTAGGCTTCGATGTACTTGTCGCGGGTGCGAGCGACGATTTCGTCGGGCATCTCGGGAGGCGGGCTGTTCTTGTCCCAGTCGGTCGTCTCCAGCCACTCGCGCACATACTGCTTGTCAAACGACGGCTGGCTGCCACCCGGCTGGTACCGATCGGCCGGCCAGAACCGCGAGCTGTCGGGCGTCAGCACTTCGTCGATCAGGATCAACTGCCCGTCGTGCCAGCCCCATTCGAACTTGGTGTCGGCGATGACGATCCCTTGCCGCCGAGCGTGCTCGGCCCCGCGCCGGTAGACTTCCAGGCTCCGTTCGCGGAGCGTCTCTGCCGTTTCGCGGCCGATGATCTCCGCCATCCGCTCGAAGGCGATGTTCACATCGTGACCGCTCGCTTCCTTCGTGGCCGGCGTGAACAGCGGTTCCGGCAGTTGGTCGCATTGCCGCAAGCCGGTGGGCAACGCCAGTCCGCAGACGCTGCCTTGCCCGCGATACTCGCGCCAGCCGGAGCCCTCCAGGTAGCCCCGCACAACACATTCGATCGGCACCACCTCGGCTTTGCGGACCACCATGCTGCGGCCTTCCAGTTCGGTCCGGTCGATGCCCGGCGGCAGATCGACATCGTCCAGCGACGTCGTCAGCAGGTGGTTGGCCACTCCCAGCAGCTCGAACCAGAACACGCTCATCTGCGTCAGCACGCGGCCCTTGTCGGGAATCCCGGTCGGCAGAACCCAGTCGAAGGCGCTGATCCGGTCGGTGCTGACCATCAGCAGGCTGTGGCCCAGGTCGTAAATGTCGCGCACCTTCCCGCGACGCACGGGCAAATCCGGCAGGGCGGTACGCAGCAGAGCGGATGGCATCGGAGATTCTTCCAGGCTGATGGTGGACCGATCGGTGGCGGCGGGGTCTCACGAGCAGGATGGCGAAGTATAACCAACCGAAGCGGAGTTTGCCCAGCAGTCGCCGGAGTGCAACCGTTGAATGCGGACCGGCCGTGGGTTAGACTCGCGCTCCAGGGGGGCGTCCGGCAGTCTGGGGAGGTTACAACCTGAGCCTCGCAGGTGGACCAGCCTCCCGGCCCGCTCGGATATCGACGACAACCAGGGACCGATCATGGCTCAGATGCGCTTCCTTCTGCCGCGGCGAGACGCGCTGCCCGAAGGGGCCATCGAGCGGGCGTATCTGTGCGGCATGGAGGGCATTCCCTGGCGCAGCCACAATTATTGGCAGGGCGACCAACTGGTGCTGGAGCGGCCGGTTCACGAGTCGGCCAATCTGAATATTCTCTGGCCAGTTGACGGCTATGGCGAGGTGGCGCTCTGCACGGCCAGTCTGATGGAGCGCGCCCGCCCGTACATCCTGCCGCTGGAACTGGCTCGCGGCAGCCTCAACCGGTTGCGGAACCGGATGTTCGCGGCGCAGGCGGCTGGCCACCAGTTGCCGGCCGATCTGCGACTGCGGGCGCACGAGGCGATGCAGCTCTTCCTCCGCGCCGCCACGCGGCAACATCAGGTGTCCGAGTCCGCGGCCGTCGCCGACCAGGCACTGGCCTTGGCGCTGCCCGCCATGGACCACCTGATCCAGGAATTGGCTCGCCAGGCCCTCACCTGGCGGCACCAGCAAGAGGAGAAGGTGCAGTTGGCGACGCTGCTGGGCGGCCGGCTGGCCGGAGGTCCGCTGACTCCACAAACGGGCGAGCGGTTCCTGGCGGCCTTCAATTCGGCCGTGGTGCCCACCTGCTGGAAATCGATTGAGGAGGTGGACGGCCAGTTCCGCTGGGATGAGACCGACGAGCAGGTGCAATGGTGCCGGCAACATGGCCTGCGGGTCTGCGCCGGTCCCCTGCTGCAGCTCGACCCCCGCCATCTGCCCGACTGGCTGTACTTGTGGGACGACGATTTCCGGCAACTGCACGCCTGCATCTGCCGCTTCGTCGAACGGACCGTACAGAAATACCGGGGAGTGGTTCATGCCTGGCACGCGGCCGCTCGGATCAATACGTCGCGATCCCTGAACCTGACTGAGGAACAGAAGCTGCGGTTGACGGTCAGCGTGGTCGAAACGATCCGTCGCCATGATCCGCACACGCCGCTGGTGGTCAGCTTCGACCAGCCGTGGGCCGAATACATGTCCCGCGACGACACCCAATTGTCGCCTCTGCACTTTGCCGACGCCCTGGTCCGGGCGGATCTGGGAATCGCCGGGCTGGGTGTCGAGCTGAACCTGGGGTTCGCCCACGGGGCGCTGCCGCGAGA
This sequence comes from Pirellulaceae bacterium, assembly GCA_024102795.1. Lineage (GTDB taxonomy): Bacteria > Planctomycetota > Planctomycetia > Pirellulales > Pirellulaceae > JAGFJK01. The sequence continues at coordinate 3,466 of JAGFJK010000486.1, forward strand.
CCTGCTGCAGATCGAGGCCCGCGTTGACCAGTGGAGCGGGCTGGGCGTCCCGCTGTTCGTCTTGCTGACATCGCCCAGTTGTTCGCAGGCGGACCCGTTGGCTCAGTTTCAGCCCCGCTCCCGCTCGGTCGGTTCGGCCAACGGCCATTCGCCTCGGACCCAGTCGGAATACGCGGGCCACCTCGTCCCCGTTCTGCTGGCCAAACCCGCCGTGCGAGGCGTGTTCTGGAACCAGACGCGCGACGCGATCCCCCATGAATTCGCCTGCGGCGGACTGTTCACACCGGACGATCAGCCCAAACCGATCCTGGAGACTCTGGCGCGGATTCGGGCCGAACATCTGGTTTGATTCTTGGCAGCGCATCGAGCAAACTAAGGGCCTGCCCGTCGTCGCCGCACGGCGGGTTGGAGAACCGTCGCAGCGGGCCGCGGGCCGGAACACCCGGTCCCGGAACGCCGACAAGCAAAGCCTGATCTGCCACCTCACCCGCGCGGAGCATCCTTGATGAGCGTGACTGTTCGTCCGATTGTCGTCCCTTGCGGCCTGATCCTGTTCAGTCTGCTCGCGGTGGTGCCCAGGTCGCTGCCCGGGCAGCAGCCGGAGCGGAAGCGGGACCAGGCGGTGACGTCGCCCGAGGAGGCGGACAGCGACTTTCGTATCCAGGGCGAATACCTGGACCAGGTGCGGCTGCCCGACGGGCGCCTGGCGTACATGGGCCTGCAGGTGATCGCGCTGGGTGACGGACGGTTTGACGGAATGGTCTATCCGGGCGGGCTGCCGGGCGCGGGTTGGAATCGGAGCCACAAGAGCGCTGTGCAAGGCGAGACGGCGGGCAGCTTGACCGAGCTGCAGGGTGACGAGTACCTGGTCAGCATCGACTCGGCGGGCGACTCGGCCCAGTTGCACACGGTGGGTGGCGAGCGGCTGGGCGCGCTGGGCAAGATCCACCGCATCAGCCCCACGCAGGGCCTGGCGCCGCCGCCAGGGGCGATCGTGTTGTTCGACGGCTCGCAACCCACGCAACTGGACGGCGCGAAGCTGACGACCGACGGCCTGCTGATGGTCGGCTGCGCGACGAAGTTTCCGGTGCAGGACTTCCGCTTGCACCTGGAATTCCGCACGCCCTACATGCCCTGCGCGCTGGGGCAGCGCCGCGGTAACAGTGGCGTTTACATCCAGCAGCGGTACGAGGTGCAGATTCTGGACTCGTTCGGGCTGGAAGGCTTGCACAATGAGTGTGGCGGTCTGTACCGGCAGACCCCTCCGGATCTGAACATGTGCCTGCCGCCTCTGTCCTGGCAGACCTACGACATTCACTTCACGGCCCCGCGCTGGGACGCGGCGGGCAATAAACGGCACAACGCCCGGTTGACTGTGTATCTGAACGGCGAAGCGATTCACGACAACCGGGAAGTAACCGCCAAGACGGGGGCTGGCAAGCCGGAGGGTCCGCAGCCACTGCCGATCGTGTTCCAGAATCACAGCGACCCGGTCCACTTCCGCAACCTGTGGATCGTGCTCCGCGACGCACCGGCAACGGTCCCCTCGCCGGCCGCCGGCGCGGCGCCTTCGGTTTGTCAGCCGCTGCCCGACTGTGGGCCGACCCGCCAGTGGCGAGCGCCTGTTTGCCGTCCCCGCTGCCGCCTGCTGCGGTGGTAGGCGAGCGGCGGGCCAGGCGAGCGG
>JAGFJK010000230.1 GCA_024102795.1 Pirellulaceae bacterium
TTTCACGACACGTTGCCTGCTGCTGATCGTACCTCTGCTGGCTGGCGGCACGCGCGGTCTGGCCGATGACGCGATCCCCGCGGACCCGCCGCTGCGGTGGTGGAAAGGCAACATCCATACGCACAGCCTGTGGAGCGACGGGAATGACTTCCCCGAAATGATTGCCGAATGGTACCGCACGCGGGACTACAATTTCCTGGCCCTGTCGGACCATAACGTGCTGAGCGAGGGCGTGCGGTGGATGAAGCACTCCGAGATCCTCCGGCGCGGCGGCGATAACGCCCTGCAGAAGTATCGGGCCCGGTTCGGCGGCGGTTGGGTCGAGACGCGGGGCGAACCGGAGACGGCCGAGTACGAAGTGCGCTTGAAGCCGCTGGATGAGTTTCGTTCGCTGGTCGAGCAGCGCGGCCAGTTCATCATGATGCCGAGCGAAGAGATCAGCGACAAGGCGCTGGGCAAGCCGGTCCATCTGAACGCGACGAACATCCGGGACGTGATTCAACCGCTCGGCGGAGCCACGATCAGCGAGGCCATCGAAAACAATCTGCGAGCGGTTGAGGAGCAGGCCGAGCGGACCGGGCGCGAGATCCTGCTGCACGTGAATCATCCGAATTTCGGCTATGCGATCACCGCCGAGGACCTGGCGGCCGTCGTGTCGGAACGTTTCTTCGAGGTCTACAATGGCCACCCGATCGTCGGCCACCTGGGAGACGAATCCCATCCAGGCGTGGAGCGCCTGTGGGATATCGCCAACACGATCCGACTGGGCCAGCTTAACGCTCCACCGCTGCTGGGCGTCGCCACCGACGACAGCCACTATTACCACGGCCGCCCAGGAGCTCGACCCGGCCGCGGCTGGGTGATGGTCCGCAGCCGTTACCTGACGCCCGAACACTTGCTGCGCGCGATGAAGGCGTCCGAATTCTATGCCTCCAGCGGCGTGACGCTGAACGACGCCGGGTACGACGCGCAGCTCGGCGAGTTGCGCCTGGAGATTCAAGCGCAAGACGGCGTGACCTACCGGACCGAATTCATCGGGACGCTGATCGATTACGACCGCACGGTGCGCCCCCGCACCAACAAGGAAGGTCAGCCGGTGGTCGCCACGCAAGTCTACTCCAGCGACGTGGGCCGCGTGCTGGCGACCCTGGACGGGACGCGGGCCGCTTACAAACTAACCGGTCGCGAGCTGTACGTCCGGGCGGTCGTCACGTCCAGCCGGCCACATCCGGACCCGTCGTTCGAAGGCCAGTTCCAACAAGCCTGGACCCAGCCGGTGGGCTGGCAACGGCATCTGAAGACGCCGGCCGCGAGGCGCTAGGTCGTTCGTGGGACAAGCGCCATTCGCTCCGCGAAAGTATCGGGCGGGATTCGAACAGGAGCCTTGGCTATTTGCCGTAAACACTTGGTCAAAGAAACGTCATAAGCTGCACGACCTCCTTCGGGAAGGGTTGGGGAGGGGGTCTTGGCACTTGTTCCAAACTCAAGCTGCACCCGCAACATTCACATTACTCCTATCTGGACTGGACGCGTACATCCGGCTCTGCATTCAGAACACGAACTAGATCGAATCCGCACACCAAGCAGACAATTGCGAAAGTTGAACATCGCATTTCTTACCCTAACCCGGCAGGCCCCTCCCCAGCACTGGCCGGAAGGAGGTCGTGCAGCTTTTAAGTTGTTTTGTTGAGGGTTTTTAGCCCGACAGACCAGGCACAGTAGGGTTGGCGTCCGTTGCGGCAGACGCCCCCCTTAAGATCCCTCTGGCTCCCTCCCCGGCTTCCGGGGAGGGCTGGGGAGGGGCTCTTGGTCACACGGTGCAAGCCCAGCCATTGCCCGGCGATTCCGCTCGACCGTGACTAGGTTATTTTCATGCCGATGCTGGCTACCCTTATCCGCAAGCAGAAGTTGCCAATGGCGCCTTCGCTGTTCGGGAATAGCAATCGCGTGGGACCTTGTCCTTCACGGCCTCGGTGAATGGCGTGGTCCCAATCAGCCTCTAAGAACCCCTCCCCAGCCCTCCCCGGAAGCCGGGGAGGGAGCCAAAGGGATTTCAAGGAGGAGTGCTCGCCGAGGTATAGGCCGTTCCTGGTCTCCCCCGTCTGTCGCGTCAAAGTTCCTCGGCAAGACAACCTAAAAGCTGCACGGTCTCGAAGCCGGGGACGTGGCCAAGGAATCGCAGGGAAGATGCCACGCGGGGCCTGGCATGCGGGGCCGACAGGCTTGTCACGGAGACTGTGCCGCGCGGGCGATCGGCACTCGAATCACTTCGTCGTTGGCCTGCTCGTTCGTGTCGGGATTCTCCACTCCACCGTCATCCACCTCGTCCTGCCCGATGCTGTACAGCACGACTTCGTTGGCATCGACACGATAACGCAGCGGCTGGCCGTCGAACGGATCCAGAGGGACCGCGGGCAGGAACTGCGGCACCAATTGCGCCAGACTTTCGGGCGGGCCACCGTGCTGGAGCTGATACCGCTGTACCGCCAGCGCCGCATCGGCCAGCCGCTGGTTGGCTTCGATGCGAGCGCGTGCCGTATGCGCCGCTTGGAGGGCGGGAGTCATCAGCCCGGTGATCATGTAACGCAGGTGGCCCATCGTGGAACTCTGCGACTGGACGATCTGACCGGTCGCCGCTTGCAGGGCCGGTTTGGACTGATAGTACGGCTGATCGCTGACCGACAGCACCTGCTCGTAGTACTTGATGGTCAGGCAAATGTCGTCTCCGCGAGGCAGCGCCGCGATCCAGTTGCTCGATGTTCCAGTGCCCATCACCGAAGCTGGATCCTTCATCGCCTGGATCCCGATCGCTCGTTCGCCCACGATGCTGCGAACCATGGCCTGGCTGTAATCGGCCCGCCGGACTTCTTCCTGCAGCGCCCGCAGATCATCGTCCGAAAACTCCAGACGTCCCACGTCGCGTTTGATCTGGTCGTAGAAGATCCCGTCGATGGCGAACCGCACGAGCTGTGAAATCAAGACCGGTTCGTGCTCCAGGCTGCCGCCGA
>JAGFJK010000246.1 GCA_024102795.1 Pirellulaceae bacterium
GAGCACCACGCGGCTCAGCCCCGCCGCCACCGCCAGTCCCAACTGCGTGCCCACGCCCAATCCGACGTGCAGCGGCGGAGCACTGTTGACTTCGATCACGCAAGGCGGCAAACCGGCCAACCGATAGTGCTCGGCCCAGCTCCGAGCCACCTGGCGCACCCGATCGCCGTGCGGTCCCAGCGACTCGAAACCGGCAGCCGCCGTCACGCGCAGCCGCACGCCCGGCTGCCGGATCATCGCCCCCACGCCGCCGAACTGCCGGCCGCTGCCCCCGAAACTCAACAACCCGAAGTGCAACCGCGACGGAGCGCTCACTCGCACCTCGCCAATCGACTGGCAGGCGGCGTGTTTCTGTGGCGGTTCGGCGGGCCTGGCACGCATGGCATCATGATCCCAGAGCGGCAGAATTCACAGCAGCGACTCGCCGGCGGCGGCGTGTCCCAGGCAAGCCTGAACGTAGCCGGTCAGGAATTCAAACGCCCGCCGCTCCCGCGGTCCTGCCGTCTTCTCCACAATCACCTTCAGCCGCTGGTATTCGGCCAGGATCTGCGCGCCTGGCACCAGGTACACGCGAGTAGCCAGGATCGCCGCTTCCACCACGGCGTACATCGCTCGATTAAAACCCAGAAAATCGCGGATCCGCCCCCGGTCGACCACCTGGCAATGGATTGTCGTGCGTTCCTGCCGATCGTCCAATTGCAACACTCGAAAAGCATACCACCGGCAGGCGTCCGCCAGAATCCAGCCTTCGACGGCCTGCGCCGGGACCAGAGCCGGCTGCTGCTCCAGGAGGTCCACCGCCGCCCGAGCCAGCAGTTCCACGTCGTCGGTCACGTGAAACACGCCCGCCCCGGTCCGCTTCAGATTGACATAGGTCGTTGAGGTGCGAAACGGCCGCAGTACGAGCTGCGTCAATTCGTCGTCCACCAGCGGGCCCATCGGCGAGATGTTCACGCGCCCCGTGTCGCAGACCGTGGTCACGATACCCTCAAGAATCACGCTCCGCCCTTTCAACATTGTCGCCTTTCGCTCCGCGAAAGTAGCGCGCGCTACGCTCGCGGTCCACAACCAATCAACACCGCTTCTCCAATCCAGCGCTACTTTCGCGGAGCGAAAGGCGACTTTGCGTCAACTTTCCGGTCACCAGCTCAAAATGTCACCGGGACTGTCGGTATGCTTTCCGCCCGCGGACCCTCGCCGCCCGTGATCCGCTCGCCAGCCGCCAGGCTCTCCGCGGACCCGGCCGCCAGGCCGCAATCGCGCAGGAAATTCGCCAGCAGTACGTAGCCGCCCTCGGTCAGCACGGCCTCCGGATGAAACTGCACTCCGACCAGCGGAAACGTCCGATGGCGCAGGGCCATGATCACGCCATCGTCCGACCAGGCCGTCACCTGCAGGTCGTCGGGCACCGCCAGCGGGTCCACCATTAACGAATGATACCGGCAAACGGTCAGCGGTTGGGGAAGTCCGCGAAAAACTCCCTGGCCGTCATGCCGCACCTGGCTGGTCCGGCCATGCATGGGCCGCGGAGCACGCACGGTTCGCCCGCCCAGCGCCTCGGCCAGCGTCTGATGTCCCAGGCAGACGCCCAGCAACGGGATCCGCCCGGCCAGGGCAGCCGCGACTTCCAGCGAGCACCCGGCCTGCCGCGGCGTGCAGGGCCCCGGCGAAAGTACCACGGCCGCCGGGTTCAACCGTCCGATCTGCTCGACGGTAATCGCGTCGTTCCGCACCACGCGCGTCGCTTGCCCCAGGCGTTCAAAGTATCGCGCCAGGTTGTATACAAAGCTGTCATAGTTGTCGATCAGCAGGATCACATCCACCTCGAAAACGGGTCCTGGTCCCACGTGCGCAGTCAACGGGCCGGGGCCAGTTTCTGCTGTCAGCACAGGGCCTGGAGCAGGCCCGCCGCTTTGTGCCAGGTCTCTTCCAGTTCGCGCTGCGGGTCCGATTGCGCGACGATCCCGCCGCCGACCGGCATCTGCCACCACCCGCGCCCCGCGGTAATGGTGCGTATCAGGATACTGAGGTCCAGCGAACCGTCCAAGCCGATGTACCCCAGGCAGCCGCAGTACGCTCCCCGCGCCGTCGGTTCCAGCTCGGAGATGATCTCCATGGCCCTCACCTTGGGGGCCCCGGTAATCGACCCGCCGGGAAACGCCGCTCGCAGCAGGTCCATTGGCGTGCGGTCCGGACGCAGCGTTCCCTCGACTACCGAGACCAGGTGCTGCACGAATTGGTAAACTTCCAGCCGGCAAAGGGCGCTCACCCGGACACTATCCGGCAAGCAGACGCGGGACAGGTCGTTACGCAGCAGATCGACGATCATCACGTTCTCGGCCCGATCCTTCTCGCTGGCCAGCAGTTCGTCGCCGGCGAACAGGTCGGCTTCGGGCCAGGTGCTGCGGCGGCGAGTGCCCTTGATCGGCCGCGTCTCGACCTGCCGCTGGCGAACGGACACAAACCGTTCGGGCGACGCGCTGACAATCTGGAACGAACCCGTGTCGAAATAACCGGCAAACGGCGCCGGATTGCGACTGCGCAGCCGCAGATATAGCGACACCGAATCGTCCCTCTGCGGATACAGCAGCCGCTGGGCCAGGTTCACCTGAAACACGTCGCCCGCGAAAATGTATTCGACCGCTCGCCGGACCGCGTCCAGGTAACCGTCGGCCGAGAAGCTGCTGGTCAGCCCCGCCGGACCCGCCGCGGGAAACCGCGGCGCCAGCTCCTCCGAGTCGATTGGCCGTGCGGCAGCAACCGGCGGCAGCGCTGCCGGCCCGTTCAGCCATCCGAGAAACTCCCTGGCGCGCCGCTCGGCCCGCTGCCGACGCCGATCCGCGTCCCGCTCCGGCCACCCCTGCGAGATCACCCAGGCTCGCCCCAACACGTGGTCGTACGCCAGCACCACGTCGTACAAGCCCATGGCCAGCGCGGGTACTTGAAACTCGTCAAACCGCGGCCGCGGCAACCGCTCCAGACCAAACGCCAGGTCGTACGCCAGCAGCCCGGCCGCCCCGCCCTGAAACGGCGGCAGTTCGTCCCGCCGCGCGCTCTCGAACGGGCTCAACTGGCATTGCAACCAGCCCAGCGCGTCTTGGCCATCGGCCGGCAATTCCCAGTAGCAGCACGGATCGGCGGCCAGGAACGAGTAGCGACCCAACTGCGGGTCGTGCACCGCGCTGTCCAGGAACAGACAATGCGGCAGCCCGCACAAGCGGCGGAACGCGTGCTCCGGCAGCGGAGGCGCACTCAACTCATGCACCCATGGCAACGGATCCGCACTCGACCCGGAGAATGCCGGCACGTCACTCATCGTCGCCATCCATGCCGCTGGCCCCAGGCTCCAGGCCATCGCCGCCCGATCGCTCGCCGGTTGCTCGTCGAACGGCCGACGACGCGCGCCGCTCGGCGGTCCTGGCCAGCCGGTGGCTGTTCTCTTCGACCGTCAGCAGCCCCCAGTCCAGAGCCCGGTCCTGTTGATACGACTTGCCGAGCGCCAGCGCCGTCGCGGCCTTGGCCAACTCGTAGCCCAGGTAGAACGCGTGCGACGCATCCAGGTTGCCCGGTTCGCAAGCCTGCAACTGGTCGAACAACCGGAAAGGATCGTCGTCCTCCAAGTGCAGCCCCGCGCTAACCAGGTGCAGTCGTCCCTGTTCGGCGAACAGCCGGTAGTTGGAGTCCTTCAGGTCGGCCGCGAGCTGCTCCAGCGGTTCGCGGCCAAACTCCTTGACGCGGGCGTCCCGCAACATTACCAGGCCGTCGTCCAGATGCTTCGGCGGCACGCGCTGAGCCACGGCATGGTAAACCAGCCGCCGAGCGAGCTCGCACTCGCGGACGCTGGTCCGCGCCCAGTTGATGACTTGCGTGGTCAGCACACTGCGGATCCCCAGTTCCTGGCAGAAGCCGAGCAGCAGCAGGTTGATGGCGGCCGAGTCGCAGTCGGTCAGCTCAGTCAGGTTGCCGATGCCCATCAGCATCTCGGCGTCCGGGTACCTTGCGCGAACTGCCAGGTATCGCCCCAGGCTGGCCGCCAGCCCGCAGCCGATCGGTTCCAGGATCGGGTCGATCCGCAGCGGCACGCCGGCATTGCTCAGCCGTTCGACCGTCTCCTCCAGTCCCGCCATCGTCGCCGGCTCGTCCGGCACCACCACCACCTCGCAGCCCCAGTCGCGAGCCGCTTCCCAGTTGCTGGAGTTGACCGACAGCACCAGTTCGGCGCCGGCCCGCGCGGCCGCCGCGACTTCGTCCGCATTCCAACTGTCGATCGACACCCGCAGGCCCGCATCGCGCAGAGCCCGCACGCAGTCGCCCACGCCCGGCCACGTGTCACCTGGATCGCAGCCCACGTCGATCACGTCGGCGCCGTCCTGAGCCAGTTGCCGTGCGACCCGCAGCAACTCGGCCCGCTCCAACCGCGGCGCGTGATTGATCTCGGCCACGATTTCGATGTCGTGCTGTTCGAGCGCCGCGCCGCGCGTGCCGGCCCGACCGAAGTATTCCGGCAAGTCGCGCAAATCGCGCGGCCCCCGCTCCACCGCCACCGCCACCTGCTCGCGCAGCGGTTCCAGCTCGCCGTCGCAGTAGCCGGGCAGGACAACACGCGTGGTTTGAGCCGGCACCTGGATGTGGCGCGCGATCCAGCGGGGAGTCATCAGCGCCGCCACGGTGATCGGCAGCACGTCGACCGAATAGTCAAAGCCCGCGGCCGGACCGAGTTGCTGCAACAGACTTTGCAGCGCGCGTGAGGCCAGGCGGCCCGTCACGAAATGGATGTGCTCGCGACTCATCGGCTCGGCTCGCCCGCGTGCCGGAAACCGCCGTTGATCGCCAGCACCTGGCCATTGATGAAGGCGGCCGCCGGGGAAGCCAGAAAACAGGCCGCTCGAGCCACGTCGTCCGCCGTGCCCCACCGCGCCAGCAGCGATTCGCCCGCCGCCCGCCGCTGCCAGTACTCCGGCGCCTCGGCTCCCCAGGCCGTCTGGATCCAGCCGGGCGCCAGACAGTTCACCCGCACGCGCGGCGCCAACGACCGGGCCAGGCTGCGGCTGAATGCCATGATCGCCCCCTTGGTGGCCGCGAACAGCTCGCCGCTGTCGCCTTCCATCCCCTGCTCGGCCTGGTCCCAACCCATGTTCAGAATCACAGGCACCTGAGCCGCGGGGAATTCGCCGGCCTGCGTTGCCGCCCAGGGCGATTGAGCGGACATGCGCTGCCCCACGCGGCGAGCCAGATCAATCGTGGCGGCCACGTCGACTTGCCACAGCCGGTTGAGCTTCCGTTCAAAGTCCCAGCCGGCCGCCTCGCCGGTCAGCACGTCCGCGCCCGCGTTGTTCACCCAGATGTCGATCCGTTCCGCCCACCGCCAGGCCGCGTCCACCAGCGCCGCCCGCTGCTGAGCGTCGGACAGGTCGGCCAGCCGCAACTCACCGCGCCGGCCCGCCAGCCGGACGCTCCGCGCCACCTCTTCGCCCGCGGCAGCGCTGGTGTTGGCATGCACCAGCACGTCGGCGCCGGCCTGGGCCAGACCCAGGGCAATGGCCCGGCCGATCCCTCGCGACGAACCGGTGACCACGGCCGTCCGTCCGACCAGTTTCACTTCACCCGCATCGTCGGCTGAGTACAATGGCATGCGGAGAGCCGGCGCGACGCCGGCCTGTTAACGGATTGCCTGGAAAGCCCACGCGGTGCTGCCCAGGATCATTGTGCTTGTTCAGTTCGTTGTACTGGCACTCGCCAGTGGCGGCAAGCTGGCCGCGATTGCCATCCTGTCCTGCGTCTTCTGGTTGTCTGCGTGCCCAGTGGCCTGAGGCTGGCGAGCCTCGCCTGCACAAGGAACTGCCCGCCCATGAAACCCTCCGAACTGTTCGCCCGCCTGCCGGCAACGGCGCTGGCCTTTCGCGGCTACAACGTGACCAACCTGGGGCGCAGCCGCGAACTGCTCGAACACCCGCTGTACGGACCGATCGTGGAGAGCCATCTGCTGGACGCGGCGCATGTCTGCCGCGAGGTGACGGGACATCCGACCAACCTTGTGGCACGCGTCCGCCAGGAGCGGGAAACATCGCTGCGAAGTTACCACGAAGCGATCGCCTTGATCGTGGCGATGGAAATGGCTCAGCTACAGATCCTCGAAGATTTCTTCGGCGTGCCGTACCACCGGGCGCGCGTGATGTTCGGCTACAGCCTGGGCGAAATCACGTCGCTGATCGCCGGCGGCGTGATCCCGCTGCGCTGCGCGCTGCAAGTGCCACTGTCCCTGGCCGCGGACTGCGTGGCGCTGTCCGAGGACACCACGCTCGGCGTGCTGTTCAGTCGCGATCAACCCCTGCCGCTCGACGCCCTGCGCAAACTGGTGCTGCAAGTCAACCAGTTGGGACAAGGCGTGATGGGCATTTCCACCTACCTCTCGCCCAACTCCGTGATCGTCATGGGACAGGGCCGGTCGCTGGACGAGTTCATGGAGCAAATCGTGGAAACGATCGCCCAGCCGGTCAGCTTCCGCAAGAACCAGCATCGCTGGCCGCCGCTGCATACGCCGATCCTCTGGGAGCGGCAGGTTCCCAACCGGGCCGCCGCCATGTTGCAGTCGATGCCGATCCGCCTGCAGGCGCCCGTACCCCCCGTGCTGTCGCTGGTGACCGGCGAAATCAGCTACAACGACTTGAATGCCCGTGAACTGCTGCACCAGTGGGTCGACCACCCGCAGAAGTTGTGGCACGCCGTCTATGCGACGCTGTCGATGGGAATCGAAACCGTGATCCACGTCGGGCCCGCGCCCAACCTGGTGCCCGCCACCTACAAGCGGCTGCGGGACAACGTCCTTGTGCAGACCCGCGGCAGCCTGGGCATGCGGGCCCTCTCGGCCGCCGTCCGGCACCCGTGGCTCAGCGCCGTGCTGCCGGCCCGCTCCGCGCTGCTGCGAGCGCCCCAGGTGCGCCACGTGATCCTGGAAGACTGGCTGCTGGAACACCAGCCCCAGCCGGCCGCGCTGCCCGTGGCCATGCCGCCGCTGGTCGAACCGGTGGCCGAACCTGCGGCCGAAGACCATTGACCTCTGGGGTCGATTTGGCAGGATGGCGAACTCCGGCAAAGTAGGCATCACGCTCCGCGTGATGATCCCCTGCACAGCCGACTTCCCGCCTCGACGGCCGCCTCCATCCGCGCTCGCCGGCGACTCATTCGTCGCGGACTTCCTGCCGCGTTTTCGATTGAGGCGGCGTACATAAGGGCTCACCACGCGGAGCGTGGCCTGCTGAACACGCGGCTTCGGGCGTATTGAGCCCACGCCTCACGCCCTCGGTGACGCGGTAGAATTCTGGAAAGCGCTCGGAACCACGCCCGACAGGGAACCAACATGCGGCTGACTGGCAAGACGATCCTGGTAGTCGGCGGCACGAGCGGCATCGGTTTGTCGGCCGCTGCGGTGCTGGCCGGCCAGGGGGCGCGCGTGGCCGTGATGGGGCTCGATGAGCCGAGCTGCCAGGCGGCTCGCCAGCAGCTTGGCCCCGATGTGCTCGTTTTGCAAGACGATGCCACACGGCCGCGGGCCGCGGTCGAGGCCGTGCAAGCGACGCGCGACCGCTTCGGCCGCTTCGACGGGCTGTATCACGTGGCCGGCGGCAGCGGCCGGCGGCTGGGCGACGGGCCCTTGCATGAGCTCTCCGAGCCGGCGATCGACTACACGCTGCGGCTGAATCTGACGTCCGTGCTGTACTCCAACCAGGCCGCCGTGCAAGACTGGCTGCGACATGGCCAGGCCGGCGCGGTGCTTAATCTGGCGAGCGTCCTGGCCTTCGCGCCCGCCCCGCGGCATTTCGGCACTGTGGTCTACGCCGCCGCCAAGGCCGCCGTGCTGGGTCTGACGCGATCCGCCGCCGCCATGTACGCTCCGCATAATATCCGTTTCAATGCGCTGGCGCCGGGCCTGGTCGACACGCCGTCCGCGGCGCGGGCCCTCGCGGATCCCGCCACCATGGTTTACGTTACGGGCCGGCAGGCGCTCGAAGGCGGCCGAGCGGCACGGACCAGCGATCTGGACGGGGCGGCCGTCTACCTGCTGTCGGACGAGGCCCGTTTTGTCACCGGCCAGGTGCTGGCGGTCGATGGCGGCTGGAGCGCCTGCGATGGCAGCCCGCCGCAGTTCGGGCTGTAACGCGCAGGACGAATCCGCGACCATTCGGGCTCGCCACCCGCGATGGTCGTCCCTCGAACTCGGTCCTGAACCACAGACTACAGCGAATTGACCCGCCCGCAGGCACTCCCAGGAAACTCCGTCATGACTTCGACGCCAACTCCCGGCGTGCAATACTTGCTGGCCGCCCGCGAGCTGCTGGAGCGCGTCGAGCAACAACTGCCGGCCATCGGGCAAGCCGCCGACTGGTTCGCCGCCTCGATCGCGGCCGGGCGCGTGGTCCACCTGTTCGGCAGCGGGCACAGCCGGATTCTGGTCGAGGAGCTGTGGCCCCGGTATGGTTCGTTCCCCGGCTTCAATCCGATCGTCGAGCTGTCGCTGACTTTTCACAACCCGGTGGTTGGCGCCAACGGACAGCGGCAGGCGATGTTCCTGGAAAACGTCAGCGGACTGGCCGAACGCATCCTGCGCAACTTCGACATCCGGCTTGAGGATTCCGCCCTGGTCTGTTCGTCCAGCGGCTGCAACGTGGTGCCGATCGAAGTCGCGGAGTTGCTGCGAGCGCGCGGTGTGAGGGTGGTGGCTTTGGTCAGCGGGCGGCATGCCGCCGCCAGCCCCTCGCGCCATCCCCGCCTGAAAAAACTGACCGATATGGCCGACCTGGTACTCGACACCGGCGCGCCGGCCGGCGACGCGATGGTCCAGATCGACGGGCTGGCCACCCCGGTCGCACCAGGCTCAACCGTCGGCGGCTGCCTGGTGGTCAACGCGCTGAAAGCGGAAATCGCCGCCCGCCTCACGGCCGCCGGCCAGCCGCCGCTGGTGCTGACGGCCGGCTGCCTGGTGGGCGCCGAGCGGGCCCGCGAGCTGTTCGAGTCGGCGTATGACGAACACGCCCGCCGCCTGGCCCTGCTCTATCAGTTCGAACGCTAGCACCGAAACCGAGTGACCTGGTCCGCCAGGCCGTGGAATAAGAAGCCCGACGAGTTGGCGAGGGATGAAAAATATAGCCCGACGAGTCAGCGAGGGAGAAACCGTTCACGGCTATTCGAGATTCGGACCGGCGACGAGGAAGGCTGTCAAATCCTTCTGGATCCCTCCCCCCTTCGAGATCGTGCAGCCTTTAAATTGCTTTACCGAGGGAATTTGGCGTTACAGCGGAGGGAAACTTGAACGCTCTCCGTTTCAACGAGCGCTCCCCCTTGATATCCCTCTGGCCCCCTCCCCGGCTTCCGGGGAGGGCTGGGGAGGGGCTCTTGTGCATCTTGTTTTGACGCAGCTGGCACCCGATGGAATCACCCAACACCTGTCGCCCTCAAGAATTCAGATCCGCAAAGGATGTTCGACTCATCCGAAATCTGCGTCCCGCGAGTAGCCATGTGCGAATTGAGCGAACCGCTTTGCTCCATAGTCCAGCAGACCCCTTCCCGAAGGAGATCGTGCAGCTTTGAAGTTGCTGTGTCAGCGAAGTTTGGAAAACTCAGGCGCATGACACGGGGTGCATTTGTCTTCAGTCCCAACGGGACGGCCCTATGGCAGCCCAGGGCACAGCCCTGGGTAAGAAGTATGCGAACAAGAGCCGTCGGCCGAGCGGTTGACGTTCATGCACGCCGGCACGTTTTCGAGGCCGAAACGAGTCCCCACTGGGCCTCGCGAGGCTGCGGCGAGTGGCCGTTGGACAACCGATGGCTAGTTTGACGCGGCCTGTTTTCGGCCTCGGCAACGTGTCGATTGAATTCGGAGCGGTTCACTCGGCCGATTGAGGATGGAATGGATGCGCTTTCCCAGGGTTCCGCGAAAGCTCGCTGTCGCTCGCCTTCGCTGCACCCTGGGCTGCCTTAGGGCCGTCCCGTTGGGACTCCAGACGGATACACCTGGCACCAATCACAGGTCCGACACCCGGTACTTGTTGCTGCAATGGAATCCCACTATGCCCAGACGCGCGCTCGCCTGGAGCGTAAGCCCCCCGATGCGTCAGCGAGGGAAAATCACCAAGTGATCTTCCCGCCACACGCCGCCCTCACTGCAGCTTGTACTTATAGATCGGCAGATGCCGGTAGTAGACCTCCAGCATGTAGATGCTCAGGCAGGTCGTGAACAGGCGTCCGCCGTGATGACCCCAGCGGTCGTTCTGCGGGGGCCAACTGCCGCGTTCCTGGCCGGTCTGCACCTGGTGGCGAGGCACCTCCTCGCGCATCACGCGGTTCCAGCGCGTCCAGTCGGAGCCTTCCATGTGGTGCATCACTTGAGTGGCGTAATACCAGTAGTAGACGTTCTCGTCGCTGTAATCGATCGGGTGGACGGCGACATAGTCCACGCCCTGGCGCAGGCGGGGATCTTCGCGGTCCCAGCCCAGGTATTGGCGGCACAGCAGGCCTTCGGCGGTCATCGGCGGCGTTTCGGCCTGTCCCGGTTTGTAGCTGTAGCGGGCGCCGTTTTCTTGAGCCACCTTGTCCAGGAACTTGGAGATGCTGTCGAGCGATGGGCTGGGCACTTCCAGGCCGGCCATCATCGCGCTTTGCAGGGCCATGACGAACCAGCCGGTCACGGAGGTGTCGCTGTCCTGCCGCGGTTCGTAGCGCCAGCCGCCTTCGGGTGACTGGGCCTTGATGCAGTAGTCCAGGGCCAGTTGCGCCGGCTTGCGGTACTGATCGTCCTTGGTCATGCCGTACAGTTCGCAGATGGCGATGGTGGCCTGGGCTTGCGTGTACAGGCGGTGGTGGGCGGCTCCTTCGGTGAAGAAGTTGCCGTCCTGGTCTTGAATCTTCAGCAGCGCGGCCCAGCCTTTGGAAACGTTGCGGCTGAAGTCGCCGCTGCGGTGCGTGTTGCCCGCGCCTTGGAAGGCCAGCAGAGCCATCGCGGTGGCGGCCGTGCGGTTCTCGATCGTCGACCCGCCGCTGTAGGGCCCCGACAGGCTCCAGGTGCCGTCGTTGTTCTGGTTGCGGGCCAGCCATTCCAGCCCCGCTCGGACGGCCGCTTCGGTCGTGGCCGTGCCGCCGTAGGCTCCCAGCAAGGCCTTCTTCATCCCCTTTTCGCGACCGCTCAAAGCCATCCCGACTGACGGGGCCACGATGTCGCTGGACGCCGTCACCGCGTCGAACACCACTTCGATGTTGGGCGGCGCGGCCAGCGGGTTGTCGACCGGGTTCAAATCCTCGGAGAAAACCGGCTCGGTCACTTCGACCGGGTCCATCTGAGCCATCTGGAACAAGTCGTCTTCGATCTGCTCGCCCAGCTTCTCGGCGTACACCACCTCCAGTTCCACCTGCGGCTTGAGCAGATGCGGCAGGTAGAGCAGTGCCAGCACCAGCAGCAGTCCCATGTGCAGGACCAGGCTGATCAGCCACGGCGGGGCGTAGGCGGCGAGCACGCGGGTGGGTTCGCGAGCTTCCTGCTGCTCCTCCTCGTCCGGCGCGCGGACCGCGGTGGATTCACCCGGCATGACCGGGACGGGACGCAGCGGCTGGGGCGCGGCCCGTTGAGCGGCCGCCGGCAGCG
>JAGFJK010000491.1 GCA_024102795.1 Pirellulaceae bacterium
CCGGACCGCTGGCGAACCGGCCAGCATCACCGTGCTGGCGGCGGCCAGCACGACGGACGCCATCCACGATATCGCTGAGGCTTTCGAGACTTCGCATCCGGGCGTTGCCGTCCGAATCAGCACCGGACCCTCCAACAGTTTGGCCCAGCAGGTGATTGCCGGCGCGCCGGCGGACATTTATCTTTCGGCAAACATGAAATGGGCGGACGCGGTTGCGGAGCAGGGCCTGGCGGAAGAAACGGTGGAATTGCTGACCAACCGGATGGTGCTGGTCGTGCCCCGGGGGAATCCGGCCGGCGTGAAGGAGCCAGGCGACCTGGTCGGCCCGGGTGTGACGATGGTCGCCCTGGCCGGTGAAAACGTCCCGGCGGGAATCTACGCGGAGCAGGCGCTGCGCCAGTTGCAGCTACTCGACGAGTTGCGCGAAGGCCGAAAGCTGGCGCGCGGCGCCGACGTGCGGATCACGCTGGCCTACGTGGAACGCGGCGAGGCCGAAGCTGGGATCGTGTACGCCACCGACGCCCGCATCTCGGACCAGGTGGAGGTCGTCGCCGAACTGGATCCGATGTCCCACGACCAGGTCACCTACCCGGTCGTGCTGCTCAAGGCGGCGAAAGACAAGACGGCGGCGCGCCAGTTCCTCCGCTTTCTGCAATCCGCGGAAGCACAAACGGTGTTCGAGCGATACGGCTTCTCCCGGCTTGGGACGCGGCCCTGAGTGAATTGCGAAGGTGTCCCGTGTCGCCCGATGAATGGAGCGCGATTCGATTGAGTCTTCAAGTGGCGGGCGCCGGTGTGGCGGCCAGTCTGCCGTTGGGGATTGCGCTGGGCTGGCTGCTGGCTCGCCAGCAGTTTCCGGGCAAGACGTTGATCGAAACATTCGTCAACCTGCCACTCGTACTGCCGCCGGTCGTCACCGGCTATCTGCTGCTGGTGACCTTTGGCCGACGGGGATGGGTGGGGCGGTATCTTGACGAGTGGCTGGGGGTCCGCTTCATCTTCGACTGGAAGGGCGCGGCGCTGGCCGCGGCTGTCGTCTCCTTTCCACTCATGGTGCGCGCCGTTCGCATCGCCTTCACCTCGGTTGACCGCAGGCTTGAGCAGGCCGCCAGGACACTGGGCGCCGGCCCGTGGGACGCGTTCTTCACCGTTTCGCTGCCGCTGGCACGGCATGGCGTGGTGGCAGGAGCCGTGCTGTCGTTTGCCCGTTGCCTGGGCGAATTCGGCGCGACGATCATGATCGCCGGCAACATCCCCGGCGAGACACGCACGATCCCACTCTATATCTACAACCAGCTCGAAACTCCCGGCGGAATTGAGAACTCGATGAGCATCGTGGTGTTCTCGGTGGCCATCGCCGCTGCCGCCTTGATGATCGGCGAATGGCTCGATCGCCGCAGCGGCCAGCATTTTACCTGACGGATGCTCTTGACCATGGAATCCTCGCTGACCTTCAACTGCCGGCACAGGTACCCGTCGGGTTTCACGCTGGACGCCAGCTTCGAGGCGGGCGGGAAGGTGACCGCTTTGTTCGGTCCTTCCGGCAGCGGCAAATCCACCATCGTGGCGCTGATTGCCGGCCTGCTGAAGCCACAGCACGGTTTGATCGAGTTGGGGCAGGACGTGATGACGGATACGGAATCCCGCGTATTCTGGCCGCCCGAACGCCGTCGAGTGGGACTGTTGTTTCAGGATAACTGCCTGTTCCCGCATCTGCGCGTTCGAGCGAACATCGCCTACGGGATTCATCGGCGAGGCGGCCAGGGAATCCCCCTGGAGCGAGTCGTGAAGACGCTCGAGCTGGAAAACCTGCTGAATCGCCGCCCGAAGTCGTTGAGTGGAGGCGAGCAGCAGCGCGTGGCGCTGGCCCGGGCGATTGTGGCCGCGCCACGACTTCTTCTGCTGGACGAGCCGCTGACCGCCGTTGAGGCGTCGCTTCGCGATCGGATCTCCTTGTTCATCGAGCGGGTTGTGCAGGAACTGGAAATCCCCACTCTGCTGGTCAGTCACAACCGGGGCCTCGTCGACCGAATGGCGGCTCAAGTGATCTACCTGGAAAACGGCCGAACTTTCGCCAGCGCGAAAACCAGCCAGGCGACAGCCAGCCAGGCCGGCGGCATCGCCGCCGATTCCGCGGCTGGGGACCGCTGAGCGTCCGAACCCCTGGCGGTCCACGAAAGAGCATCTGGCCAAGGGGATGGCCCGATGACACGTGTCCTGGCCCTCGGCCGTTCAAGAGCGTCAAAGGACATCTTGCCGCAATCCCGGCAATCCCAACTTTTTTTCTTGCCCTGGTCCGGAATATTCTCGGGCCCGTGGGGATCTGAAACAATAGGCGCGGCGTCATGTTGTCGATCCGCGATTCAGAATCTACGGGGGGAGATCCGCCATGAAACGATTGCTCTGGTGTCCGTTGTTGTTAGTGTTTTCCATGATGCTCATGGGTTGTGAACCGGTGACGGTCGAGAAGTCGACCGATGATGTGATCGACTCGGCCGGGAAGGTCATGGACGACGCGGGCGAGGTAGTCAAGGACTCGGCCGAGGCCACCGGCGAGGCGTTGGAGAAGGCTGGGGAAGCGGTCGAGAAGGCGGCTGGGGACACCGGGGAAGCGGTGGAGAAGGCCGTGGAAGCCACCGGGGACGCGGTGAAGGAGGCCGGCGAAGCCGTCAAGGAAACCGTGCAAGGGACCGAGGAGCCGGCCAAGAAGGATGACGGCTCCGAGAACTAGGCGGCTGGTCGGAAGTCGCGATTTTGGCGTCAATTGTAGCCCGAAGCGTAAGCGAGGGAAGATGTTAGGCAAGTCTCCTCGCTGACGCTTCGGGCTAACAGTGGCAACGACTTGCGTCCAAAGTGGCGCTATGCAACTAGAGTCCCAACGGGACGGCCCTATGGCAGCCCAGGGTGCAGCGAAGGCGAGCGACAGCGAGCTTTCGCGGAACCCTGGGAAAGCACATCCATTCCATCCCCAATCGGCCTCGGCAACCTCCCGATGTGCATGAACGTCGACCGCTCGGCCGATGGCTCTTGTTGACATACTTCCTACCCAGGGCTGCGCCCTGGGCTACCATAGGGCCGTCCCGTTGGGACTGAAGACAGGTGCACCTGGTGTCATTCTCCTGAGTTTTCCAAACTCCGCTGACACGGCAACTTATAAGCTGCACGATCTCCTTCGGGAAGTTGCTCAATTCCTTGGAACGCACGTGCCGGGCGACTCGCTCGCTGACGCGTCGGGCTTCCGAGGAACGCGAGTGCCTTGAACGCCGTCTCAAAGCAACTATTATTAAGAACCTGTTCAGACACGGTGCACCTCGCCAAGTCGATCGCCCCCAACACCAGGGGGTGGTCTCCGCGAGTCCCTCGAACGTCATCTACGGGCCGGCCACAGTTCGTCCGGCTCCGGGTGGCTCGCCAGGGCGGTCCCGCTGCCACTGATTTCCTCCCGCGATTTCCCTCCCCGTCACGACTCTCCCCAACCCGCGAGACCAGCCATGCGCTTTCTCCCTCCGCGCCGTCGTCGATCGCTCCCGGCTCCTTCCGCACGCCGCTGCCACTTCCGTTCAGCGCTGCTGGAAGCGCTCGAACCCCGTCTGCCGCTGGCCGGACTGCCGGGGATCGAATACTACGAAGACGTCTCGCAGCCCACCGGAACGTTCAGTTCGTCGTACGTCGCGGTCCCTGGACTCAGCACCACCTTCAACATGGCTCAGAGTGCCCCGGCCCGCCTGGACGCGCGTCTGCAATTCGTCTCGACCAGCTTCGGCGTGGTCGACATGCAGGTCCGATTCGTGGTGGACGGAGTGGCTCAGCGGGACCAGGTGCTTTCGTTCGCGGGATTGAACTACGAAGAGTACAGCCACGTCCAGATGAGCGACTACGTCAACCTGGCCGCCGGCGCGCACACGGTGACCGTCCAAGCCCGCGTGTTTGGCGGATCGGCGCGGTGGGATGACGTCACGTTCAGTCGCACATTCGACCAGCACTTGAAGGTGGCCGTGTTCACGCCGGTGCCGGGTGAGGGGCCGACGGTGGAGTTTGCCGAAGACACGGCCGTGCCAACCGCCAACATTACCAGCAGCACGCAGACCATTTCGGGCCTGACCACGAACTTTACGGCGGCCACGACCGAGCACGTGCGGCTGGACGCGGAACTGCAGTTGACCGGTACCGACTTTGGCGTCCTGGACCTGGACGTGAACTTTGTCGTGGGCGGCATGGCGACTCCCACGCACCGCTTCCGCTTCGACGGCAAGAATGACGCGATCTACAACAAGCTGAAATTCTCGGATCTCATCACGGTCAGTCCCGGCACGCACACGGTCACGGTGCAGATCCGGGCGGCCGGTGGACTGGCCAGCTTTACCGATCCCACGTTCGGCAAGACGTTCACTCAGTATCTGGCCGTGGCCGAGTACCTGCCGCTGCCGGGCGGGGGCAGCTTGGTGGAGTACGTCGAAGACACGGCCGCTCCGAACACCAGCATCACGTCCGCCACGGCGGCGATCCCCGGCCTGTCGGCGACAATCACAACCGAGGGCACGGAACCGGTGCGGATGGATGCCGAACTGCATCTGGTCGGCACCGACTTCGGCGTGCTGGACCTGGATTTTCAATTCCTGGTCAACGGCGTGGGCCAGGGATTTCATCGTTTCCGATTCGACGGCAAGAATTTCCAGACGTATGTTCCGCTGCAGTTCAGCGACTACGTCACCCTGCCGGCGGGCAACCACACGATTACGATCAACGCGCGAGCGGCCGGTGGTCAGGCCAGTTGGGACGATCCCACGTTTGGAACCACGTTCACTCAGTATCTGCGGGTGACCGAGTTCAATACGATTGACGCGCCGCCCGAGTGGAGTCTCCTGCCGGACCGCACGGCCGTGTTCGGCGAGTCGAACCTGACGTTTAGCGTACACCCCTTCGTCACCGACCTGGACACGCCCGACAACCAGCTAACCTACACCGTGGTGGGCAACACGAACCCCAGCGTGGTCTCCACGTCAACCATCAGTTCGGCCACCGGCAATCTGGCGCTCGATTACGGCGCGGTGGGCTCCAGCGATGTCACCGTGCGGGCGATGGATCCAACCGGATTGTGGGACGATGATACGTTTCGCGTCACCGTCGGCAAGGCGTCCACTCAGTTGCAGGTCGCATCGGACTTGCCCGATCCTTCCGTCACCGGTCAGACGATTGCGGTCGGCTTCAATCTGATACCCGTGGCGCCGGGGTCCGGCATCCCCTCCGGGTTGGTGACCGTTGCGGCTGGCTCCGACAGCGTGACGGTGCCCGCGTCCGCCGGCGTGGCGATGCTTCCGCTGACGACGGCCGGCGCCAAGACGATCACCGCCAGCTACGCGGGGGACGCGAATTTTCTGGCCAGCGGCGACACGGAGGGCCATCAGGTGAACCGCGCGGCCACCACGCTCTCGCTCTCGGCCATGCCCAACCCGACCGACATTGGCCAGGCGGTCTCCCTCAACTTTTCGCTGGGCGTCGCCGCGCCCGGCGCGGGCGTTCCCACCGGCAACGTGACGATCACCGATGGCGTCGACAGCGTGATCGTGCCCTCGAGTGCCGGCGCCGCCAGCCTGGTGCTGACCACGCCCGGCTCGCGCACGTTGACGGCCACGTATGCCGGCGATGCAAACTTCCAGGGCACCACTTCCAGCGGCGTTTCGCACCAGGTTCAGAATGTGATCACGATCACCGGCAGCGGCATCGACGACACGCTGGTCGTCATGGCCACGGGGCCGGACGCCGGAACGTACTCGCTGAACGGCGGCACGCCGGTTCCGTTCAGCGGCATTGGCAGCCTGACCTTTCATGGTCTGGCGGGCAACGACCTGCTGGTCATCCAGAATCCGGCGGGCGGTCTGTTTCAGCCCGCCGGTGGCATTTCATTTATCGGAGGCGCCGGCGGCGAAACCACGGGCGACGCGCTGGTCCTGCAGGGCGGCATGGTCAGCAACCTGGACTTCCACTACTTGAACAGCTCGGACGGTTCCATCGATTACGACGGCACCCAGGCGATCACTTACACCGGCCTGGAGCCGATCAGCAGCACGATCGACGCGCTGAATGTGGAGTTGAACTACGGCGGCACCGGCGAGACGATCACCATCACCGACGCGGGCGGCGGCCAGACCACGGTCACGTCGACGGCCGGCGAGTTGACCACCTTCGACAATCCCGCCAACCTGCTGGCGATCAATGCGGGCGGCGGCACCGACCTGATCCAGTTGAACAGCCTGGCCGCCAGTTATCCGGCCAGCATCAGCATCGACGGGCAAGCGGACAGCGACTTGCTGAATATCAATGGGCCGGTCAGCCTGAGTGCCGGCCGCGACTTCACGGCCCAGGTCGACCGGATCATTCACTTCGCGCCGCTCGCAACCAGCGGCAGCGGCTCCGTCGCGCTGGACGCCGACGTGCTGCTGGTGCTGACTCCAGGCTCCAGCATTTCCACCGTCGATGGCGGGATCTCGCTGGAGAACAACGCCGCCGGCACGGCAACGGGGAACTTCGTGGGCGTGCGGCTGGTGTCGGCCACCGTCAACTCGACCGGCAGCGGCCCGATCAATGTCATTGGGCGCGGCGGCGACGACGCGGGCACCAGCGATCATCACGGCGTGTTCCTGGATGGCGGTTCTTCGATCGTGTCCAGCGGCACGGGGTCAATCGGGCTGACTGGCCTGGGTGGAGATGGCACGGCCGGCAACCACGGCGTCTTTCTGACCGCCGGCTCGTCGGTGATCTCCACCAACGGCAATCTCGACGTGCTGGGCGTTGCGGGCGACGGAGTCGGTTCGTTCCAGGTGGGCGTTCGAGTGGACGGCGCCTCGAGCATCGTTTCGAATGGTTCGGCCGCCATTGGGATCGATGGCACCGGCGGAGCCGGCACGGACCGCAATGCGGGCGTGATGATCATCAACGCCAACTCCGAGGTCACTTCGGCCGGCGGCGCGATTACGATTGTCGGTCTGGGGGGCGGTGGCACGGGCGTCGTCAATCCGGGCGTGCTGGTGGACGCCGGAGCGATCGTCGAATCGACCGCGACCGGTCCCACCGCCGGCACCGTGCGCCTGCAAGGCCAGGGCGGCGGGGGAAGCACTGGCAATAACGGCGTCACAATCTTCGCCCCGGGCACTCGCGTGGCGACCGTCGACGGGGATCTGGAGCTGATTGGCACGGGCGGCGGCAGCGGCACGAACACTTTGAACCACGGCGTTCTGGTCGATGCCGGCGCCGTGGTCCAATCCACCGGCGCGGGAGCCAACGCGGGCTCGATCACGCTGACCGGCATCGGCGGCAACGGAACCGGTTCAAGCAATGGCGTGGATATCGCCAATACGGCCCAAGTCACGTCGCAGGACGGCGATATCCAGGTCACCGGCGATGGCGGCACCGGTAGCGGCAACCTGCACCACGGCGTGATCCTGATCAACGGCGCCCGGCTGGAATCGACGGGCACCGCCACCATTACGATCGATGGCACTGGTGGCCAGGGCAACAACGCCAACCACGGCATCGTGGTGGAGAGTTCGACGGTCCGTTCCGCCAGCGGCCCGATCGGGATGACAGGCCAGGGAGGCAGCGGGCCAGGCAATAACCAGATCGGCGTGCTGCTCATCAATGGCGGCCTGGTGGACTCCACAGGCGCCGGCGCGGGCGCGGCCTCCATCACCATCGAGGGGACCGGCGGCACGGGGGGCGTAGCCAACCGCGGCGTGCAGATCACGGGCGGTTCCACGGCCGTTACGACCATCGACGGCGCCATTCAGATCACGGGGCTCGGCGGGCCCTCGGCCACCGACTTTCATCAAGGCGTGTTCTTCCAAGGCGGCACGGTCGCCGCCTCGGGGTCCGCGTCAATCTCCATTCAAGGCACCGCTGGCCCGGCCGCCGGCCTGCAATCGCCCGGCATCGTGTTCGCCAGCGGCGGCAACGCGCTGGTCAGCTCCGTCGATGGCAACATTCAGCTCATCGGCAACGGCGACGGCACGGGCAACGGCAGCGGCGGCATCGTGCTGGATGGCGGCAATACGGTGCGCTCCACCGGCGCGGGCCATGTCCAGTTGACGGGCGTCGGCGCCCCGGCCGGCATTGGACGCGGGGTGGCGATCAGCGCCGGCGCGCTGGTCGAGGCCGCGGGTTCGGGCAACATCTTGCTGTCCGGAGATGGCAGCGCGGCCGCGCCCGGTCTGCACGTTCTGGGCACGATCATCAGCCAGTCGGGCACGGTCGATGCGATCTCCGAAGATGCCTTCCAGATGAGTGCCTCCGGGCTGATCGACTCCGCCAGCGGCACAGTGACCATCGTGGCCGACAACGCGGCTGGCAGCAACGGCGGCCCGATCCTGATGTCCAACGGCGCGCTGGTCGACGCCGGCACCGGCGACATACGACTAACGGCCGACGGCGACGTGTTCCTGGGCGGCCTTGTCACCTCGGCGCAAGTTACGGTCACCAGCCTCAGCGGCGGCATCCTGGATGGCGGCGCCGCGCATCTGGAAATCCAGGCCAGCAGCGCCGCGCTGCGGTCGGCTACGGGCACCGGTTCTTCCGACGCCCTGGATACCAGCGTGGCGCAACTGGCCGCGCTGAACCAGGCCTCGGGCCTGGTGCGAGTCGACAACTCGGCGGGCAATCTGCTGGCAATCACCATTGTCGATGGACTGGCGGGCGTCGTGAATTCCGGCCCCGAAGCCATCCGCCTGGCAGCCGACGACTTGCTCGTGCAGCAGCCCATCTCGGCCACCACTGGCCACATCGAACTGTTCAGCACCCACGCCACGCGGACCATCGGGTTGGGCAGCGCCGGCCCGGTCAAGGGCAGCGGCTTTGACGGCACCAGCGCCGCCTTCGCCCTGACCGACGCCGAACTGGACTTGATCGCCACCGCAGGCGAGCGGCGGATGTTCGGCGGTTCGCTGTCGGATCAGTTCAACGTACACTACGGCGGCAGCGATACGCAGCCACTGCACGTGCTGGGATTGGCTGGCGACGATCAGTTCTTCGTCGCTCCCGCGACAACCATGCCGCTAAGCCTGGACGGCGGTCTGCCGTCGGCTCCCATCCTGCCGGGCGACACGCTGCACCTGGACATGAGCGGCGCGGCACCCGTGGTGATTGTCGACACGATTGGCGGTTATGCCATCAGCGCCAGCACGTCGGTCGTCTCGTTCCAGGAGATGGAAACGCTCGACCTATGCGACAACTCGGAACAGATCGACAACGCCAGCATCGGCGACCTGTATGTCCGCACCACCGACGATCGCGAGCGGATCACGTTCACCTCGTGGAACTCCGGCGGCGTCAAGCTGCGGATCGACAACCTGACGGCGGGCACCAGCATGACCTGGCCGCAGCAGTTCGGGCTGGTCGGCAGCGAGCAGCAGCTCGGCCAACTGCTGGTCTACGCTCAAGACGGCGACGATCTGGTCAGCGTGGCCAGTCATGTGGTGGATGCCGGACTGAATCCGATTCCCGTGGAGTTCCATGGCGAGGAGGGGAATGACTACCTGACCGGCGCCAACGCCGACGACATCCTGGTTGGCGGGCCCGGCCACGATCGAGTGCTGGGGGGCGAAGGCAACAACCGGCTGTTCGGCGACGGCAATCAGTTCGACGTGAACGGGCAGTTGATCGAAGCCCTGACGGACGGAGACGACTACCTGGCAGGTCGCGACGGCGCCGATCAACTGTGGGGAGGCGGCGCTCTGGATCGCTTGTTCGGCGGCGATGGCGACGACGTGCTGAGCGGAGGTGGCGGCAACGATCAATTGGATGGCGGCGGCGGGACGGACATCTTGCGCGGCGACGACGGGAACGACACGCTGAGCGGCGGTTATGGCGACGATCTGCTGCTGGGCGGAGCCGGCGACGATCAGTTGTTCGGCCGGCAGGATAACGACCTGCTGATTGGCGGCCTGGGCGCGGACTATCTGCGAGGCGAAGCGGGCAACGACCTGCTGATCGCGGGCACGACCGCTCAGGACGCGGCCAGCGACGCCGCATTGCTGGCCTTGCTGAGCGCCTGGTCCGGCAGCTCGTTAGATAACACCTCCGGACATGCCGCCGACACGGACTCCGATACCCTGTTGGGCGATACGGGCGTGGACGCGTTCTGGGCCGATATCCTGCCCGAACCGCCGCTGGACAAGACGGTGTCCGAAATGGGTGAAGTGGTCGGCGACGAGCCGGCGTAGACGGAACCTGATGGCTACCTGGGGCTCGTCACGCCGAGCGTAGCGAGTGTTGGCAGGCAGCTATCGCCCGCAAGGACAGCCGTAACCCATATAGTTATTGTAGACCAGCGCCCAGTACAGGAACTTGCCGCACGAGTCATAAACAGGCTCCCAGTGCGAACCGGGCGGAGCAGGATAGGGAGGCGACGGAGGCGGTGTCGGCCCCGGCGGGTTCTGCTGGCCGTTGCCCCCCTGCCCGTTATTGCCCGGTGGAGTTGTCTGGTTCGTCTCGCCAAATGGCCCGAACCGCTGATTGGGAGCATCGATCTGCTGCCCAAATCCGCCGCTGCCGGTATTCGTGCCGCCGAAGCCACCGCTTCCCGTATTCGTGCCGCCGAAGCCACCGCTGCCCGTATTTGTGCCGCCGAAACCACCGCTGCCGGTGTTCGTGCCGCCAAATCCGCCGCCGCCGCCCGTATTCGTGCCGCCGAAGCCGCCCTGTAAACCGGTCGGATCGCGGAAGTCCAGCGGATTGTTGGCGACGTACGCGAACAGATTGATCTGCCCGGCAGCAAACCCCAGTGGATCTTCCGACAAGAACCGGCCGGTCGTTGAATCCAGGTAACGAGCCCGGTAGTAGTGCAGTCCCAGTTCCCGGTCAAACTCGCGACCCGTGTAGAGATGCCGCGGCTCGGTCGATCCCGTCTGAGCGACCAGGTTGCCGTAGGAATCGTACGTCAGATGATCGACCAACTGCCCGCTTTCGTCCACCAGGTCGCGGACCGTCCCCAGATGATCGGACAACAGCCAGCGGACATTGCCCGCCGCGTCCTCGTCGGCCAGTACCTGGTCCACGGCGGGGCCGTGCAGGTATCGCCTGGCCAGTTGCGGCGCCCCGCCGCCGGCCACCCCGTCGTCGTCGACAAACTCCAGCAACAACTCATCCCGATCGTAGGCAAAGTGCCACGCCGTATCTCCGTTCGCGTCGGCCACCGTCTTGGCAATCCGCCGGTTCAGCGCGTCGTAGACAAACTCCACGCGCTGCTCCTGCGTGCCTTGCGCGTCGCGATCCACGACTTCGGTGAGCCGATGGCGGTGATCCCATGTGAACTCGCGACTGGCGCCCGTCGCCACTTCGGTGCGCTGCCGCAGATTACCCTCGGCGTCGTACGTGTAATCGAACACGCCGTCGGATTCCAGCCGGTTGCCGGTTCCCACCTCGTACTGCATGCCGTGCAAGTGCGACGACGCACGATTTCCCGTGGCATCATAGACGTAGCTCTCGTCGGGCAACGCTCCCGGCGCGCGGTCGGCCTGGAGCAGTTGGCCCAGGGCGTCCAGCGTGTAGGTCGTCAACCCGTCCACGTCCTCGATCGAGGCGATGCGGCCGGTCGGATCGTAGGTATAGTTGTAAAACGCCAGCGTGCCCGGCACGTTGTCGTGCGTCAGCGACGTCAGCCGATTCAGGTCGTCGAATTGAAACACGCTGTCCGCCACTGCCTGCGTCCCCGCCAGGTCGGCATAGCGAGCGATCGTGTCGAACTGGCTGAGGGCGTTGTAGCTGAAATCGACCCGCTTGTCGGAAACGGGCGCCAGCCCGGCGGCCGATTGCACGATGCGCGTCAGGCGGTTCAGCGCGTCGTACTGGTACAACGTGTCCGCCGCCTGCTGACCGTCCACCGAGTCGGTTGTCGACAGCAGATTGCCGGCCAGGTCATGGGCATAGGTCAACACCACGCGCGGAGCGTGGGGCGTTCCCGCGTTATCCACCATGGTGGGCCGATCCCGATCGTCGTAGGCCACGGTGATGGAGCTGAAATTGTCGGCGGCCGAGAGCAGGTTGCCCACGGGATCATAGGTGTACTGCAGCAGATTGCCGTCGCCGACCCACGTCTCGGTAATCAGCCGGTTCAGCTCGTCGTAATCAAAGCGCGTTTGCCGCCCCAGGCGATCGGTCCGCGAGATCCGATTGTCCACGGCATCGTAGGTCTGGACCGACGCCTGGCCGAGCGCGTTGACGATTCCCGTCAGGCGGTTTCGCGCGTCGTACTCGAACCGCGTGATATTCCCCGACGCATCGGTCACGCGGATCAGATTGTCGTCCAGGTCGTAGTCCAGCAGTGTTCGTGCGCCCGCCGCGTCCAGCACCTCGATCGGCCGATTCCGCGCGTCGTAGCGGTACGTCGTCGTGTTCTGCAGCGGGTCCGTCACGCTGATCAGGTTGCCCACCCGATCGTAAACCAGGTGAGTTTCCTGGTTCCGATGATCGATGACCCGGGTCCGCCGGTGAAGCGCGTCGTACTCGAACCGCGTCGTCGAGCCCCGCGCGTCGACCGTCGTCAGCAGATTGCCCGCCTCGTCGTAGGTGAACTGGGTGACCGGCGACGTGGCGGGTCCGGGACCATCCGGATCGGGCTCGGTAACCATGATGGGACGATTCAGTTCGTCGTAGTCCACTTGCGTGCGGTTGCCCAGTTCGTCGATCACCGCCGTCAGATTCCCCGCGTTGTCGTACTCGAACAGGCGAGTCCCCTCGACGGGCGTGCCCACCGCGTACGTGGTGGCAATGCGGTTGCCGCGGGCGTCGTAGTCGTGGTCGGTGACGCGACCCAGCGGGTCGATGATGGTATCCACCAGCCCGTCGAGCGTGTAGGTGAAACTGGTGACCACGTCGTCGGGCCCACCGGGCATTCCCACGACGCGCGTCAGGGACAACAGGTTTCCGTTGTTCGGATCGATCTGGCGCAGCGTCTGCCGTACCAGTTCGTCCGTCGTGTTGGCTGGCTGGTTGAAGTTGGGGTCGTACGTGAATCCGACGCCGCCGTTGGTCATCAAGGCTTCCGGCGTCACAGCCCTTTCAATCGTCTGCCGCTCCAGCACGCGGAAACTGTACGAGTCAGCCGCCGGGCTGCGGTCGTCCACGATCAGCGTGTACACTCCGTCCAGCGGCAAGGTAGCCTCGCGATCGGATGCGATGTTGGCGTCGAACAGCAGCAGATTTCCCGGCCCGAACATCCTCCACCGCGGGCCAAACGTCTGCGTGGAGATGCTGTCAAAGAACAACCGCTGGCCCGCGGTGCCGTCCAACACGAACAGATCCACTTCGACGCCGCCCGCCGTGGCTTCGTTCACCTGCTGTTCGATCGGCAGGGGGCGCGCCGCGAGGATATCCAGCAGTTCGAAGCTGTAGTTGCCCGCAGCACCCTGGCCGGCCATCGACAGCAGATACGTTCCCGTCTCGCCGAAGACCAGAGGGCCAAAACCGGGGAAGCTGTTGGGCAAGTCCAGAAGCTGTGCGCCGTTGGGAGATGTCATTCGAACTCGCAGCGGCTGAGCCAGGTTCGTCTGCAGCATATCCAGGTACAACCACTGGCCCGCGTTGGCATGAAAGCGGTACAGATCCGTTTCGAAGTTCGAGTTGAACGTGGCGTCGACGCGCTGGTCGACCGTGATCGTCTGCGCATCCTGTTCGCCAAACAACCCGAACGCGAACGGGCCGGTGCTGGCCGCGTTGTCCCCGAACACGCTCAGCGTGTAATCGCCCGAAGCCGGCAGCGGAAACGGGCCAATGTCTCCTTGGCTGGCGTCCATCGCCACCAGAAGCGCGCCGCCCGCCGTGCGAATCTCGGCCGTCAAGGGGTCGGACGCCAGGCTGAGCCGCTGATCGAACAAGATCAGCTCGCCGGCCGAGGCGCTGAAGTTGAAATCCTGCCGCTGGCCCGCGGCGATCAGGCCCGCCTGCTCGATCGGCAAACCGCTGGATGGAACCAGCGCGTCGGAAATGTCATCCACGCGGAAGCTGGCCACACCCGGGTCGGCGCCGGCGGCGATATCCACCACCAGCACGTAGCTGCCATTGGCCGCGAGCGTAACCTCGCCCGCGGACGCCAGGTTGCGATCCAGCAGCAGCAGTCCATTCGTGCCGTACAGTTGCAACCGGCCGTCGAACACGCTGCCCAGGCCGGTCACACGAAGCCGCTGGCCCTGGAAGCCGTTGAAACGCAGCGACGTGATCGCCCCGGCATCGACCGGAGCGTTCACGACCTGGTTCAAGACCAGGGTCGCGGCCGCTTCGTGGTTGATCAGCCGGAAGGCATAATCGCCCAGTTGATCGTCGCCCGCGTCGATTTCAATCCGGTAGGTACCCGTCTCGATCTGCCAGCTCAACTCCGTGTCAAAGTTGGCCGTATTGTCGAACAGAAGCTCACCGCTGGGCCGAGTCACTCGGACGTCGATCGGCACGTTGGCTCCCAGCGAATCAAAGGCGATGCGTTGCCCAGCCGCGGCGGTAAACGTGAACACATCCACGTCGCCCGGCTCGTCAATCGAACCCTCGATCAGCGTTCCGAACGACACGGCGACGGGCGCCATCTCGACGGTGATGGCCGCGAACGAAAAGGTCACGTCGCCGGCGAAATTGTTACCGGAAATTCGCAGAAAATAGAGATCGTCGGCCGGCAGGATCGCGGTCAGGTCCACGGCGGCACCCGCCACCGCGACCTGATCGCCGTTGGAACGCAGCACCCGCCAGGAAAGCGGTCCCGACGCGCCGCGCGCGTCGAGGAACAAGCGTTCGCCCGCCCGGCCCTCGAACGCCAGCACTTGCGTGCTGGAACCGGGACTCAGCGTGACATTCAGCGGCGCGTCCAGCGTCAACTCAGCCGCCCCGCCGGCATCCAGATCAAACAAGACGAATTCGTAACCGCCGACCGCGTCTCCCGCCCCGTGCAACGTGAGCTGATAGACGCCGTCCTCGGTCAGGACGATCGGCCCCAGGTCGGCGTCGGCGTCCAGCGCGCCAAGTTGCACGGTGCCGCTGGGGGCCACCAGCGTCACGCGCAGATCGTCGGCCGGCACTTGCCGTGGATCGAACAGCAGCCGGTGGCCCGCGACCCCCTGGAACGTGAACACGTCGGCTTCGCCCGGCACGGCGATCACACCGGAAGTGACCTCGTTGAGCGCCAAGGATGCCATCGATACCGGCGCATCGATCAGTTGGAACGAGTAGTCGCCGATGGCGTCGAACGAGCCGAACATGTACAGGCTGTACTCGCCCGGTTCGACCACCCGCAGCGGTCCCAGGTCCGCGTCCTCGTCGTGCCCGTTGAACAGCAGGCGGCCCAGCGGATCCCGCAGAGCCACGGCCAGCGCGTCGGGGTCGCTGACCAGCGAATCGAAGAACAAACGCTGTCCGGCCATGGCCTGGAACGTGAACTGGTCCACTTCGCCGGGAACGTCGATGGTACCGGTCAGGGGCGCGCCCAGCGCCAAGGCGGCTCGCTGCAGCGGCGCATTGCCCAGTCGAAAGCGATAATCGCCCGTCGCGTCGCCGGACCCGAAGACGGTCAACTGGTACGTGCCCGTCTCGCCCAGGACAATCGGTCCCAGATTCACGTCCTCGTCGTGATTCGTGGATGCGCCCAGGGGACTCAGCAGTTGAATGTTCAGCCCGTCGGGATCGTTGTCCAGGGCGTCGAAGTACAGCCGCTGGCCCACGGTCCCTTCGAAGGTGAATACATCGTTCTCGCCGGGCGAGTCGAGCGTGCCACTGGTTTCGCCGTCGATCGTCAGCGGACCCACCGTGCGGAGCGCGCTGCGCAGCACGAAGGCGTAGTCGCCAGTCGCGTCGCCGGTGCCGACGAAGTGCAACTGGTAGGTTCCGGTCTCCTCGAGCGCCAGCGGACCACGATCCAGGTCCTCGTCATGCAACGGAATGGCCCGCGTGCCGCTGGGGGCAATCAGCTCGATCGACATGCTGTCGATTCCAGGGTCCACCGTGTCAAAGAACACGCGCTGGCCGACGGTCCCCTGGAACGCATACACATCCCGCTCGCCGGGCACGGACAGCTCGCCAGCAAACATCTGGTCGAACTGGGCGGCCGTGATGGACGTGGTCGGCTTGACGACCTGGAAACGGGCATCGCGGGCGACCGTGGTGTCGTTGCGAATCAGCACAAAATACGATCCCGTCTCGGTTACGGGAAAGGGCCCCGCGCTGAAGTCCGAGTTCAGCGTGGTGAGGAACCGCATCGAGGGGCTCAGCAGCACGGCGGCCACCGAGTCGAAATCGTTTTCCAGGCCATCGTAGAAAATCTGCTCGCCAATGACCGCGTCAATCCGCAAGATCGCGGCACCCAACGCCTCCAGATCCACCTGCATGTTGCCGGCGATCGGCGTCGAGTCGTCGCCGAGCCCCAGCACTTGAAAACGAAACTCCCCGGTCGAACCGGCATTGTCGCCCGCGACCGTGATCGTGTACGTGCCGGAGAAGGGGAGCACCAGCGGCCCGACGTCATCCAGTTCCGAGTTGAACGCCAGTGAGGCGCCAAACGGGTCGCGCAGGGTGTAGTTCAGCGTTGTGGTGCGCCGCTGCATGTCGACATAGATGGGCAAGCCGGCCGGCGCGTCGAACTGAAAGACCTCCTGCTCGCCAGGTTCGATCATTCCAGCCTGTATCACTCCCAGTCCCGCGGGCGCGACCGGCGCGTCGCTGACGTCATCCACCTGAAACATGAAAGGAACCGGACCCGCGATGCTGAACCCCGTCAGGACCAGTTCGTACGGCCCGTCGGATGGCAGCGTCACGGCAAAGTCGCTGGCCATGTTCAGAAAAGGAATGATGGCGTTGCCGCCGGGGCCAACAATTCCCCAGTTTCCGTTGCCGCTCAGCATGCTGTCCAGCGCCAGGCGCTGTCCCTGCGTGCCCTGGTGCTGAAAGACCACGGCGCCGCGCCCCGGATCGAGCGTGCCGGAGACGGGAACAGCCAACGCCAGCGCACTCGCGGCCGTCTCCAACAAACGGAAGTCGTACGCGCCGACGGTGTCGCCGACAGCCTGGATGTGCAGCAAATAGGAACCCGTTTCGCTCAGGACCAGCGGGCCAAAGTCCGAGTCGGTGGACAAGTTCAGAGCCAGCAAGGTCCCCGTCGGCCCAACCACGCTCACGCGCAGGTCCTCCGGAAGACTGACCAGCGAGTCGAAGTAGATCCGCTGCCCGGCCGCGGCAGCGAACGTGAATGTGTGGACGTCGCCCGGATGGACCAGCGAGTCGGTCACGCGACTGCCCAACGTCAGCGGAGTGACGCGCACGTCGGGTTCCACCAGTTCAAACTGGTACGGTCCGGTATCATCCCCCACGCCAGCGACAAGCAACCGGTACTGGCCGGCCATATCCAGCGTCAATGGGCCATGATTGCCGTCCGACGAGACGGCATTCAACAGCCGTTCGCCGTCGGGCGCCAGCAAGGTGAAGCGCAGGTCGGCCGCCGGATCGCTCAGCAGACTGTCCACGAAAACCCTTTGCCCCACCGACGCCGTGAAAGTCAGCTCGTCGACCGCACCCGGCGCGTCGATCGTTCCCGACACGACCGTACTCAGAGTCACGGGCGTTGAGGAAATCGTCGACTCGGCCAATTGAAAGCGGTAGTCGCCCGTGTCGTCACCGGCGCCGAACAGCAGCAACCGATAGGTGCCCGTCTCGGCCAGTGTCACGGCGTCCACGTCGCCATCGCTGCTGCGGCCCTCGAACAGCGGGATCCCGCCGGGGGCGATCAAGGAAGCTCGCAAGTCTCCCGGAAGCGATTGCTGCGAGTCGAACATCAGCCGCTGGCCCACTTGGCCCTCGAACTGATACACCTGGCTGTCGCCCGGCGAGGCGATGGACCCTTCAATGGGCGTGCTCAGGGCGAGCGGAAGCGTGGTCAGCCCCGCCTCGAACAGAACGAACTCATACTGGCCCGTATCATCACCGGAACCTTGCAGTACCAACTGATAAGTGCCCGTTTCCTGGAGCACCAGGGAACCATGATCAATGCCGGCCGTCGCGAAGTTGATCAGCGGCTCGCCGGTCGGACTCAGCAGCGACACGCGCAGATCACCCCCCACCGAAGTTCGACCATCGTAGAACAACCGTTGCCCCGCGGCGGCTTCGATCTGATAAACGTCCTGCTCGCCGGGCACGTCGATCGACCCGGCGGTTGCCGAGTTGAAAGCCAGCGGACTCGCGGCGCGAGAAGGCGTGTAGAGTCGCAGGTCGTAGGGGCCCGTCGAGTTGCCGGCGCCCAGGATCAGTTGGTGAGCGCCCGTTTCGGTCAAGACCACCGGGCCCCGGTCGGAGTCCGCCCGTACGTTGGCCAACACCAGTTGTCCGGAGGGAGCCATCAGCTCATAGAACAGGTTCCCACCGGGGCCGATCCGGTCGACAAAGATCCACTGGCCAGCCTGGCCCTGGAACGCATGCACGTGCCGGTCCCCGGGCCGGTCGATCTGGCCGATCATCGCTCCGCTGCCCGCGATCGCGTCGCGCGCGGTGACGATGTTCAGCCGGGCGTCGCGATCATACACGGTGACATTGCCGCGAGCGTCCACGAAACTGCCGGCCTGGCCGCCTGGCAAGCGTTCCCAGCGCGGTCCGGCTCCCACCGGATCGATCTGCTGGATTAGCTGTCCCCCTTTGGTCAGCAGGAACTCGGTCACGCGTCCTTCGCCGTCCGTCACACTGGCTCGCGGCGGTTGCGGAAGCGCGGTGGACATCGCGGGCTGGAACGGGTCCACGGTCTGCTCGGCGGGAACCAGGCCCTGCGGCTGAACTGTCGCGTAGCGCTTGACCGCGCCGTCTGCCAGCACCGCCCGGACAACCCGGCCGTGAAAGCCGTAGATCGTCTGTTCCAGATCACCCCGTTTCGTCACCTCGGACGTCATCCGATGCCGGGCGTCGTAGGAAAACGTGCGGAAGCTGCCGTCCGGGTCGGTGATGCGGGTCAGATTGCCGGCCGCGTCATGCTCGAACAAGGTGACGCGACTGGCCGGGTCGGTGATCGACTGAAGCAAACCATTCTGATACGCCAGCGTGGTGATCAGACCCACCGGATCGGTGATCGACGTCAGGAGGTCATCGGTATAGGCGTATTCGGTCGAGTTGCCGTTGCGATCGGTTGTGCGCACCAGCCGCCCCTGAGTATCGAACTCATGCACCTCCTGTTCCTGCGTCGTGCGGCGATACGTGTTGTCGCCCAGCTTCTCGAACGTGCTGCGATCTCCCGCGGGCGTGTGGTACAGTTGCCCATCAAACGGAAACAGCACCTGGTTGCCGTCGCCATCCACGAGCAGGATCGAACCATCGGGCTCCTCGACCAGGTGCTGCAGCCCGGCGATGCCCCACCCGGCGCCCAGGGAACTGCTGCTGGAGTTGACCAGCAGAAACTCCTCCGGCACGCGCGACGTGGAGCCGACGAACACCTCGCCATTGAAACGCTTCAACCCGACGTCCACCACGGCCGTGTACCGGCCCGATGGCTGGCTGTTCAGATCGACCTGCAGCGCCACCTTGACGTCGCCGCCACCGGGAGGCAGTTGCCAGAAGTGTTCGCCCCCGTCCAGGCCGAACTGCCGTCCGCCGGGCCCCGGATCGAAACCGGGAACCTGCTGGCTGAATTCGCCCCGCTCGATGCGCATCTCGACCACCAGCAACTGGTCCGAGTCGGCGGGCGTGTTGAGCAGCCCGGTATGAATGATGGGCTGCGGGTTCGCGCGGGTCGACTTGTAGGCCAGCGTCAGGCCTCGCGACACACCTTGCGATTGGTAGGTCACGAGTTCATGCGTTTCAAGCAATGCGCCGGAATGCAATTCCACGTCGGATGAGGCGCCCTCGGTCTCTTTGCAGATCTCGCAATCGTCGTCCTCGTCATGGTCGTCGTCTTCCGGGGGCGGCGGGGGAGGCGGGGGCGGGGGAGTATAGTGCCAACTGCTGTTGCGGACGCCACCGCTGATGGTTTCGATCAACAGCCCATCGGCGCTGACTCGCATGTCTCCCACGTCGGCGAAGTCGCCCGTCACCGGATCGATCGAAAACAGGTCCAGCATCATGCCGGGCGGCCAACCGGCCGTATTGGGAAACGTGACCGGCGCGGGTTGCGTGAACACCATGTCGCCCGGCTGAATCGTGATCACCAGGTCCGGCGCCGTGTTGAACGGCAGAGCGGCCGGCGTGAAATCGACGGGCACCTCGGTGATGCTGAGCGGGCCGCTGTAGGGCGAGCCGCCGCGATCGGTCAGCGTGCCCGCGGCGACGAACAATTCGGTGCCGGGAATCATCGCCGTCGTGACCAACGCATCGCTGGTCGGATCGATCGTCACGGCGTTCGCCAGGTCCAGCGCCGGCAGAAAGATCGGCCGTTCGATCAGGTTGTTGATCCCCGCGAACGCCTCGTGGCCCAGCAGCAAGGGCAACTTCTCGGCGATGAACGGAAACACCTCGGACCCCGGCACTCCAGCCGGATCGATCAGCAAGGTATCGCCCGGAAATGGCGCGTGGCCGAAATCAAACTGAAAGGCACCGCTGGCGTCGCTGAACTCCACGACCC
Source organism: Pirellulaceae bacterium (assembly GCA_024102795.1). Taxonomy (GTDB): domain Bacteria; phylum Planctomycetota; class Planctomycetia; order Pirellulales; family Pirellulaceae; genus JAGFJK01. Next base: position 20,552 of record JAGFJK010000491.1, read on the forward strand.
CCGCCACTTCCAGGCGCACGCCCTCCAGCGGATTCTGCAGCGTGTCCAGGATCGTTCCCGACAGCCGCGTGGTGGTGATCGGGTCCGCCACCACTTCGATCGAGGCTTGCCGCGTCCCCTGGCTCCGCCCGTCGCTGGCCACCACCGTAAAGGGGAACGTGCCAAGCTGCGCGGGCGTCGGCGTGAATACCAGCACTCCGTCGGCCCGCAACGTGCTCTTGACAAACGGGCCATCGGCCACGATCGAGAACGTCACCGGATCGCCGTCCGCGTCGCTGGCGGAGAGCGGCACTTCCAGACGCAGGCCGGGCATCGTGGTCAGCGCGCCGATCGGATCGACCACCGGCGGCACGTTGGCGCGTTCCTCGCGGGTCACCAGCAAGTCCGACTGGCTCTCGTTTCCCGCGGGATCCGTGGCGCGGATGGTCAGCGTGTTGGGACCCAGCGCCAGGTCGACGTTCTCGATCTGGAAATCGCCATTCAAATCGGACGTCGTGCGGTCTCCGGTCTGCAGCAGGTCGATCTGCATCTGGGGCGCGGTGCCGCCGACGATCCGCACGATCGAGAAGTTCGTCACACCGTCGCCGTCCGGATCGGAATCCGTGTCGCTCGACAAGTCGAAGACCGGCGTGTCGGGGGCCGTCGTGTCCAGCGTAAACGAAACCGTGAACGTGGACTCGTTGCCGCGCGGATCGCGCGCCCGCAATTCAATGCTGTGCGGCCCGTCGCCGATGCCTGGAAAAACCGTCTGCGTCCGCAGTTCAAACGACCCGTCGCGCTGGTGGGGCACCGCGACCGGTGAGCCGCCATCGAGCCGAGCCTGCAGGCTGAGCACTCCAGTCCCGTCGGACACACTGCCCCCGATGGTTGCGTCCGAGGTCACGCCATCGGAGTTGATCGTGCCTCCGGCCGCCGTGTCGCGGGTCAGAAAGGCGTCGATCACCGGCGACGCGGCATCCCCGTTGATGCGGTTGATCACAACCAGCACGTCAACCGGCGAGATGGTACCGTTGCCGTTCGTATCCAGGTAAGGTGGCGGTCCCGTGTCCGGCAACGACGGATCGCCCGGATGCGAGTTGATGTAATTGATTCCAGACAGGGCGTCCACGGCCGTCACCAGGCCGTCGTCATTGACGTCGGCGTTGTTGAGCGGATTCGTGAAACTGCTGGCCAAAGGGAGCCGAACTTCGAGCCGTTCAAGCTGTAGCCGCCGCTGGCGGCCACGCCGCGATCGTCGCACCATGGACCGAGCCATCTGCCAACTCCTTCCCCTGAGCGGCCGCGGCGCGGAAACACCTTCGGCGCGCGGTTGTTGTGGAGCAGACTTGCCAGCAAGGACACCGCACCCTGACGACAGCGGATTCTAGCCAGTTACGCACCCTCTTGCCACATGGCGGCGGCAACGATCACTCGCTCCCCGCCGCTCGAGCGAAAAGCGTGGAAGTCCAGTGCCGTATTCTGGTCGTGAACGAGCCCCCAGGCTCCTTCCTGCCACTGGACAATACGGCCGCCAGCCACGCGTCGATGGGGGCCGTCTTCTTGGTGGCCTGATAGGAATGACGCGCCAGCGACATGTTCTGGCCCACAGTCGGTGGCACGACCCGTCGGTTCCCTGGCCAATTGGGACCTCTGAACCATTGGCTCGCGGCAGCTCAACCGCCGCCGTGCGCGAGCCACAACACGGCCCAGACGTGCCCGTCGGGGTCAGCGAAGCCGCCCACGTAACCGTAGGGCTCCTCCCGGGCCTCGCCGAGCGCGCGGCCACCCGCGGCGACCGCTTTGGCGATCAGCGAATCAACGCCCTCGCGATTCGGTGCCGACACGCTCTGAATGATCTCCTGCGTCTGGCGAGTGTCACACACCTCGCCAGGGATCATCGCGCGGAACGCGGCATGCGTGAACAGGCAGACCATGGAGTTGGGATCGGGGCAGACAACCACGCCCGCCCCTCCCGGCATCGGGCGAGTGGCAAAGCCGAGCCCTTCATAAAAGCTCTGCGCGCGAGCGAGATTCTCGACGGACATGGTGTTCCAGAACGTTACTGGCATGTGGTCCACCTCGATGCCGGCCCCGATCCGCCGCTGGCGCGGACGCCCCGGCAGGTCTCAATGGCGAGTGACGCGGAAATTGTCGAATCGCACCCAATGCGTTCGGTCCGGAGGACCGCCCGACGCCGACAGACAGAAACCCCGTTCGGGTTCGTTCTTGCGGAGTGCTGAGTGGAAAAAGTTCAAGTACTTCCCTGTCCGCGATGGCCCCACCTGGAAGTAACCGTAGTCCCCGCGGACGATGATTCGCAGCGCACCGTAGACCTCATTGGCAGGCCAGAACTTCAGCGCATATTGCTGCGGATCTCCTTCCTCACCCGCCTGCCCAATGAATTCCAGGCTTCCTGGCGAGAATACAAGATGACCGTTCAGATTCCTCTTCTCACCGCCGAATTCACGGCTGTCAGCATCCGTCAGAAAGACTCCGGCGGATTCGTTCGGCTCGGTGAATGGTTCCACGGGCGTCACCTCCACCGAAGCCGTTACCGATTGTGATGTGGTGAAGGGAAGCAGAACCATGAGCATCGGCGTGTCACGGGTGCGCCTGCCTGGCTGTACCCGCATCTCCAATCCGCCGTCTCGGATTCGGTAGTCGTCCTGCTGCAGCCCAACGGCCTGCCACTTCGGCGACAGCTCGCCGTCAAAGTGATCTTCAAACAGGACCTCTTCGCCCGCTAAAGGCTGCGCTGCTATGGTCGCTGCCAAGACAAGAGTCGCCAGCCAGGTGCATCGAAGCATGGGAGTTGGCTCCTTCTGTGGAATGCCCAACGAATTCTATCCGCCGGTGCTGGCAGCTCGCAAGAGTTTCCGGAGTCAGTCACGGCGTGGAGCGATTGTCCCCAATCGCTCAACGGGCGCATCGCCGGACCGCGCATCCAGGCCGTCGGCGCTGGTGCAACACTTCAGGACCTACAGGCTGGCCCCCGACCGATGGAACGCGGCGGTGGACAACTTTGACGAGTGGTTCAGCCGGGCGGTCGGCTCGGTCGAACGTCTGCGCGAACTGCTGGGCCGCGGCGGGGACCGCCGGGTCAAGGGCATGCGGAACTGCCGAGCGACGTCTGGCTGACCGGGCGGCAATGACCTGCGCCGGCAGGCGTGAGGACGATGGGCGAGCTTGATCGTCAGCCCCGCCACGCTCACCACTCCAACCGCTGGTCCCGCCGCCCAACCGCTTAAATCATGGGTGTCTGACCTTTGTCTGACCTTTGACGTTGATGTCCTTTGACGGCGAAGGGTTCAGACGGCGGTCGAAAGGCTCATCACGCGGAGCGCGATCTGCTAAGAACAAGGTAGTTCTGATCGAGTCATGGGGTTCGTCGATCAAGCTACTTTTTTTCCGTACCCATGTTGGAGCTAAATGGCCGCGTCAGCCACCGAACCCCTTCGGGACCCTCCTGGACGCACACGAAGGTCGCCGTTAGCCGATCGGATTGCGGATCGTCAGCGCCGCGGCGGCGATCGCCAGACCCATCAGGTTCAGCAAGACGATCAGCAAGCCCACGCCGTACAGCGTCCAACTGCCGTCGTCGCGGGCCTTCTTGTCGCCTCGAGGCAGAAGCCGCGTGACGACCACGCCGCAGACCCAGCTCCAGTGCAGCATCACGTGCAGCAACACGCACAGCACCATCACGCACAACACGCCAAACTGAAATCCAGACCACTGCAGGTACGTCCAGCCCCACAGCGTCCAGCCCTCGGCCACCGTCGCGGCTGGAAACACAAACCGCAGGATGACGCTGACCCACACCAGAGTCAGAAACACGACCAGCAGCAGGCAATCCAGCCAGAAATTGAGGATCGTTTTCGACATGTCACCAGGCCACGGATTGTCCCAGGTTCAGCTCGGCGGCGCGCCGCAGCGCCGCCTGGGCCGCGACGGCATCCTGCACTGCATTGCCAACGGATTTGAACAGCGTGAGCTGCTGGTTGTGCGAGCGGCCTGGCCGGAGTCCCCGCACGACGTCGCCCAGTTCGGCGTGAATCTGACCGGGGCTCCAAACGCCGGCTTGCATCGGCTGGATCAGGTCGCCCGTTTCGGCCAGCGCCGACTGCACATGGTCGACCACCACCAGCCCGCGAATCACCGTCGCGGCGGGAATCTCGCGCACGTGCGGCTGGTAGGAACCCACGGCATTGATGTGCGCGCCGGGCTTCAAGTCGGCATCGTCAAACACCGGTTCCGTGGAAGTCGTGGCCGTGCAGATGATGTCCGCGTCGGCCACCGCCTGCCGCGGATCGGCCGCGAGCCGCACGTCGTCCGGGATTGGTCCCTGCCCGCGGACCTCCTGGATCATCCGCTCCACGTGCGCGGCCGTCGGGGCGTAAATCCAGATCGTCTCGAGCTGACGGACGTGGCAGACGGCTTCGAGCTGCGTGCGAGCCTGCACGCCGCTGCCGAAGATGGCCGCCACTCGGCAGTCCGTCCGGGCCAGCAGATCGGTGGCGGCGCCCGAGGCCGCGCCGGTCCGGATGGCGGTTAGCGTTGCGCCTTCCAGCAACGCCAGGGGCCGCCCCGTGTCGGGCTCCAGCACCAGCACGGCGGCCTGGATGCGAGCCAACCCGCGAGCCAGGTTGCCGCCAAACAGCGAAACCACTTTGACGGCCAGCGCCGGCCGCTCGGCGTCGTCCACGTACCCCGGCATGATCAGGCTCACGCCCTCGTAACGCGGCACGTCCAGGTGAGCCCGCAAGGGGATCGTGGCCTGGTCCGCCGAAAGGGCGAAGAAGGCCCGTTTCATCGCGGCGATCGCCTCGGCCATCGGCAAGGCCAGACGCACGTCGTGGCTGCTCAGAACTCGCATGCAGGTTCCCTTGGCGGATAGCGCGAAGATGATGGAAGCATGACGGGTCTCGGACCCGTCCCACGGGCGAACCGGGTTTCGGACCCGTCCTACGCGATCAGTTCCCGGACCACGTGGCCGTGGACGTCGGTCAGGCGGAAATCGCGTCCGGCGTAGCGGTACGTCAGCCGCTCGTGATCGAAGCCCAGCAGGTGCAGAATCGTGGCGTGCAGGTCGTGCACGTGCACCGGATTCTCAACCGCCTGAAAGCCAAACTCGTCGGTCGCGCCGTAGACTTGCCCGCCCTTGACTCCACCGCCCGCCATCCAGACGGTGAAGCCCCAGTGGTTGTGATCGCGGCCGTTGATCTTGCCGGCGTTGGCGCCGGCCTGCGGCAGCTCCACCGTCGGCGTGCGGCCAAACTCGCCGCCCCAGATCACCAGCGTTTCCTCCAGCAGCCCCAGGCGTTTCAGATCGGTCAGCAGGGCGCCGATTGCCCGGTCGCACTGGCCGGCCAGGTTCCGGTGGTTCTGTTCCAGGTCATCGTGGTTGTCCCAGGGCTGACCCGCGCCGTGCCAGACCTGGACGAAGCGGACGCCGCGTTCGATCAGCCGCCGCGCGATCAGGATCTGGCGGGCCTGGACGCCGGGGCCGTAGGCGTCGAGCACATGCCGCGGCTCGCGGCTGACGTCGAACGCCTCGCCCGCCTCGCCCTGCATGCGGTACGCCAGTTCGAATGAGTGGATGCGGGCCTCCAGCGCCTCGTCGCCGGCCCGCTGGTCCCGGTGCAGTTGATTCAGCCGGGCCAACGTATCGAGCTGCCGGCGCTGAGCGTCCGGCGCCAGATGCGGGTTGCGCACGTTGGCCACCAGCTTGTCCAGCTTGGTATGCTGCGTGTTGATGTGCGTGCCCTGGTAGATGCCCGGCAGAAACGCGGCCTGCCAGTTCTGCGTTTCGGTGATCGGATAACCGCCGGGGCACATGGCGATGAAGCCCGGCAAATTCAGGTTCTCGGTGCCCAGGCCGTAGGTGACCCAGGAACCCATGCTGGGTCGCACCAGGCGCGACTCGCCGCAGTTCATCAACAGCAGCGACGGCTCATGATTCGGCACGTCGGCCTGCATGCTGCGGATCACCGCCAGCTCGTCGGCGTGCCGGGCCGTATGCTGAAACAGTTCGCTGACTTCCAGGCCGGACTGGCCGTACTTCTGGAATTTGAACGGCGACGGGAACGCGGCTCCCGTTTTTCGCTCGGTCCTCAGGTTCGGCCGCGGCAGGTCCTGTCCGGCCAGCCGGGCCAGCTCCGGCTTGGGGTCGAACGTATCGACGTGCGACGGCCCGCCGTTCATGAACAGGTGGATCACCCGTTTGGCCTTGGCGGCGAAGTGCGGCGGCTTGGGAGCCAGCGGATTGCGATAGCCCGTCTCGGCCTGGGCCGTCGCCGGCAACCAGCCGCCATCGGCCAGCAGGCCGGCCAATCCCAGGGCGCCGAAACCCATCCCGGAGCGGCACAGCAGTTCGCGGCGCGTCAGGGCCGGGCCAGCCGCGGTTCGATCTTGTTCGTCGGGATTGAATGATGTCTTCATGCGGGGCTCGTTGTCTCAATCGACAAACACAAACTCGTTGCTCAGCAGCAGCAACTGAGCGTACTGTTGCCAGGAAGATAGTTCGGGCGCATCGCCCGCGGCGCGGACAAACTCCCGCCCCACGGACACTTCCTCGTCGCTCGCCGGCCGCCCATACAGCACCTGATAGAGCCGCTGGATCCGCTGGTCGTCATCGGTCAGACCGGCCACGTCGGGCCGGGCCAGCAGGGCCTTGGCCCGCTGGAGCACTTCGGGCGAGTTCATCAGGAACAGCGCCTGCTGCGGTACCGTGGTCTGCGGTCGCTGAGCGGTGCTTTGATCGGGACTGGCGAAGTCGAACACGCGGAGCAGGTTCGGCAGGTCTTGGCGATCGATAAAGCCGTACACGGAGCGCCGCCGCGAGAACGGCGGGGCGAACAGCTCCACGGGCCGGCCTCCCACGGCGGTGTCCAGTTGGTCGCCGACCGCCAGCAGCGCGTCGCGCAGGGCTTCGAACTCCAGCCGCCGGGGACTCATCCGCCAGAAAAGTCGATTCTCCGGATCCCGCGCCTCGCAGTCGGGCCGCGGCAAGCTGGCCTGGCGGTAGACGCTGCTGAGCAGGATCTCGCGGTGCAGCGCCTTGAGCGACCAGTCGCCGGCCGCCAGCGACCAGGCCAGGTAATCCAGCAACGCGGCGTGGCGCGGCGGCTCCGAACGCGTACCAAAATCGCTGGGCGTGGTGACCAGCGGCTGGCCGAAGTGGTGCATCCAGATGCGATTGGCCAGCACGCGGCGGGTCAGCGGGTTGTGCTCCGACGCGATCGCCTGGGCCAGCTCCAACCGCCCGCTGCCCTGAGTGAACGGCTGGCGTTCGGGACCCGCGAGCACGAACAGGAACTGCCGCGGCACGGCATCGCCCGGACGGCCCTGGTTGCCGCGTATGAACACCCGCGGATCGTGTGGCTGCGAGTTCTCGCGGACGATCATCGCCCGCGGTGGAGCGCCGCCCGAATTCACCTGGTGGGCGTCGATCTTCTTCTGCAGTTCGCGGAGCTTGTTGCGTTCGGCCCGCGTCACGTACCCGTCCAGCTCGGACAGCGGCACATCGGTCGGCGAACCAGCCGCCAGCAGCACTTCCAGCAACTGCCGGCTGGCGGGCGAAAGTTGCTCGCGAGCAGCATCGTTGCCGCCCGCCTCGCGCCACTGGCTGTAGGTGGCGGCGAACAAGGCCCCCAGGCGATTGGCCAATTCCGCTCGCGTCGCCGGCAGCTCGCCGCCGAGTGCCTGTTTGACCAGCGGATTCAACTGCCCGTCGCCGGTTCCCTCGGGCCGTTCCAGGCAGGCCCGCAGCCGCTCGGCCGCCGTCGCCGCGAACTGGGCGTCGTCCAGCCCGGCCGTGACATGCAGCGGAGCCCACAGCGGATGATCGTCGCGGAATTGCTGCCGCAGGTAATCGCGCCACCGCTGCACCAGTTTCGGCTTCAGCTCGTCGCGGCTCAATGAAAGAAACGGCAGCTTCTCCAGCAGGCCCTCCGGCCGCGCCGAAGTGGCCCGCACCAGGTATTCGGCCACCTGCCGGCGAGCGGCATCCAGCAGCGCCGCGTGGCGCTCGGCCCGGTTGGCGTCCAGATCGCGCTGCAGTTCGTCCAGCCGCTGCTTGAACTTTTCATAGCCCGCCACTTCCTCCGGCCGGCCGATCAGCGGCAAGTCGCCCGGTTCCTGTGAACTGGCGAACACGCCGTACAGCGAATAGTAATCCTCGGTCGGGATCGCATCGTACTTGTGGTCGTGGCAACGAGCACAACAGACGGTCAAACCCATCAGGCCTCGGCAAACCACGTCGATCTGGTCGTCGATGTCGTCGTGCCGGTTGTTGAACTTCCGGCCCACCGTCAGGAACCCCAGAGCGGCCAGGCGGGGCGAATTCGGTTCGAGCGGCAGCAGGTCCGCGGCCAACTGCTCCAGCAGGAAACGATCGTACGGCAGGTCGGCGTTCCAGGCCTGAATCACGTAGTCGCGGTAGGTGTACGAGTAAGGGTAGCGGCGTTCCTGAGCGAAGGCGTAGCCCTTGGTGTCGGCATACCGGGCCACGTCCAGCCAGTGGCGTCCCCAGCGCTCGCCGTAGCGGGGCGAGGCGAGCAGCCTGTCGACCACTCGCTCATACGCCTCCGCCGACGAATCGTTCACGAACGCTTCCACCTCGTCGGGCGTCGGCGGTAGTCCGAGCAGATCGAAGGTGGCCCGGCGAATCAGCACTCGCCGCTCGGCGGGCTCCGAGGGCGTGAGCCCCTCGGCCCGCAGTTCGGCCAGGACGAACCGATCGATCGGGGTCTGTGCCCAGCCAGCGGCATCGTCCGCCGGCACGGGCGGGCGCAGCACCGGCTGGTAGGCCCAGTGAGTCAACCGGTCCTGCTCGTACCGCTCCGCCCGCGACAGGGCCGGCGGTGGATCGCGGTCCGACTGGGGCCAGGGCAGGCCGAGTTTCACCCAGGCGACCAGCGCGTCAACTTCCGCGTCCGGCAGCCTATCGTCCGGGGGCATTTGCAGTTCGCCCTGCCGCCGGACGGCGGCAATCAGCCGGCTTTGATCGGGTTGCCCGGCGATCACCACCGGCCGCCCCTCGGTGCCGGCCAGCAGATGCTGCCGCGAATCAAGCCGCAAGCCGCCTTCCTGCGTCTCGGCCCCGTGGCAGCCGTAGCAGCGTTTGGCCAGCAGCGGCCGGACCTGGTTTTCGAAAAACGCCTCGGCTTCCGTCGCCGCGGGTTGCTCGGCGCGGCCAGCCACTGGAAAGGCCGCCCCAACGGGACAAGCCAGGCAGCAGGCACACCACAACGTCAGCAAGCGACCGTTCATCGCGGCACGTATTCCCAAACATTGGAAGGCGGGGATGGAAGCCGGCGGGGGAAGGCGAATCGGCGGCAGCGGGAGAGATGTTCCAACTGCCAGTAGACTCGAAAAGCGGCCCGGCGGCAAGTTGGAGTTTCCACGGCTGACCGCATTTGGCACCATGGGTGCGGAATCGGCCGGAAGGCCATCATCATCGGACACTCTGGAATGCGCGCCCCCTCGCACGGGAATTCTGTGAATGAGCACCATGCCGGCCGATCGCGGCCTGAACGATCTGGTGGCCCAGCACATGCGGACCGATATCGCCGTGCTTCACGTCCAGCAGACCGTGGGCGAGGCACTGGCCAGCATGAGAGAGAATCCGCCCGCCAGCCGGATCGTCTACTTCTACGTCGTGGATGACGACAACCGCTTGAAGGGTGTTGTTCCCACTCGCCGCCTGCTGTTGAATCCGCCCGACAAGCCGCTGGGCGACATCATGGTGCGGGAAGTCATCACCATTCCAAGTACGGCCACCGTCCTGGATGCGTGCGAGTTCTTCATCTTTCACCGGCTGCTGGCCTTTCCGGTGGTCGATGAGGAACGTCGCATCCTGGGCGTGGTCGATGTCGAACTGTACACGGAGGAGTTGACCGACCTCGACCGGCGGGAAGGCAACGACCAATTGTTTCAACTGATCGGTGTGCACCTGACCGAGGCGCAGCAAGTGTCGCCGGTGGCCGCCTTCCGCAGCCGGTTCCCGTGGCTGCTGGCGAACATCACGGGCGGCATCCTGGCGGCATTCCTGTCGGGAGTGTTCAAGGCGGAACTCCAGAAGGCCGTCGCCCTGGCCCTGTTCATCCCGGTCGTGCTGGCGCTGGCCGAAAGCGTCAGCATCCAATCGGTCAGCTTGGCGTTGCAGGTGTTGCGAGGGAAGCAGCCCACGCTGCCGGAAATCGCTCGGAAGCTGCGGGCCGAGTTTATGACGGGCCTGTTCCTGGGAGTCGCCAGCGGCGTGGCGGTGGCGGTTGTCGCGTTGCTGTGGCTGGGCGAGCTGCGCGTGGTGCTGTGCTTGCTGGGCGGCATCGCGGGCGGCGTGACCTGCGCCGCGGTCATCGGCGTATCGATGCCGAACCTGATCCGCTTTTTTGATCGCGAGCCGCATGTGGCCGCCGGTCCCGTGGCCCTGGCCTCCACGGACATGGTGACGCTGCTCATCTATTTCACGCTGGCTCGCTGGCTGCTGGCTTAGAATGCGGACGTGAAATCTCGGCGGAGATCCCTTCGCCAGGCGCGCGCCAGGCAAGCGCCGGCCCGGCGAGCCGTCACGCCTTGGCATGCCGCCGACCGCCCGGACCATCGGGCGGGCGATAGTCGGACAGCCGGATCAGGCGAGCGTGGCGTCCCTGGCCGATGAGCACCGTTTTCCAGTTGACCGCCAGTGCCTGGTCGCCTTGACTGAACTCGCGAATGTAGTGTCCACGCATGGTCGCCGGCGTGTTGGCCGGGGGCAGCCGCAGCGAACGCTCGATCTCCTCATCGTCGACGATCGTCGAAGTCAAGCCGTTGTCGGCCAGCAACTGGTAGTAGCCTTCCGACGACAGCTCGTGGTAGCGGATGTCGATCTTCTTGCGGCTGGCCCAGTCAGCCGATTCGCCGGCCTGTTGCAGCAGGTACCGCTTGGTGACCCAATCGATGCGTCCCAGCAGCGCCGCGCCGGACCGCGGATCGGCCGCGGCCTCCTCCAGTTGTTCCAGCGTCTCGTCCCACAGCCGCAGCACGTGCCAGGCGTCATGTGGCACGTCGCTCTGCTGGTTCAGATACCGGCGGCAGGCATCCAGGTACGTGCGCTGCAGGTCCAGAGCGGTCATCCGCGTGCCATCGACCAGCCGCAACTGGGCCGTCAACGTCGTGTCGCGGCAGATCGTCTGCAACGCCGCCAATGGACGCCGCAGGCGGGGCGCCCCGTTCAGGGCTCCCGCTTCGAGCGCGTCCAGGACCAGCAGCGTGGTTCCGACCCGCAGGTACTCGGCCACTTCCGCCATGTTCGAATCGCCCAGGCCGATCTGGAGGCGTTGCCGGGGCCGCATCACGTCGCGAAACTCGGTCGGCGAAAACCAGGCGTCGGCGCTCAACGCCTTGAAGAAGTGGCCCAGCGTCAGGATCGGCCGGTCGCCGAACAACCCGCCGTACCCCAGCACGCAGTTCATGGCCGGCGCCTTGTCCGCCAGCAGAAACTGCCCCTGGCGGTCGACCATTCCCGCGCCGGACAACAGTGCCCGGCTGATGAGAAAGGCCAGCATGTCGCGCCGTTGAGGCACGAAGGCGCAGCACCAGGCCAGCCCCCACAGGCCCACGGCCAGCGGCACGGTCAACACGCGCGTCACCACCTGCACGACGCTTTCCAGCCAGCGCGGCGTGATGCAGCCCATGTCGCGGCCGTGAACGAAGTCTTCGCCGAACAATGCGAGCGCCAGACGCTGCGGCTGCCGCAGCAGCGGCTGCAGCAACACGTAGAACATGCCGGCCAGAATCAGGTACACGACCATCAACCCGGTCAGCAGCAGGAAACCGATCCAGGTCAGCAGGGCCAGCGGAATCAGCAGCAGCATGCCGGCGCGCCACACGCCCAGTCGCCAGCCGCTGGCCAGGGTCACTTCATAGTTTTCCTGGGCCCCATAGACGTTGTCGAAGGCGTCGCGGTCGTTCTTGAGCAGTGTGAACGGGACCGCCGCGTCGGCCTCGGCCGCCGCCTCGGACACCAGCCGATCCTGGGCCCGCTGGTAACGCAACACCTCGCGCGGGCCGCGGCATTCGGGCGTCGCGCCTTCGATCAGGCCGCTGCCAGCCGCCGGTCGTTCAGTCTCGAACCAGACCGCGCCGCCGGTCGCCGTGAAGACGCCGTCCTTGAAATGGCGAGCGGGGACGACGGGCAACTTGCGCCGCAGGGCGTGAATCAGCCGCTGGTACAGTTCGAACCTGGTGGGCCGCACCCCGGGCGCGGTCTGGCACTCCTGGTACCGGATCGCATACTCGGTTTCCAGGCCCACCAACCGTTCAAAAACTGGTTGTTTGGTCGCCACACGTGCCCGTGCAATGCCAACGATTTCCGGCTACTCGCCCCCGAACGGAACCGCCGATTCGTCCAGGTACTGGCGGCTGTCCCGCCGGCTGTCGTGACGAATCCGCTCCAGAACTTCCGGCAGCGGCTGGACGTCGGGCGGAGCGGCCGCGGCCTGGGAACCGACGTTGGCCTGACTGCCGGCTGCTGGCTGTTGCGCGGCCCGCGGCTGATCGCCGTGAATTCTTGTCGCCATATCCTCAGCGTCCCTTTCAGTCGAGTTGCAAGTCACAAGGACAGAAGGAAACCTAACTCCGCCATCCTAGCCACCCGCGGGCGACGAGGCAAGCTTGTCCTGGTCGAGCAGGCGGCGCGACTCCTTCAGCACGAAGTCCACGTCCATGAACGGCTCGTAGCTCACGTCCTGCCAGCGGATTCGCCCCTCCCCGTCGATCAGGAACGTGGCGTGCAGCGGCTGGTTCTCGAAGTCGTCGAAGACGCGAAACTGCTTGAAGACGTGCAGCTCGGGATCGGCCATCAGCGGAATCGGCATCTTGTCCCGGCCGTATTCCTCCAGCGACTTCTGCAGACCGGCCAGGTCGTCGCTGCCGATCCCCACCAGGCCGATGCCCTGCTGCTCGAACTCGGACATCTTCGGCGCGAAGGCGTGCAGTTGTTCGACGCAGTGCAGGCAGCCAAAGCCCAAGTAGAAAATGACCACGACCGGCCGGCCGGCGAACTGCTTGGACGAAACGGTCTCGCCGCGCGAGTCCTTGAGCGTCCATTCCGGGGCGGCTGACGGCTGCCAGCGGAACGGCCCCAGGTCGTCCAGCGACGGCCGCTGTCCCGTATCGGCGGCCACGACCTGTTCGATCCGCCAATCGCCGGTACAGCCCAGCGCCGCGGCCACCGGTTCCAGCCGCTGGAACACGGGCGAGTTCATGTCGATCGACGCCGACATTTCGCGCAGCCGGCCCATCGCCTGCTGGGCCTGTTCCTGCTTGCCGGCCCGCCACAGCAGGTCGACCTGGCAAGCCAGCGGATGCACTTCCTTGGGGTGCGATTTGACCTGCTTCTCCGCGGCTTTCAACGCCTCGTCCAACTCGCCGGCCTGCGACTGGACCAGCGCCAGGAACATCGGTTCCACACCGCCGGCCTTGTTGAGCAGCTCGAGCGCCGCCTTGGCGTCGCCCGCCGCCAGCTTTTCCAGCCCCTCGAGCTCCCAGACGGCCCGCTCGGCCAGCCGCAGATCGTTGTCCAACGGGCGTCCAGCGTCCTCGCCGGCCTTGTCGATCTTCTTCTGGTGCGGCTTCAACTGCTCCTCGGTCGCCTGCTCGCGGGCCGCCGTCACCGCCTGCTCAATCCGTGCTTCGTCCAGTCCTTCGGCCTGGGCCTTCTCGCGAGCTTCCGCGGCCACCTTGTCCAGGGCGGCCTGGTCGAGCGATTCGGTGCGGGCCTTGTCGCGAGCCGCGGCCACCGCCTGCTCGCGTTGCCCGCGGCGCTCCTCCAGCCACGGACGCAGCTCCGCCAGCACCTGCTGGCCCCCGACGAGGTCGCCCTGGCGGAAGTAAGCCCGACCCAGGTGCCGCCAGCGATTGACCTGCTCCTTCGGGTCATCGGTCGGTTCCAGGTACGGGCTGTGGCAAAGCTGGATCATCTGCTCCCACAGCTCGTATCGCGACAGCGTTTCGAACAGCCGCTGGCGGCCATAGTTGCTGCTGCCGCGGCCGCTGAGCATGTTGTACTTCGGATGCCTCGGCAGCTCGGTCATGTTCTTGGCCAGATCCACCGCGTCGCCAACGCGACCCACGAAATTCAAGTTGCGGATCAACCACTCGTTGTTGTGGGCAAAATTATGAATCTGGTCCGGCAGCACGCGATCGCGCATCATGTGCGCATGGTCCACGCGGGCCGAGGCCTCCTGCTGCCAGCAGGCGTCGTCGTACCGCTTCAACCGCGAGTAGATATGTCCGGGCATGTGCCACATGTGGGCGATACCCGGCGACGTCTGCCCGCAGACGGCCGATGAAGCAAGCGCCTTCTCGGGCCGCGGATAATCCCACAAGTGAATCCGATAGTGATGCGCCGGGTGCATCGGCTGCACCTGGAACACCTGTTCCAGCAGCGCGTCCAAGGCCAGGTTGCTGTTGATCGGGATGCCCGCGTTGCGGTTCATCCAGATCTGCAGGGCCAGAAACGCCTTGGCCTCGTTGTCTTCCGGAAACTTCAGCAGGATGTCTTCCAGCGCCTTGACGTAGGCCTCCGCCCGCTCCTTCTTTTTGTCATTGCCGGCGCGATAGTAGGCGTCCAGCGCGTCGATGTACATTTTCTCCCGCTCGCCCGCCTGCCCCTTCCGCTTGACCGCCTCGGCGATGAACGACTTGGCCCGCTTCTCGTTGTTCGTGTTGGCCATCGCCATGCCCCAGTAGGTCATCGCGCATTCGGGGTCCAGCGCGGCCGCCTGGCGGAACGATCGCTCCGCCTCGAAATACCAGAAGCCGTGCAACTGGCCGACGCCCTGTTCGAAGAATCTGGCCGCCTCCGGCGCATTGGTCGTAATCGGAAAGTTGATCTGCGGCATCCCATCCATCAGGTAGGCCCGCTGACGGGGCCCCTCGTTAAACGCCTCGCCGTGGTACGAATGCCCGGCTCGAGTTCCGTCGGCGGCCGTCTCCGGACTGTCCGAATCGCCCGCGGCCGGTTCGGGCTTCGCCGTCCCCTCGGCGGCCGGTTCGGGCTTCGCGGCATCTTCGGGCTTCGCCGCGGACTCTTCGGGCTTTGCAGCCGGCTGATCGGGCTTCGCGGCTTCATCGGGCTTCGCGGCCTGTGCGTCGTCGCTGGCGGCCGCCGTTGCCGCGTCCTGAGCGGCCACCGCCCCGCTGAGCATCAAGGCGACCATCAGGAAGAACGCCACGCCCGACCCGAGGCATGCCAGACCCCGCAGTGCTGGCCAGGAACGGCAGGGGACGAACCAGCGACCGGCAGCGAGGGCGGATCCCGACTGAGAATTGGACATGGCATGGCTCACTGGGAAAGGTGGGACACAGGGCGGCCTGTCGGCAAACCAAGAAGTGCCTTGGGGGGGAGGGTTCTTGGCGAGCGGCACCCGGCTGGGAACCGCCGCTTGACTCTAAGCCTAGACTTCCGCCGCCGAATTTTCAACGACTTCGAACCCCGGCCGGTCGAAGTTCGCCCCCGGCACGTGGCGCGGCGGGACGTTTCGCCAGAGTCTGGGCAACTGGAAAGGACGGCCGCCAGCGGGATAGATACCCTAATCAGTCGGATTTCCCGCTAGTTTTGCGGTGCAACAGGCGACGAGCGGCCGGGGGGCACGGCCCACAAGGGATGACACAGACCGTAGGCCGCGGGGACGAAGATGATCAGCGGCGTCCAGGCGGCCAGCGCGGGACTGAGCAGATAGCCGCTGCTGCCCAGCGCATGACAGGCGATCGTGACCAGCGAAAACGTGGCCACGATCGCCATGGACAGCCCGGCCGTGACAAAGATGTTGCGGGATTCGCGGGTCAGCGCCAACGGCAGCCCCAGAAACAGCAGCGTCAGGTCCAGCAGCGGCTGGATCAACCGCGCATGCACCGTCACGCGAACCTCGGCTCCAAAGTCCAGGCTGGGATTCTGCAGCCCGGCGATCAATTGGCCGAGCGAGGAATACTGCCGCCACGAATTCCCGGCGGCCAGTTGTTCGAACGTCAGATCACTGGCCACAAAGCATTGTCCTGGCTGCAGCCAGGCGGTGTCCCGAGGCGTGAGAATCGTCGGACGTCCCTCCAGCGCCGCCGACGGCAGCTCGGCAAGATTTGCCGGTTGCTCGACGCCATCCAACAAATATCCGGCCGGCCGATCACCATCGGCGTCGCGGTATGTCGCGCTCTCGGCCGCCAGGTGCCGACCGAACTGGGCCAGCGACTCGGGCAAGCGCAGCTTGGGAAAGCTGATCCGCCGCTCCGCCGCAAACGTGTGCCGGCCACTGATCAGAATCCGCGTCTGGTGGTCGTAGCGGGGATGCAGCGTGCGGGCCGTGTCGCCCAGCCAATCCTGGGCGTTGCGCGCCAGTTTCTCGCGGAACCGCGGGATCAGAAACTCCCGGTTGGCCGCCGCCAGCAGGCTGACCGCCAGCACGCCGGCCACGAGCGGCTTGACCAGCCGCAGTTGCGAAATCCCGCCCGCCATCACCGCCGTCGTCTCGTTGCTCCGCTGCATCGATGTGATGGCGAACATGGTGGCCATCATGCCCAGCATGCCGCTGATCCGATCGAAAAACGTCAGCACCCGCGGACCATAGTAATCGACCAGCACGTACCAGCCCTGCGTCTTGCTGTACGTCAGGAACTCTTCCAGGTTGTTAAAGGCGTCGATGACGATAAACAGCCCCGTCAGGCTGATAAACGCCACCAGCAGCACCTTGATGAATAACCGCAGCACGTAGCGGTGCAGGATGGGCATCGCGGAACTCCATTTCCCCTGGCGGCTCGGAAGGCTCGCGCCCCGCCTCTCGCCAGCCGATCAACCTCTGTTCCGCTTACGACTCCCCACGCTGCACGATGGCGATCGCGCGGGCCAGCGACTCGAGGCCGGCGCGGATCCGCGGGCACGATTGCACGCCGAAACTCAACCGCATCGTGTTGGCCCGCACCGGCTCCCCTTCACGCGGGTAGCAGAACTGCCCGGGAACGTACAAAACCCCTTCGCCGATGGCAACATCGAACAATCGGCCCTGGGGCCCCGTCCGCACCGATTCGGGCAAATGAACCCAGACATACAGCCCTCCAGAGGGGGCCGCCCAGTGAACGCCCGACAACGGACCCAGAAACTCGTCCGCCGCCTCGAGCATGCACCGCAGCTTGCGGTGATACTCGACGCGCAACCGCTCGACGTGAGGTTCGAACAGTCCCAGTTCCAGCACCTTGGCCATCAGATGCTGGCTGAAATTGGGCGAACCGAAGTCGATGTTGCCCTTCTGGTTGCAGACCGGATCCACCAGGTCCTCCGGCAGAATCCCCCAGCCTACGCGGATTCCCGGCGAGAATGACTTGGAAAATGTCCCCGCCACGATGACGGTGTCTCCTTCCTCGTCAAAGCAGCGGACGCTCGGCTCATCGTCGCCCGTGTACTTCAGCTCGCGGTAGGCGCAGTCCGAAATCACGTGGATCCGGTGCCCGCGCGACCAGCGTTTAGCCAGCCGTACCACCTCCGCCCGCCGCTGAGCCGTCATGGTCGCGCCGCTGGGATTGTCGAAGTACGGTACCAGGTAGATCGCCTTGACACGCGCCAGGTCGCCCGTCTTCTCCAAGCCCTGCAGTGTGTCTTCCAGAGCCTCGGGAATCATCCCTTGCTGGTCGGAGGTCACGCCCAGGCTGCGAGCGCCCAGGTTGTTCAGCGTGCCCAGGAAAACCAGGTAGGTCGGAGCGGCACAGAGCACGATGTCGCCTGGGTTGAGCAAGGTTTCGGCCACCAGGTGCAGAAGCTGGTTGCTGCCGGCCGTGACGACCACCTGTCGCGTGGACACGGGGTGCGGTACCGGGTTGGACGCCAGGAACCGGTCCAGCAGCGCTTCGCGCAGGGGGAGGTACCCCGGAGTGGTCCCGTACTGCAGTGCGGCCTGAGCGTCTGGCGGATCGGTCAGCAAGGCGTCGACTGCCTGGCGAGTGGCGTCGACGGGCAGGGTTTCCTGGTCGACAAAGCCGGCCGCCAGGGATATCAAGTCAGGATTGGCCAGGGCTTGCGCCATCAGATCGCTGATCGGCTGACCCTCGGCCCAGGCCGCTCGTTGGCTCAAGCGAAACGCGGTGGACATGACCGGTACTCCCCCTGCTGCCCGCGACGAGTGGAACGAACCCGGTACAATAGGGCGATTGGAACGGGTTCGTCAAGCGGTCCGGCCAGCGCGTTTTCCGTTGGCGGCGGGCCCCGTCGTCCGTCAGTTGGTGGGCATTCATGGCCAGGAAAACTCCCGCAGCGCTGGTGCCCTGGATCGTGCCGCCGGTAGCCGAGGCGGCTCGTCAAGCGGCCTGGCGCTTGATGGAACTGGTGTTTCCGCCCGCGTGCGCGTATTGCGGGTGCGACCTGCCGGAAAACTCGCCCGCTCCCCTGCTGTGCGGTGAATGCGAGCTGGCGTTCTGCCGGCTGCCGGGCCCCTTGTGCCCGCGATGTGCATCGCCCACCGTGGTAACTTGTCCGGGCGGCCGCTGTCCTCGCTGCCAGCGCAGGCAGTATTATTTCGACTGCGCGACCACCTTGGGGATTTACCAGGGAACGTTGCGGCTGGCTGTCCGGCGAATGAAGCAAGCCGAGCAGGAGCAGTTGGCGTATGCGGCGGGCACCTTGTTGGGTCGCAAGGCAGGCAGCTCAGGTGAGTTGCCGCCCGTCGATTGCGTCGTGCCCGTGCCGATGCACTGGTGGCGGCGGGTCCGGCGGGGATTGAATTCGGCGGAAGTGTTGGCCGCGGCAGTGTCCGGCGCCTTGCGGGTGCCGTTGCTGAGCGACCTGGTGGTCTGCCGCCGGCGGACCCGCAAACAGGGCCTGCTGACGCCAGCGGAACGGTTCGATAATGTCCGCTCGGCCTTTGGTCTGACGCCAGGCTACGACATCGCACGGGCCCGCGTGCTGGTGGTGGACGACGTGATGACCACCGGGGCCACGGCCAGCGAGGTGGCTCGCGTGCTTCGCCGGGCGGGAGCGGCCCGCGTCGCGGTGGCGGTCGTCGGCCGCGGCGTCGGGAATGGATGAGCAGCGTCACAGGGTAACTCGATTCCGCAGGACCATACCGCAGCATGGCACCAACCGCCGGATTGACGCTTCGCCTGGGTACTCGCGGCAGCGCGCTGGCCCAGTGGCAGGCCCGCTGGGTCGCCGCGCAACTGGCCTCTCATGGCGTGGCGACCGAACTGGTCTTGATCAGCACCGAGGGGGACCAGCAGCAAGGTTCGATCGGCACGCTGGGATTGCAAGGCGTGTTCACCAAGGAGATCCAGCGGGCGTTGCTGGCGGGCGAGGTGGATTTGGCCGTGCACAGCTTGAAGGACTTGCCGACGGAAGCGGTGCCTGGGCTGAGCCTGTCGGCGGTCCCGCCCAGGGAAGCCGTGGGGGACGTGCTGGTCAGTCGGGATGCGGCCCGTCTGGAAACATTGGCGGAAGGAGCTCGAGTGGGCACGGGCAGCACGCGGCGGCGGGCACAACTGCTACACGTTCGGCCCGACCTGCGCGTGCTGGATCTGCGAGGCAACGTGGACACTCGGCTGCGCAAGCTGGACGAAGGGCAGTACGACGCGATCATTCTGGCGGAGGCGGGGTTGCGGCGGCTGGGCTGGTCGGAGCGGATCGGACACGTGATCGCACCCAGCCAGATGCTTCCGGCGGTCGGTCAGGGCGCCTTGGGGCTGGAAACGCGGCAGGACGACCAGGCGGCTCGGACCGCCGTCGGATTGCTGGACGATCCGCCGTCGCACGCGGCGGTGTTGGCTGAACGAGCCTTGCTGGCGGCCTTGCGAGGAGGGTGCCTGGCACCTGTGGGAGCTTGGGCCAGGGTGGAGGCGGGCGGCTTGCGACTGACGGCGGCCGTCTTGAGTGCGGACGGCCAGAGGCGGCTCTTCGGCGAAAGCGCGGTCGAGGTGCGGATGCCGGCGGAAGGAGCGGAAAGGGACGAGGCGTCGCGCGAGGCAGCGCGAGCCTTGGGGCTGGGCGTGGCCGAGCAGCTTCTGGAGCAAGGCGCCGCGGAACTGATCGGCAGCCACCGCGCCTCCGGCGAGGGGGGCGGCGAGCGGCACGGCGAGCGGCACGGCGAGCGG
>JAGFJK010000287.1 GCA_024102795.1 Pirellulaceae bacterium
CCTATGGAGTACACCCCTCGGAGACCTCGATCAACCGATCAGGCTCTTCGAGGGGATTTTTTTCGGTCCCTCAGCAAGCTCGCTCCGGACGGGCGGAAAAACCATCAGAAAGCTTGCTCACGCACAGCCCGACATCGAGATCCTGCCGGCCGAGGGCGACGGCGCCGAGCCCCATCAGATCCAGGTCCGCATCCGGGGCGTGGACGTCTTCCATCCCCAGACCGGCGAGGTCCGCAGCGACTCGGCCGAGGGCATCGCCTGCTGGTTCATCGACACCGATTACAACGAGGAGAGCTTCTTCGTCCGCCACGCCTACTTCCTGGGCGCCGGCGACCCCTACAAGTCCCTCAAGACTACCCTGAAAGCCGAAATCAACGAGGATGCCTGGTCCACGCTGAACAGCGACCTCTCCCGTCCCTTCGACAAGCCCCCATCCGGCCGGATCGCCGTGAAGGTGATCAACCACCTGGGGGACGAGGTGATGAAGGTGTACAGGGTGGAGCAATGAAGTACTGGCTCACAACGCACTGGCCTCCTCTGAAAGACGTCGCCGATCCTGTGCAGCGCCACGTCTATCTGAAGGAGGGCACTCAATCCGTCGCGGCCGGCATGCAGCCAGGCGATCGGGTGTTGATCTATGAGGCAAAGTCGGAGAAAGGTCAGACACCCAGAATTTGAACGGCTGGGCGGCGGGGCCAGTGGATGGAGTGGTGGGCGGGTGGTCCGGCGGAGAGGAGAAAGAAAGGGCCGGCGAGGCGTAGTTCGGCCAAAAGTGATGGAAAGCGATGGTCGACGGGCGCGAAGGGCCGCGTCAGCCAGCTTCGAGACGCGGCATCCTTGCACGCTCGGCGGGCCGCTCGATATTGCGGGTTCGCGGGAGGCTGGTCCAATGAAGGGTGACGTGCTCCAGCGGCTGGCGTGTGAGGGTGACGATCAAGCTCGCTGACCGTGCTCACGCCCGCCGGCGCAGGTCCTTGACGCCCGGTCAGCCGAATGTCGCTCGGCCGTTTCGCATTCCCTTGACCCAGCGGTCCCCGCTGCGGCCCAGCAGTTCCCGCAACCGCTCAATCGAGCCGACCGCTCGGCCGAACCACTCGTCAAAGTTGTCCACCGCCGCGGTCCAGCGGTCGGCGTCCAGCCCGTAGGTCCTCAAATGTTGCACCAGCGCCGACGAGTCCGAATCCGGTGCCGCTTGTGCCGCCACGGTCTGTGCCACTACCCACAACAGAATCCGCACGTACTCGGACATCGACATGTCCAGGATCGGATTGTCCGACGCACGACGGCGACTCTGCCCGTCAGGAAACAGCCACCGAAAGCGGGCGTAGCTGGGTGCGTGCGGTGGAAGAGCATGTGAGGGAATGGCTGACCGGCGATCGTGCCCCCTGGCGACTTCACCCACAGATTCTCCGGAAGAGCCAACCTTTTGACAACGAACCGCGTCTGAGCAAGAGTTTCCCCCGAACTCCTCGGTCTTGACCTCGGACGTCAGCTGCTTGGCGAGCGTCAGGTGCTCGACCGGCGTCGTGCGGAACAGCGTCATGGCTCCCGGCTGGTTGAGCGGCGTGGCGAGTCGCTGATGGACCCAGGTCTTCCAGTGGTCGGCGTCCTCTTCGCACAGGTGCAGTTTGTCGGAGCGGAGCCGGTTCAGGTGGTAGCACTCGCCGATCTGCTTCACCACTGAGCCCGTGCTGGTGGGGCGGTTGTACCACACGAATTGCCTTATCTCGCGCTCGGCGTTCTCGTCGTCCGGCGCCCGCGCCGCTCGCCATTCATCGGCGCCAGCATCGCCGGCGACGAGGAACACCAAACACTGGTCCTGTTTCTGGCGCCCAGTGACACTCCGGCGTCCGACGCGACGTTGTGGCTACCAGATCACAAACTCGCCGTCGAATGCCGAGTTCCTCGCCCTCAACCGAGCGTTACCCTTCCGCGGGAGTGGAGCCAAACTCCCCGGCGGAGCAACCCGCATGCCTGCTGTGAATATGCAACTTTGCGCTTGAGTCGTCTGTGAGCGTGTGTCAAATTGAGTTTTCGCTCGGCCCTCGGCCCGTAACCTGGAGTTGCCTGATGTACCGGCTTCGATGCTTGACTTACTGCATCCTTACTTGCCTCGCAAGTATGTGATAAGCGCAGGACTCACGGGCGGCCGAGTTCAAAGTGCTCGGCGGCACGCTGCGTATTAGCGATGGGCCGTTGCGAGCCGAGCAACGCAAGCAAGAGTTCGAGATTGACCGGCGCTACTCGTGGGAGTTCGAGGTCAATGGCAAGGCCGTCGCGAAAGGCAGTGACGACGTCAGATACAAGGGAAGTAGGACGGAGTTCTGGCTCCAGAAGGGGTCTCGCACCAGCGATGGAATGTACCTGGAGATTGAGGGGAGAGTGCGGCGGGACCGATTGGACATGAACGTCTCAGACAGCTTTACGCATGACCGCAAGACCGCAGACCTTGGCCTAATCAGTCGACTTTCCACTCTGGTGAAGCAGCGGCCGTAGCACATTGCGGGGATTCAGGCGATTCGCGCGCTCAGACAAGGTTTTTCACCAGAGCAGGTGTCAGTTACCGCTAAAGCTGAAGGCGTAAGGTCATAACGAGGCCTGGGGCACCATAACAGTCGAACGCCGCAGCTTGTAAGCAGCGTTCTCTTCACGAGGCCAGCCAGAAACTCTGCCTAGATCCCCATAAAGGTACCGGACACCTTTTCTCGCCCGATCGCTTCGTCCGAGCCTATCCGGTGCCGCCGGCCGGTTATCTTCAAACGGCGGCTCAACTTGCGCGACGGTCGGAGTAAAGACGGCGCGTTGGACGAGTCGGTCACTGCCCAATGGGAGGGGCCCTCGTCGGGCTCGATCCGGTGCGTTACAATTTTCAGTAGTCGTTTTCCCACTCCGCGCCGTGTGAGCGACAGATGAAAAAGCACGATGTACTCGAATTGGTTCAGCGATTTCCTGACGAGATCGATGCAGAGCAACTCATCGAGGAGCTCTATGTTCGAGCCAAAGTCGAAGCGGCGGAACGCGCAATCGGCGAGGGACGCACTTGCTCTCAGGCCGAGGCCAAGCGTCAGGTCGAGTCATGGCGGAAGTGATCTGGACGGAGCCAGCGCTTGCGGACGTCCGTCGGGTCTTTGAATTCATCGCGGACGATTCGCCGCGTTACGCGGCAATCACTGCGGACAGAATCATGAAGGCTGTCGATCGTTTGATCAACTTTCCTGAGTCGGGGCACGCAGTTCCCGAGTTTCCGGACTCCCATTATCGCCAAGTCCTGATGAATCCGTATCGCGTGATTCACCGCTATGAACCCGCTGCGGACCGCGTTTTCATACTCGCCGTATTGCATTCGCGACGAGACATCTCGAAAGGCGACTTGGCCTAGCCCGGCGATTACAGGATACGAGAATCGCGTCTCCGATTCTCTTCTTCTTACGCTGCGGGAAGCAGCTTTGAACCGTACCCTGGACGACGTAACTCTAGTCACAGAAAAGAGAAAGCCGTTCGACATTCTCGCCGAACGGCCTTCAATCCAGTTGAGTCGGGGTGATAGGATTCGAACCTACGACCTTTTGACCCCCAGTCAAACGCGCTAACCAGGCTGCGCTACACCCCGAAGCTGATACACGCTGGCGGCGTCCGGCGGCGGAGCAGACACCGGCACGGCAGCCGCCGACCGCTCCACAGGGCTGGGCTCCCCAGGCGAGGCTGGATTCTAAACGAAATCATCACCCTGGCAAAGACCCGTCACCCCTTTGACGAGATGGCCGGTTAGCTCGGCACCGGACCGCAAGGTCGCACCGTGGCCCGGCGGCTCGCCGCGCGGAACGTCACCTGCTACTGGACCCAACCGCCCCCGTTCAGGTTCGCGGGGCCCTTGCCGCGCTTCGCCGGCCGCGCTCGAGCTGGCAGGCACCCGGAGCACCTGATAGCATGGCCTTCCATCACGACCATTTGGCGTTCCACCCCGCATTTGGTGCTCGTTCCCGGAGGCCCCCATGCTCGCACGCTGCCTGTTCTGCCTGTTGTTGCTGGCCCCCAACCTGGCACTCGCGCAAGGTCAGACGCGCGAACAGAAGGTCCGCGCGGATCGGGAGAAGGTCGAGGCCGAGGGCTTCTGGATCTACAACGATCTGCCGCGGGCGTTCGCCGAAGCGCGCCGGACTGGCAAGCCAATCCTGGTCGTCCTGCGCTGCATCCCGTGCGAGGAATGCGTCAAGCTGGATGATGATCTCGTGGACCAGGACCCGATCATCCGCCCCCTGCTGGAAAAATTTGTCTGCGTGCGGCAGGTGTCCACCAACGGTCTGGACCTGAATACGTTCCAGTTCGACACCGACCAATCGTTCGCCGCCTTTCTGCTGAACGCCGACGGCACGATCTACGGCCGCTTCGGCACTCGATCGCACCGCACCGAATGGTCGGCCGATGTGTCCCTGCCGGGCCTGGCGAAGGCGCTGGAGGGCGCTCTGGCCCTGCACGCCAACTTCCCCCGGTACAAGGAGGCGCTGGCCGCCAAGCGCGGCCCGGCCCTCGAATTCAGCTCACCGGAAAAATACCCCGCTCTCCAAGGCAAATATGCCACAACCCTGAATTTCACGGGTAACGTCGTGCAGAGCTGCATTCATTGCCACCAGATCGGCGACGCGCAGAGGGACTTCTACCGGTCCCAGGGGAAGCCGATTCCCGATACGGTCCTGTTCCCGTACCCCCACCCCAAATCGATCGGCCTGACATTGGATCCCGAAGACCGCGCCACGGTCAAAGCGGTCGAACCCTCGTCGCGGGCAGCGCTGGCGGGCTTCCAGCCGGGCGACGAGATTCTGCAACTGGCCGGACAGCCGCTGCTATCGATCGCCGACGTTCAGTGGGTTCTCCACTCGGCCAGCCCCTCCGGCGCGGAACTGGTGGCCGAAGTGCGGCGTGGCGATCAAACTAGCCAGCTCACACTGTCCCTGCCCACTGGCTGGCGCCGGCAAGATGATATCTCGTGGCGGGCCAGCACCTGGGGACTGCGGCGGATGGTCACAGGTGGTTTGGTGCTGGAAACCTTGCCGGACGAAGCCCGCCGGGAGTTGAATCTGCCGGACGGTTCCATGGCCCTGCGAGTCAAACACGTCGGGCAGTATGGCGCTCACGCCGCCGCCAAGCGAGCAGGCTTCCAGCAAGGGGACGTGATTGTGGAGTTCGATGGCCGCTCGGACCTGCCGCGCGAGGCCGACCTGCTGGCCCTGGGAGCGACCGCGCATAAACCGGGCGAACAGGTCAACGTAACGCTGCTGCGCGGCGGCAAACGAGTTACGCTGCGGTTGCCCATGCAGCCGTAAAACGAAAACGACCTCTGGGGACGTTTTGTCAAGCCACGGCAACTGCGCGAACTAGGTTGAGAGTTGGGAGGAGCAAGCTACCCAGCTTCGCGAGATGTCCTCAGAGGTCGTTTCGCCGTTTCGGCCGCGGGAGAAACAGCGGGCTTACGCCCGCCG
>JAGFJK010000329.1 GCA_024102795.1 Pirellulaceae bacterium
AGCTCGAAATACAGTAGAGTCTGCATAAAACGCGCAGATTTACTGGTAATTTCTTCATGGGGAGCCACACGATGAGCGGACGACGATTGGGGGTTCTGGCCGGGGGATTGGCTTTGCTGGCGAGCGGCCTGGCGATTTCGGGGCAGGCGACCGAAATGGTCCGCACCAAGACCTGCTTCAACCTGGCGGGCTCCGTCCGCGGCTATCTGGCCCTGGAGGGAGAGACTGGTCTGCCGGCGATCAGCAAGACCAGCAGCCAGTCGGAAGCGGGCACCTACTGGGAAATCCGCGCCGTGGGCAAGCATCGCGGCTACCGTTCGCACATGCTGGTCAGCCGGGGCGACAGCCGCTTCAACGGCCAGTTTCTGGCGGTCAATCCGGCCACGGGCGAGCTGATGATGACCGACGACCGCGATGCCGAAGAGGTGAAGTGGCTGGTGCGGTACGCCGGGCGGTTCGAGGGCTACGATGCCTGGTACATCCAGTTGTTGGGCGAGACGGCTGGCGGCTTCGATCTGAGCTACCTGGCCGTGGACGCGATGGGCCAGGTCCGATTGGAACGGGAGCTTTCGCCCAGCGTGCATTGGCGCCTGCGCCCGTCGCCCGACTTGCCGTCCGAAGTGATTCGCTGAGCCTGGCGAGCGGCGGTCTTGGCGAGCGGCGGGGTTGGCGAGCGGCGGGCGTCAGCCCGCTGTTTCTCTGGCGAGCGGCGGGCGTCAGCCCGCTGTTTCTTCGCTCGGTGTAACGTTTACCAACGCCAACCCTCCTGTGCGCCGGGAATACACCACCCTGGGCCGATCAAATGAACGCCTGCGGCGGCCTCTCACCACCTGTTATAATCCCGGACGGCGTGAGGTCCCGGACGCGACAGGAGAGTGTGCCGATGGTTTGCTGGACGTTGATCGCGGGTTTGCTTTGTGCCCAGGCGTCCGCGGACGCGGCAATCGCAGCCGGCGAATTGCCGTCGCACGTGCGGCGGCCCGTGGCCCTGGTGCCAGCGGGCGACGTGGTGCTGGTGGCGAACCAGCACAGCGGCACACTGTCGGTACTCGATGTGCGGGCCGGGCAAGTTGTGTCAGAGCACCCGGTGGCCGGGCGCATCAGTCATCTGGTGCCGCACCCTGGCCGAGCGGACGCCTGGGTGCTGGACGAAGCCGGCCATCGCCTGCTGGCGGTGACGCGCGGCGGCGGCGGCTTGCAGGTCGTTCAGGTAGCGGATCTGCCCGCGTATCCCGTGCGAGCGGCGGTGTGGCCCGAGGGGCGGCGCGTGTTGGTCAGTTCGCTCTGGTCGCGCCGCCTGACCGTGCTGCGGATGGACGAGTCGTGGGAGCGGACGCTGGGCCGGTCGGAGCTGGCACTGGATTTTCCGCCGCGCGAGCTGCTCTGGCTGCCGGACGAGCGGCGGCTGCTGGTGGCCGATGCGTTTGGCGGTCGCCTGGCCGTGGTGGATGTGGCGGCGGAGCGGGTCGAACGGGTGCGGCAGCTCGACGCCCACAATCTGCGAGGGCTGGCGCTCAGCGGCGACGGCCGCACGTTGTACCTCACGCACCAGTCGTTGGACTCGTCGGCCTGGACCGATCGGGACGACGTGCACTGGGGCATCCTGATGACCAATGCCTTGCACGGAGTGCCCGTGGAATCGTTGTTGCGGGGCGAGGGCGACCCGTTGCGGGACGCCTGGATTGAGCGGCTGGGGCAGGTGGGTCGAGCGGCGGGGGACCCCGGTCCGGTGTGGCTCGATCACCAAGGCCGGCTGGCCGTCGCCTTGTCGGGAGTGGGCGAGGTGTCGGTGACGGGCGGATCCTATGCGCAGAGTGTCGCGGTGGGGAGCCGGCCGGTCGCTCTGTGCGTGGTGGGCGACCTGCTGCTGGCGGCCAATCATCTGGACGACTCGGTATCGGTGATCGATCTTGGCGAGGGGCAGGTGGTGCGCACGATCTCGCTGGGTCCCGCGCCGGAGTTGACGGCCAGCCAGCGCGGCGAGCGGCTGTTTTTTGATGCCAGGCTGTCGCACGATCGCTGGATGAGCTGCCACAGTTGCCACTCGGAGGGCCACACGATCGAGCGGCTGTCGGACACACTGGGCGACGGCGGCTATGGTGCGCCCAAGCGGATCTTGTCGCTGCTGGGAACTGGACGCGCGGGGCCGTGGGCCTGGAACGGCAGCTCGGAGTCGCTTGAGGACCAGATTCAGAAGTCGGTCCGTTCGACGATGCATGGCGCTGAGTTGTCCGCGGACCAGGTGCGGGACCTGGTGGCGTACTTGCACACGCTCGAGCCGCCACCGCCGCCGCGGCCCGTGAAGTCCGCGGAGGTCGAACTGGGGCGGCAGGTGTTCCAGCGCGAAGGATGCCAGCAATGCCATCGACCGCCCACTTACACGTCGGCGGGAGTTTATGACGTGCGGTTGACCGATCGGCTGGGTGCCCGTCGCTTCAATCCGCCTTCGTTGCTGGGCGTCGGCCAGCGTGACCTGCTGCTGCATGACGGCCTGGCCACCAGCCTGGAACAGGTGATCCTGGAGCTGCGGCATCCGGCCGGCCGCTCACTCGATCCGGACGACGCCCGCGCGCTGCTGGAGTTCCTGCGAAGCCTGTAGGCTGATCGCCGGCTGCAACAACGGTGGATGCGGCGCCGCCCGCGCGCTGCTGGAGTTCCTGCGAAGCCTGTAGGGCCGCGGCTCTGGCTTCATTCGCGCGCCGGCCGGCGCAAGCCGCAACGTTACGCCGGGAGCGATTGGGGACAATCGCTCCACACAACAGTGTAGCCCGATTGTCCTCAATCGGGTTCTTCGGCGCAAGCCGCAACGTTAAGCCGCGTGCGATTGAAGACAATCGCTCCACCAACAGTGGAGCCCGATTGTCCTCAATCGGGTTCTTCGGCGCAAGCCGCAACGTTACGCCGGGAGCGATTGCGGACAATCGCTCCATCAACAGTGTAGCCCGATTGTCCACAATCGGGTTCTTCGGCGCAAGCCGCAACGTTACGCTGGAAGCGATTGCGGACAATCGCTCCATCAACAGTGTAGCCCGATTGTCCTCAATCGGGTTCTTCGGCGCAAGCCGCAACGTTAAGCCGCGTGCGATTGAAGACAATCGCTCCACCAACAGTGTAGCCCGATTGTCCTCAATCGGGTTCTTCGGCGCAAGCCGCAACGTTAAGCCGGGAGCGATTGGGGACAATCGCTCCATCAACAGTGTAGCCCGATTGTCCTCAATCGGGTTCTTCGGCGCAAGCCGCAACGTTAAGCCGGGAGCGATTGGGGACAATCGCTCCACCAACAGTGTAGCCCGATTGTCCTCAATCGGGTTCTTGGGCGCAAGTCGCAATGTTACGCTGGAAGCGATTGAGGACAATCGCTCCATCAA
>JAGFJK010000383.1 GCA_024102795.1 Pirellulaceae bacterium
CGCCGCCAGCCAGCAGGGTTCGGCGCCGTTAGGGTTTCCGCGGACCGGGGCCCTCTTGGGCGGCGAAGTATCCCGTGTTCTCGACATAGCGCCCGTTCCCGCCGGGCGGAATCCGGTCGGTCGGCGAGTCGCCCCAAGCCAATTCCAAGGCAAAACCGAACGGCGCTCGGCCCGGCCGTTCGACGTACATGCTCTTCCCGTTGGCATCTCCCCAGCGTCCCCAGACGTCGCCCGGCGCGACGATGTCGAAGCGCGTCAGCATCTTCTTCGTCCGATCGTACTCCAGCCGCCCGAACAGCGGAGTTTCGAAACCCTGGGCCAGCGGTCCGTTGGGCGACGTCGCTTGGGACTCGTCGAATTCACTGCCCCAGTGGACGTGGCCCGCCAGTTCCAGGCGAATCCGGCTCGGGGACACGTCATCCACGATCAGCACCGCGCGGGCCGTCTTGACCGACCGCCGATCGACAATCCCTCCCTCGCTGGTCGTCGCGCGCTGCGGCGTGAGGTGGAAGCGGGCCATCCGTTCGACGATCCGTGCATCGACGTTCAGTTGATTTCCCTTGACCGGCTGGCTCGGCACCAGCGACTGCCACTCCTCGCGGGTCAACCACATGAATTCCGTGTTCGGTTGCAGGAACAGTTGCCACGATTCCTGGATGCGTGGTTCGTCGCGCATCAACGGAAAGTCGGCGGTGGTCGCTCGGCGCAGTTCGCCGCCAGGCTCCCGGTGCAAGAACCGGGCGTGCACTCGCAGCACCAGCCCGCCCGCCGGCGGGCGGGGAATTACGGCCTCCTCGGGTTTCAGTTCGGGCACCTGGATCGCTCCGGGCGCGCGTTCCGACTCCGGCAACTCGGCGAACGCTTCCAGCACCTCGGCGCAGGGCTGGCGTCCGAGCAGCCTGCCGCTGGCCGAGACGCAGCTCATATAGCCGCTCGAAGTCACCCAATGCTTGTCGATTCCCGCGCCGCGAAGAAACTCGCCTTCGGGACCTGGAACCCGACAGGTCCAGGTCGGCACGGCGGCCGCGATGAAGCGGGTGTTGATCAATTCGATCGTCTCGTCGTTCCAGAACGTGACCCCCCGGGTCACTCCGCGTCCAGCCGTTCAGCAGCCGGCGGCCGGCGCGCCGCCGCTGCCAGCCATCAGAAAGATCGGCTTGCCTTCCGCGGCCGCTTGGCGTCGCGCTTCCCAGACGCTGGGATACCAGCGGATCTCCATCCAGCGAGACTCCCCAGGCTGGCGCCGCACCAGCGCCTGGAGCTGCTCGAACTTCGCCTCGTCGATCCGTGCCGGCTGATCGGCGCGCGCCGCCAGCGCACCGTCGAGGACCAGCAGCGCCACGAGTGGCGCGAGTCGCTGCAGCAGCATGACATCTCTCCGCGGGTGCCAGGAATTGACGGGAGGCTGACCCCACATATCGTACACCACGGTGGTCGTCCGAATCCACCACGGGCCCCTTCCGTGGCTTCCACTGGAAGACTCCGCGACTGCCGGCAGCAAGTCGCCCGTCCGCGCGTCCCAGGGCGGTTGCAATATGCATGTCATTGTGTAGAATTACGTCTGGTTCATGGCGAGTCACCGCTCCAGGGAGTTTCCAGCCGATGCGACGCGAGCTGATTATCCGGGCCTGTTTGTGGGCCTGCCTGGGATGTGCGTTGGGCCTGGGCTGCGCGTTGGGCGTGGGCTGGTGCCAGGATCGAGCGCTGGCCGCGGAACCGGCCGCGTCGAGCGAGGGACAGAGCGCGGCGCCGCCCGAAGCAATCCGCGACGTCCCGGAAGCTCGGCGAGAGGCCGAAGTTCTGCACGACGCGATCCACAGGTCGCTGCACGTGATCCACAACCGGTATTACCGCGAGGACGAAGGACTGCCGCTGCCGGCAGCCATCTTTCGCGAGATTTTTTCCGAGCTGGAGCGCGAGCGGAACGTCAAGCTGCGCTGGCTGGCGGTGGATGGCCAGGCGATGAACACCGACCACAAGGCGAAGAGCCAGTTCGAGCAGGACGTGGTGCGGGCGCTGAAGGCGGGACGCGGATCGCATGAGCAGGTTGAAGACGGCGTCTATCGCCGCGCGGCCGCCATCACCCTGTCCAACGACTGCCTGAAGTGCCACGTGCCGGACCGCAAGTCCACCGAGGATCGGACCGCGGGTTTGATCATTTCGATACCAGTCGGTGCGGCGCCAGATCCCCAGCGGGCCGCCGCGCGCTGACTCCCAGGGCGATTCCGCGGCGGCCCTGGAGGAACTCACCAGGCTCGAGAAGCCGTTGCCGTTGACGTCGACCAGTCCGCTGGCAGGTTTGGTTGTGCCGGTGACTTGTCCCGACCCAAAAGGTAACCAGAATACAAATAAGCTCGCGTTAAGACCTCCGCGAGCGGTCCAGACGGTGCGGCACACTGTCGAATCGGATTCCGCGGAATGAGTTTCTCCCGCAAGGGAGTTCTTTCCAGGCAACGGGCTGGTAGTTGATCCAGCACAGCGGGCTGCGTCCTGGGCCGAAAGTGCCAAGAACGCTAAGCCAAAAAGCTCAGCATAAGCGGAATGCGGGGACCTGCAATTCGAAGCATTCCACCAAGGCAACGATAGCACACCTATCTGGCATAGGGGAAGCCCGCGGTGCGCACTGGATCGAATCAAGATACAAGCCGTTTCGCGGAAGTCACCGGTTAGAATTCCATTCGACGGCAGTGATGCCGAGCTAGTTCTCGCGCCCTTGCCTTCTGACCGTTCTTAGGATTGTACACGTGAGCATGTGCCAAATTGTCCGGGACTTCTGGATCCAGCTCGTCTCGCGGGTCAAAGCCGAGGTCGATTGCGATCCCGCAATTGAATACGATCATCGCAATCACTTCGCGAAAGCGGGCGGCCGTCAACGCCGGCGTTGTGCGGGAAGCAACATCGACGGAAAAAACAGAGTCTTTGAAGAGCGCAGAAAAAGGACGTTGTTCGGCCTCAAGCCATTGCTCCGGAATCAGCGCAGGGCGAAGCAAGTCTTCCTTGGCATCGAGCTTCGGACCACTAGGCGCAGGAAGCGACGCCATTGTTGAACCAATCGAGAAGGCCTGTCACTGCTTCTACGTCGGACGCGGAAATCGTGTCCTCCACCGATAGCGCGTCGTCGTCATCGCACTTGAGAAAACAGATTGAATTCGGCGACTCGAACTCTAGTTCAATTGAACGGTTTCCTCGATGCCATTCAATCTGAAGCCGGCCGCTAGATATCGGAGCAACGTGAGCGCATTCAGGAATGCGGGGAAGCGACGAAATCAGCGTCTTGGCAGAGGCTATGATTTCTCGGCTGATTGGGTGTCCAGCAAATCCGTCCCAATTCGCTTCCAATCTCAGGAGACGGTCAAGTTGGTTCTTGAGTTGAATCTTCCATGCTGCCTGCCGAAGCTGTTCATAGCGAATCACGTCGTGATTGTCGAAGGGTGGCAGCGATTCAACGAGGTCTGGGACACTTAGGTCACGTGGACTCTCCGTCAAACTCTCGTATCCAACACCTGTGCCCGTGTCGCGATGACTGATTCCGCGTGAAATCTCTGGAATAATCACTGCCATGACTGCAGGCCCTCCACAACTTTAGACGATACGGATTCCGCATCGGTCCGGTCGTTGCCAAACGCTTTCTGAATTATAGACGTGATGTCTATGAATTCTGTCCCGTCCTCTTCAGGCTTTGGCAAATCATAGTGATAGTTGAATGCAAGTGTGACGGTATTCCCCTGGGAACTTAGGTTCGTTCTACAGGTCGAGGAGTCAGTTCGGCGCCGCACAAAGGTGAAGCGTGCCTCGGTTGTATCCCTTATCCTTCAGAAAGGAAGCGCGCTTGCAGCGCCTACTAGCGCATCCAAAGCTCCCTCAACGTCGCCGGTAAAATGGAAATTCAATCCCAATGCCGAAACCATTGTGTGCTTGAGCAGGTGGTCGAAGACTTGGCCTGCAATCGCACAACTTCGCTGCTGCCATAGTTCATTCTTCGTCTGTATTTCCCATCGGTCTTGTCTGCAAATCAATTCAAAGTCGGGACCCGCGAAACGGGAGAACTGGGGAGTCACGACCACGGGTTCCGCGCCCGTCGTTATGGCTTCGACTTCGTCATCTGAAAGCAATTCCACGAGGCGATACCATGAGGGGTGGTGGATCGTTGGATTCATTCCACCAATGACAACGATGCTAAACAAATGCACTTTCATGGTTCGACGCCCATCCAGACTTCTGTATTCGTTCTTTTCCCAGAGCACATCCCGCCGTTGCAGCCTACTGCACCACTCTCAGGCCTGCGCTTTGTTGCCGGAGACAGAGTCTGGGATGACCGAAGCAAAGGGCAACGACGCCCGCTACAATGATAGCAGTGAGCTAGGAACACACTAGTGCTGCCCCTAAAATGCGTAGACATGCCCCCCCATCGCACGGACTCGAACGTGCGGACCCCCGGATTGTTTGGGAGTCGGGGGGGGCGGGGATACCCACAGACAATGTGTCTAGGACCTAGAACGCTCAGCGTAGGAGGATGCAGTGGGCAATGAGCCAAGTTGATGAGCGGGGCACTGCGGAAGCCTGGTGGGGGCCCACGTTTGGCGCGGTACCCTGACGGTTGGCGTTCGAAAGCACTTGACCTCAGAGGCCGAGAATTCCTGTGAAATCGCGGAAACGGCGTAAACGATACCGCCGCATGGCGGAGGCGAACGCACAGACTCCCGGATTCTTTGGGGTTTGGGGGATGGTATGCCGACGACCCGTTCGGACATCGCCTTACCTGGGCGAGCTGTCCGGCAAGAGTGGCCAGTACCCGCCAACATCCGCCATGCGGTCATACGCGAGATTCGGGAAGACCTGATAAGCGCAACAGGAGAACGACGCTCGATAGTACGTTGCCCATCGTTTGTTCGTGTACTCGTCAACATCGAGGCGGTCAACCAGCGGGTCGAACAAAGACGGAATCAACTGATGGCCGACCGAGTGAAACGTCCGGCGGCGTTTT
This sequence comes from Pirellulaceae bacterium, assembly GCA_024102795.1. GTDB lineage: Bacteria > Planctomycetota > Planctomycetia > Pirellulales > Pirellulaceae > JAGFJK01. The sequence continues at coordinate 4,985 of JAGFJK010000383.1, forward strand.
GGTGGCAGGAACGCCAAACCCGCCATTTGGGGTATTCGTTGCACGTTTTCCAACAGCGAACCACCATTGGTGGTGTCTTTGCCAAGTCCTAGTTTCCGGTCTGTCTCGGCCACCCGTATATAAACGACCGGCTGGCTCCGTCCGGATCGGTCAGACTTGCCAGCCGGCCGTTGCCGTCGTAGCCATTGACCGTCAGATTCCCGTTGCGGTCGGTGATTGTGACCAGCCGCCCGTGTCCGCCCGACCGACTGGTAAGCGGCCAACTGATGCAGTTCGCGGAGCACGCCGCCGGGCATCACGATACGGGTGACGAAGCGCGTCCGGGTTGCGAGCGAGAAGATCTGATAATCGACGCGGCGCAACCCGACTCCGCACGTGGACAAGATGAACGCGGAATCATAATGGGACCCCTGACCGTTGGCAATTCCTGGCTGCGGGAGGCGGCCGCACGTGCCGCCAGCAATCAGCCGTCGCCAGGGGAACCCGCTGCCTGCGCCACCAGATCGACGCCCACCAGCTCGCGCCAGGCCGCGAGCAACCGCTGAAAGACCGGACCGGGCTGGCCCGTTCCCACCGGGCGGCCGTCCAGTTGCAACGCGGGCCAGAGACAGGGCGACGTGCTGCACAGCAGCAGTTCCTCGGCCCGCCGCAGATCGTCCACCGTCAAGTCGCGGCGAACAAAGGGGATGCCCAGCCGAGCGGCCAGTTCGGCGTTTACTTCCAAGGTCACGCCGGGCAAGATCCGGGTGACAGGCGGCGACACCAGCCCCTCGTCCGGCAGCAACACCAGCACGTTGGCGGTGGAAGCTTCGGTGACCATCCCGTCCAGATCCAGCAGCAGAGCGCGGGAGCCCGGAAAGCGGTCCGCCGCCTCGCGGTCCGCCAGGTAGTAGTGCATGCGGCTGCGGCACTTCAATTCGGACGGCCAGCAGGCGGCGGGCACCTGCCTCACCTGGACGACCGCCAGCGGCTGGCCGTGCTGGTACAGCCGGGCAAACTGACTCAGCGGCAACGGATCGGTGTACAGACAAACCGTCGGGCGCGGCGGTCGCCAGTCGGCGGCCGGCGGACCCGGAGTGACGAACAGCACCAGCCCCAGGTCCTGAGGCGGGGCCAGTTGCGCGACGTTGTGGGCCACCAGCCGCTCGGCGATCTCCGTCCACTGCTGGTCCGTCAAGCCGGGATCGACGCCGATGATCCGCAGCGATCGGGCCAGTCGCCGCAAATGCTGGGGCAGGCGAAACAGCCGCCCGCCGAAACTGCGCAGCCGCTCGCTGACCGTCACTCCCAGCACGAACCCCGGATCATCCACGGACACGGCCAGTTGCGACCGGTCCACGAACTGTCCGTTCCAGTACGCGAGTTGGCTAGTCATCCGTCCACAGGGCGTGAGCCCGAATCCGCCGCATCAGGCTGGGTGCATTGTAGTACCGCCATTCGTCGTGCGCCTTGCCGACAATACAGCAAGCGTCGACTTGCGTGATTCTGTCAGGTTCGAGCGGCGTGCGATAGACCAGGCCCGTGTAACCCAAGGCATCGGGGTGGGCGCCCTTTTCGGTCAGCCCGTAGCGCTTGAGCGCCTGGTCGCAGGAGTTGTACAGCAGCAGCAGACTGTCCATGTCGTACGCCGCCAGCTCGTGGCGATGCCCCGGCGACAGCCAGTCGTTATGCACGGCGGGAGCCAGCAGCGCGACGCGGGCCGAAAGCCCCGTCAGCTCGGACAGCTCGCCGCCGGCCGCGCTGGGCAGCGTGCGCCCCGCCAGTGCGCCCCCGCCATGCAGATGCAACGCCCCGGTGATCACGCGGGCCCCGAAGCTGTAACCGATCAGACTCAGCGGCCGGTCGGGATCCAACGCCGACAACAGCCATCCCAGGTAGTAGCCTTCCGAATTCGTCCGGGCCGCCTTCACTCGAACGTCCTTCAACTGCCCGCGAATCTGCGAACTGGGCCAGCTCCAGATCACGAAGCAGGCCGGCGGCGCATCGTTGTCGGCCATCAGCAAACGGCGATACAGACCCTGGCCCTGGCTGAGCGCCTCGTTCCACTCCACTCGATTTCCGTGCACATAGACGCAGGTCCGATCCGCCCGCGACTGCGCGTCGAGCAGTGCCGGCAAGTCGCTGGACTGCCAGCCCGCGCCGGGCAAGTATTGCTGGACTTCCAGCGCCGGCGGCTCGTCGGCTGGGCCGGGACAACCCAGGTGCCGCGTGCTGACCAGCCACAACTGATCCTGCGGGCGGGGAAACTCGCACGGCGGCGCCGGGGCGGCGTCCTCGCGCGCCAGATCGGCGCGCGCCGGCGATAACCGGCCAGCGAACAGGCAGCACGCCAGGACGCCAGTCCAAACCAGAATTCGCCATCCATGCTGAATGCCTGACCGTCGGCGCGATGCGCTCCTTCGGGCGCGCGACGGAATCGAGTTGGAAACGCAAGGGCGGAACATGACGGATGCCAGCTCGGGTGTGGTGAATGGAGCGAGTCAGCGCCGGACTAAAGCCGGGTGCGCGGGCGAGGCGCCGAGCGCGAAGCGGCGGCATTGACGTTCACAGATAATGTAGCACGTAAACAACATGGTGCGTTGCGGAAAGAAAATCCCGGTGCACAAAAAAAGACGCGCGTTGCGTTTGCACATCATGGCAGGTGATGTAGAGTTTCGTGGCCCCGAAATGAACCGGGGTGTTTGTCCCGAATTTAGCGGAGATGACTGCCATGAAGAGGCTCCTGATTCTGACCGCCGTGGCGATGATGCTGGCCGCTCCCGGCTGCCGGGGCATGCGAGGTTGGGGCCAGAACGGCCTGTGCTGCCCGGCTCCGGAACCCGTCTGCGGCCAACCCGGTTTCATGGAAGGCAGCTACGTGTCGCCGATGACCTCGTCCACGATTCCGACGCTGCCCGGACCTTACGAAACATTGCCGCCGTCGGTTCCCAATTAACGGGCCGGAGGCCCATCGCCGCCGGTAGGACATTTCCGCGGCAGGACATTTCCGCAGCGGCATGCCGGCCGAACTACAATGGAGGAGTGGGCAAAGACCACTTCCGACTTCGTAAGCGAGGGTTCCGACATGCCGCGACGATTCTCTGGCCATCTGGCGGCCGGCTGGCTGGGCGTGTGCTTGCTGCTGGCGGCGACGCCCAGTTCCGGCGACGACGACGCGGCGCCAGGCGGCGTCCGCCTGGGCGAGGCGAAGACCCAGCGGTGGCAGGTCGGCGTGATGGTCACGTCTCCCGCCACCGGCTACTGCCAGAACGTGCTGGCCACGGTGCCCGTGCCGACCGACTGGCCGGAGCAGGAAGTCAAGGAAGTGGCGCGGGACCTGTCCGCTCATGTCACGGTGATCAACTTCCGGGTGCTGGAGAACGGCGTCAAGCAGATGCTGGTTGGCATTCCGGCCATCCCGCCCGGGCAGACGGCGCAGGCCGTCTTGACGTACGAAGTAACGCGGCGCGAGATCCTCGGCCCGGCCGACCCGTCGGGCTACTCGGTCCCCAAGCGCGTGCCGCGCGACGTCAACATCTTCCTGGGCACCAGCCCCTCCATCGAGAGCCGCCACGAGGAGATTCGCGACCTGGCCCGCCAACTCGTCAGCGACGACCGCACGGGCTGGGAGAACGCGCGAGCCATCTTCGACTGGGTGCGATCCAACGTGACCTACACGGACGGCAAGCTGAAGGGAGCGCTGGCCGCGCTGCGCGACAAGTCGGGTGACTGCGAGGAGCTGACGTCGCTGTTCATCGCCCTCTGCCGGGCCAGCAAGATCCCCGCGCGCACCGTCTGGATTCCCGATCACTGCTACCCGGAGTTCTATCTGCTCGACCCGCAGGGACAGGGACACTGGTTTCCCTGCGAGATGACCGGCGGCGACTATTTCGGAAGTCTGCCCGCGATCAAGCCGGTGTTGCAGAAAGGGGACAACTTCAAGGTACCCGAGAAGTCGGGTCCCCAGCGGTACGTCGCTGAACACTTGAAGATCAAGAACGTCACCGGCACCGGCGATCCGGAAGTCCGCTTCATCCGCAAGCTGCTGGATGAATAAGGCCGCTCATTTCAGCCGGTGCAGGTTGATGCCGTTGGGCGTATTCTGCTCGGCGTACCAGTTACGCCACCTCGCTTTGTCGTAGACGAAGTTCACGCCTTCGTGGATCGCCGTCAGTGCGCTCAACGCCGCCTGATTGCTCACTTCGTGTTCGACCACCTTCGGTCCGCGATTGCCGGCGGACAGGCCATTCAAGCCGCCGTTGCTGAAGCCGACTCCCAGGTTGCCGCCGCCGGCGCTGAGCACCTGTTTGTGTTTGGTGGTCAGCGCCTCGATCAGCGGCAGCGTGGCGTCCTCGTCGCGCAGCCGACCCAGCCCCGCCGCCGCCCGGTTCACGACCGCGTTGTTGTCGTCCTTCAGCGCCTTGGTGAACGCCTGGGCCGCCGCCTCGCCGCCAAACTTCAAGAGTTCGTCCAGACAGCGGTCGCGAACCTGGGCGTCCGGATCGTTCAACGCCCGGTCGATGAACGCCGTCACCGCGACCTGGCTTTGCAGTTTGCCGAGCACCTCGATGTACAGCAGTTTCAAGGCCGGCGGCTCGCCCTCCTCCTGCAACAATTCCACCAGGCCGGGTGCCGCCCGGCGACGGTCGATCGCTCGAATCTCCGCGACCGCTTCGCCTTCCTTGCCTCGCGCCTTGACGATCCACGACCGCCAGATCTTCAGCTTGCGCTTCCAATCGTTGACTTCATTGTCGCGTTCCTCGTCGCTGAGCATCATTTGGGCTTCCTGCTGCAGGCGCCAGTCGCCGCGGAACCGCGTGTAGCCTTGATTGCCGCGAAACTGTTCGGTCGTCACCCAGCGGCCATCCACCTGGCTGTACCCCAGCGCGTACCGGGCCGCCTTGTGGTTCGGGTCGAACGTCAGCACCCGCTGCAGGTGGAACTCGCGCTCCTCCTTCAGCCCCGCCTGCTCGCACCGCGCGGCCATGTCCCAGTGGGCTTCCGCCGTATCGGACATGGCGGCCAGGAACTCCTCGTACTTCTGCCGGATTTCACTGGACTTCTCCACCTGCCGGACGTGCTCCGCGGCCAGCGTGATCGTAGTTCCCTGGTCGGTCCGCACCACGTAGCTGGTCCGCGGCTGCTGATCGGGATTCTGCAGAGTGCCTTCCAGGCGTCCTCCGCCGGTCAACAGAAAAGTCTCCGCGCCGGCGGGCGAAGCACACGACAGCCACAGAGCGGCGGTTGCCAGGAACCAGGTTCGCATGGCCAACTCCCTTGCAAAGCGGGGGCAATTCAGCGGGGTTCGACCACAGGCCGCCCCCTCCCACGGGACCGGAGGCCACGGGACCGGAGGCCACGGGACCGGACAAGGCGCAACCCGCTGCGGAACAGGACTGCCCGGAGACCCCTTAAGTATAGACGGCTCCAGGCGGCCGAGCCAGCCGAATGGGGACTGGCCAGCCGAATGGGGACGGGCAGGGCGAACGGCGTCGGGCAGGGCGAATGGGGACTGGCAGGCCGGAGGCCCGTCACCACCCAAGAAAAAAAAACAGGGCTTCGCCGGTTGGCGAAGCCCTGAGCTGGTTGGCGAGATCGCCGAGGAGCCGCGAGGCTCGCCGGTCGATCAATACATGTCGTAGTCGCCGCCGTGACCACCGTGGCCGCCCTTGCCGCCCTTCTCGTCCTTGGGCTTCTCGGCCACCAGCGCGTCGCTGGTCAGCAGCAGGGTGGCGACGCTGGCGGCGTTGGCCAGCGCCGTCCGCGTGACCTTCGTGGGATCGATCACGCCGGCCTTGACCAGATCCTCGTAGGTATTGGTCATGGCGTTGTAACCGTTGTTGCCCTTGCTATCGAGCACCTTCTCACAGACGATGCCGCCGTCCTGACCGGCATTCTCGGCGATCATGGTCAGCGGGGCGCGGCAGGCCCGGACCACGATGTTGTAGCCGACCTGCTGATCGTGGGTCATGTCGTCACCCGGCTTGCACTGGGAGGCGGCCCGCAACAGGGCCACGCCGCCACCGGGCAGAATGCCTTCCTGCACGGCCGCCCGCGTGGCGTGCAGGGCGTCTTCGACGCGGGCCTTCTTTTCCTTCATCTCGCTCTCGGTCGCCGCGCCGACGTTGACCTTGGCCACGCCGCCGGCCAGCTTCGCCAACCGCTCCTCCAGCTTCTCGCGGTCGTAGTCGCTGGTCGAGTTCTCGATTTCGCGCTTGAGCTGTTCGATCCGAGCCTTGATGTCGGTGCTCTTGCCCGCGCCCTCGATGATCGTCGTGTTGTCCTTGTCGATGATCACCTTCTTGGCCCGGCCCAGGTCGGTGATGGCCAGCGATTCGAGCTTGATGCCCAGCGCTTCGAACACCGCCCGACCGCCGGTCAGAATCGCGATGTCCTCCATCATCGCCTTGCGGCGATCGCCATAGCCGGGAGCCTTCACCGCGCAGCACTGGAAGGTGCCCCGCAAGCGGTTGATGACCAGCGTGGCCAGGGCCTCGCCCTCCACGTCCTCAGCCACGATCAGCAGCGGCCGGCCCTGCTGCACCACCGCCTCCAGCAAGGGAACGATGTCCTTGATGCTGCCGATCTTCTTCTCGTACACCAGCACGTAGGCGTCTTCCAGCACGCACTGCATGGTGTTCGGATCGCTGATGAAGTAGGGCGAGAGATAGCCGCGGTCGAACTGCATGCCCTCGACCCATTCGACTTCCGTGTTCAGGCTCTTGCCCTCGTCCACGGTGATCACGCCGTCCTTGCCCACCTTGTCCATCGCCTCGGCCAGCAGGTTGCCGATTTCGCGGTCGCTGTTGGCGGCGATCGACGCGACATTGGCCATCTCTTCCTTGCTCTTGATCTTGATCGACATCTTCTCGAGGCGAGCCCGGATATCCTCGACCGCCTTCTCGATGCCCTGCTTCATCTGGACGGGATTCACGCCGGCCACGACGCCCCGCAGGCCTTCGTTGAAAATCGCCTCGGCCAGGACGGTCGCCGTGGTCGTGCCGTCGCCCGCCACGTCGCTGGTCTTGCTGGCCACTTCCCGCACCATCCGGGCGCCCATGTTTTCATAAACGTCCTCCAGGTCGATCTCCTTGGCCACGGTCACGCCGTCTTTGGTGACGGTCGGCGAGCCGAAGCTCTTCTGCAAAATCACGTTGCGGCCCTTGGGGCCCAGCGTCACCTTGACGGCACGCGCCAGTTTCGACACGCCGCGTCGGATGGCCTCGCGGGCCTCCTGGTCAAAAGCGATCATCTTCGCCATACGTTCGCATCTCCTGCGGGTTAGGCGCCGGGGCGAAATGGGGAGTGCCACCGGTCGCGGTTCGGAATGTTTCGGTCTCTGCCGGCGGATCGCCCGGGCTACTCAATGACCGCCAGAATGTCGTCCTCGCGCATCAGCAGCAGCTCTTCGTCGCCCACCTTGAAGGTCTCGCCGGCATAGCTGCTGAAAATCACCCGGTCGCCCACCTTGACCTGCAGGCCGCCACGGGTGCCGTCGTCCAGCAAACGACCTTCGCCCACGCTGACCACGCGGCCGCGAGCCGGCTTGTCCTTGGCCGTGTCGGGCAGGACGATGCCCCCGGCCGTGCGTTCCTCCGACGCATCCCGCTGAACCACCACGCGGTCGCCCAGGGGTTGCAGTTTGATCTTGCTGGCAGTTTTCTTGGTCGCCGTCGCCATCGATTATCCACCTCCGAACGGGTTGCCCAGAACTTCCGATTATCTCCCTGACGCCGGCCGCCCTCCGCTCGGATGGCCGCCGACTGTCAAAACAGCAAGAATGGCTTGCGGAGCGGCAGTGAAGGCAAGTGGCGCGCCAATTCGGCTGAATTCAGACAACCCGCGCCGGCGCAGGAGCGAAAATCGTGGCCCTGGCGCCAGGGAAACCGCAAACAGCCGGGAAAATCCGGGGAGATTCACCGGCCGGCTGGCTGGCCTGGCGAGTGGTCCGCGGGCACTTCAGTTCGGAAATTGGTCCCGCCAGCCGGTCATTTTGGCAGTCCAAGCCGCCGGCCGGTCGCGTCCACGCCTGCCAGGAGTGCCTGGGCCAAACTGCCTGGGCGGAGCTGCCGGGCACTGCAGTCCCATGGAGGTTACCGACCGGACCGGGAATTGGCGGAGCCAACAGTTGCAAGGCGCCTGCGGGAAGGCCAGAATACGGGACTGCGGGTGTTCGCTGTCGTTTCCCCCGGAATCAGGTTGAATTTACGTTATGCCGATTGCCGTCGCCTGCCAGTGTGGCCAGCGGTTTCAGGCTCGTGACGAGCTGGCCGGCAAGGCCGTGAAGTGTCCCAAGTGCGGGCAGCCGCTGCGGATCCCGGATCCTCGCCACGCGGGGGCCGCGGCCGGCGCCCCCGCTCGACAGGCTGCTCCCCAGGCACCGGCCGGACCCTTGGACGACCTGTTCGATGAGGTCGGTTTGCAGGCCGCCCCCAGCGGCCGGCGGTGCATGCAGTGCGGCTCCGCCATGCCCGCGAACGCCATTCTCTGCGTCCAGTGCGGCTTCAATTACCAGACCGGCGAACGCGTCCAGTCGGCCGGCGATCTGGCCCTGCAAGGAATGCCCAAGGAGACGTTCGGCAACCCGCAACTGGATCGAGCCGCCCGCGAACTGGAGTACCAGGCGGCGGAGGCCAAGAAGACCAACGACCTGATCCCGTGGTGGGCCTACCTGGTCGCCCTGGCCGCGCTGGGCACGTTCGTCGTCGGCATGCTCATGCTGCCAACCCACATCGCGATGACGATTTCCGGCGGGCTGCTGCTCAGCGTCGGGTTCATTGTGAGCGCCGTCGGCGGAATCTGGATCATCGTGATCGCTTTCCAGGACAGCGTGGCTCAAGGGATCATGGTGCTGCTGATCCCCTTTTACCAGTTCATCTATTGCATCATGCACTGGGACGAATGCAAGACGCCGTTCATGCTGTGGATCGGCGGACAGGTGCTGTCGACCATCCTGGGCATGGCCGCCGCATTCCTCGCACCGATGCTGATGGGCGACGACAACAACGTACAACTTTGGCGCCCGGCGCCCCGCGAGGCCCTGACGGCCCCGCTGGAACCCGGGCGGTTCGCTGCGTGAAAGCGCTGGCTGCGGTCGCAGAAGCTGGAGTCAGGGGGAGATCCGCGTGGAAGATGCAGACATCGTGTACCCCGGCGAGCCTGTCAGCCCGCAGCCGGCGGAAGAACCAGCACCACCTTTCACGGGCATGCAATACTTCCGGATGGTCAGCTACGTGTTTGACCATCCGCAGTGGGGCATGACGCTGCTGCTGGCCACCGTCTGCCAATTCATCCCGGTCATCGGCAACATCCTGCTGATGGGGTACCAGTACGACATCGTCGAGCAACTGCACCGGGGCCGGCGGCGGTATCCGGAGTTCAACTTCGACAACTTCGTGCCCTACCTGTACCGCGGCTTGTGGCCGTTCCTGGTGTCGCTGGTGGTAGGGATGTGCCTCTTGCCCGTGCTTTTGTTGTTCGGCCTGGGTCTGGCGATCGTCCCCGCAATGCTGGAACTGGATGCGGAAAAGGAGCCGTTCACGCTGGTGGCGATTCTCGTTCCCGCGTTCCTGCTGGCCCTGTTACTGATCATCCTTGTGACGCTGTTCGTGATGCCCATGGCGCTGCGGGCCGGACTGTCGCAGCAGTTCCGCGAAGGCCTGCGACTGGCCTGGGTCCGCGATTTCATCAGCAAGGTCTGGCTGGAGATCCTGCTGGGAACCCTGTTCCTGATGCTGGTTTATTTTGTCCTGTTTCTGATTGGCATGGCCCTGTGTTTCGTGGGCATTTATCCGGCGGTCACGATTCTTTTCCTGGCGCAGGCCCACCTGTACTATCAGCTCTACTCGCTGTACCTGCTGCGTGGCGGGACTCCCGTGCCGCTGCAGGACGCCTCGCCGGTGGGGCAGCGCCAGTAGGACAGCGGCGGGCCCAGACATGCTAGGCTTCCAGGCAACGCGAGCGCCAGGCGCTCCCCTCGCTGACTCGTCGGGCTCCCATGAGGGGGCGTCCTCGCGGCGCTGTCCCGGAATCAGTCCAGCACTTTCGAGTCGCGGAGCAGTTGCAGCAGTCGATCCACGCACTGCTCGACCGGCCACTCGTGCGTGGGCAGCACCAGGTCGGCGTCGGCCGGCTGGTCGTAGGCCGCCGAAACGCCGGGGAAGTTGGCGATTTCGCCGGCGTCGGCCCGCTGATAGTGATCGCCGTCGTGCCGCTGCCGGCAGACGTCGATCGGCGCCGCCAGGTGGACCAGCAGGAACCGGTCGGGGCCAATTACTTCGCGGGCTCGCTCGCGTACCGGGGCGTCGGGAGCAACAAAGGACGCGATGCAGATCAGCCCGGCTTCATTCATCAGCCGAGCCACCTCGGCCCCGCGCCGCAGATTTTCCGATCGGTCCTCGTTGGAGAACCCCAGATCGCGGCTGATGCCTTGCCGCAGGGCCACGCCGTCCAGCACGGCCGCCGCGCGTCCCATGTCGAACAGTCGACGCTCCAGGGCGTAGGCGATCGTCGTCTTGCCCGCTCCGGTCAGACCGGTCAGCAGCAAGGTCACCGGGCGCTGTCCGAAGCGGACCGCCCGCTGCTGGGCGGTCACCAGGCTGCTCTCGGCATGCTCGCCCGACACCCGCGGCTCGGCGTCCCAGTGGTCGTGCCGCTGCTCGGCCGTCACCCGGTCCAGGATCATGCCCGCGCCGACGGTCCCGTTGGTGATCCGATCGATGACGATGAAGGCGCCCGTCCCGCGGTTGCGCCGGTAGCCGTCGAAGGCGATGGGCTGGCTGAGCGTCACGGCGCAGCGGGCGATTTCGTTCAGCCGCAGGGTGTCGGTTTCCTGCCGATGCAGGGTGTTCACGTCCACGCGGTAGCGCAGCGTGCTGATCGCGCCGGTCACCAGTTTCGAGGTGTGCTTGAACAGGTAGGCCTTGCCCGGCACCAGCGGCTGCTCGGCCATCCAGACAATCATCGCGTCGAACCGCTCTTCCAGCCGCGGGACGTTGCCCGGCCGGACCAGCATGTCGCCCCGGCTGACGTCGATTTCGTCGTCCAGCGTGATCGTGACCGACTGGGGAGCGAACGCTTCCTGCAGCGAGCCGTCGTAGGTCAGAATCGACTTGACCCGGCTCGTCTTGCGGCTGGGCAGCGCCATCACCTCGTCACCCTGCCGCACGATGCCCGAGGCCAGGGTGCCGCAGAACCCGCGAAAGTCCAGGTGCGGCCGGTTGACGTACTGCACGGGGAAGCGGAAATCCTCCAGGTTGCGGTCCGAGCCGATGTAGACCGTTTCCAGAAAGTGCATCAGCGTGCTGCCCTGGTACCAGGGCATGCTGGCCGACGGCTCGACCACGTTGTCGCCTCGCAGGGCCGAGATCGGGATGAAGTGCAGGTCGGGCAGATCCAGCCGCGAGGCGAATTGCTTGTAATCCTCGCGGATCCGCTCGTACACCTCCTGGCTGAACCCGACCAAGTCCATCTTGTTGATCGCCACCAGCACGTGGCGGATGCCCAGCAGCGAGGCGATGAACGTGTGGCGGCGGGTCTGCGTCAGCACGCCGTGCCGGGCGTCGATCAGGATGATCGCCAGGTCGGCCGTCGAGGCGCCCGTGGCCATGTTCCGCGTATACTGCTCGTGCCCCGGCGTGTCGGCGATGATGAACTTGCGGTGCGTGGTCGAGAAGTAGCGGTAGGCCACGTCGATCGTGATCCCCTGCTCGCGCTCGGCCCTCAAGCCGTCGGTCAGCAGGGCCGGGTCGAACCCGCCGCCGGTGGTGCCGTGAGTGACCGAGTCGCGCTCGATGGCGGCCAACTGGTCCTCGTAAATCATCTTCGAATCGTACAGCAGCCGGCCGATCAGCGTGCTCTTGCCGTCATCCACGCTGCCGCAAGTCAGAAAACGCAGCAGTTCCTTGCGTTCGTGCTGCGCCAGGTAGGCGTTGATGTCCGTGGCGATCAAGTCGGAATGGTGCGACATGTTCTCTCGCTGTAATCGGCTGGCGGCCGGGAATCAGAAATAGCCGCGGCGTTTTTTCTCTTCCATGCCGGCGCCGCCTTCGTCCTTGTCGATCACCCGCCCTTGCCGCTCGGACGTCTTCGTCAGTAGCATCTCCTGGATGATTTCCGGCAGGGTCGTGGCCGTCGACTCGACCGCTCCCGTCAGCGGGTAACAACCCAGGGTGCGGAACCGCACGGTGCGGGTCTGCGGCTGCTCCCCCGGATGCAGCTCCAGCCGCTCGTCGTCCACCATCAGCAGCACGCCGTTCCGTTCGACCACCGGCCGGGGCGCGGCAAAGTACAACGGCACGATCGGTATCCGTTCCAGGTGGATGTACTGCCAGACGTCCAGCTCCGTCCAGTTCGACAGCGGGAACACCCGGATGCTCTCGCCCTTGCTGACCCGCGTGTTGTACAGGTTCCACAATTCGGGCCGCTGGTTCTTGGGGTCCCAGGTGTGATGGCGGTCGCGGAACGAAAACACACGCTCCTTGGCCCGGGATTTTTCCTCATCCCGCCGAGCGCCCCCGAAGGCGGCGTCGAATCCGTACTTGTTCAGGGCCTGCTTCAGCGCGTCGGTCTTCATCACCTCGGTGTGCTTCTCGCTGTTATCCAGCGGATGAAGGCCCAGCTTCCGCCCCTCCTCGTTGATGTAAACCAGCAGATCGAGCCCCAGTTCGTCGCGGGCGTAGGACTCGCGAAACTGGATCATTTCGCGGAATTTCCAGGTCGTGTCGATGTGCATCAGAGGGAACGGCGGCTTGGCCGGGTAAAAGGCCTTCATCGCCAGTTGCACCATCACCGACGAATCCTTGCCGATCGAATACAACATCACCGGATTGTCGAACTCGGCGACAACCTCGCGGATGATGTGGATGCTCTCGGCTTCCAACTGCTTCAGATGGGTCAGATTGTATCCAGACATAGGCCCTAAGATAGGCGTTCGAGTGGCTATATGCCTAGTGGGGTTTCGGCGCCGGCTTCCAGGCCCGATTGGGGGCCAATCGGGCTGCACTGGGAAGGGATTTTAGGCCCGTTTGGGGACAATCGGGATGCACTGGGATGGCCGCGAGACCCGATTGGGGACAATCGGGCTACACTGGGAAGGGTTTCCAGGCCCGATTGGGGATAATCGGGCTGCACTGGAATGGCAACTGCCCGCTCAGAGAATCCGCCAGTACTCGATGTTGTCCGCCGGGACGCCGATGTTGTGCCGCTGGCAGTGCAGCTCCCAGCCGTTGACGGTGCGGATGCCGATGCAGAAAGTGTGCCGCGGGGGATTGGCGTTCGGATCGTAGTCGTGCGGTTGGCCGCCCTGCCCGGATCCGAACACGGCCCGAGTTGTCACGCCACCCGGCGGGTTGGCAAAACCCACGCCGCCCCCGCGCAACGTGGCCACCAGGTTGTAGCCCCGGCCGGCGGAGTTCGGGGGACCTTCGGGCTGGATGTGCGTGGCCACCATATTCGTATGAGCGGCATCGGTCTCGTACATCACCGCGCAGCCGGTGAGCTGGGTGGTGATCATGATGTTCGAGCCGACCAGATGCTCACCTTGAATAGCCGCCGGGTTGCCCGCCACCGCCAGATATTTCTGCACGTGCACGTGGTACACGACGGGGCTGATATACACTTCGTCGATGATGGCATTGGGCGGCTTGAATGTGTACCGGTTCCCGTGGGTGTCCAAAAAGAACCCGTAGTTCATGGCGCCGGAATGGACCGTGCCCTGCAACTGGATCTTGTTGTTGGCCAGCCAGTTGCCCGGATTGGCCTGCAGCGCCAGCAGGGCATTGGTCAACGGTTGCTGCTCGTGGGCAAAGACGGTCCCCAGGTCGTTCCCTAGTGCCGTGGGCAAGCCGCCATCGGGGATATTGTCCACCGCCGCCACGACCGCCACTGCAACCTGGTTCAGCAGTTGCACCCGGATCAGAATGATCGCTCGCCGGTAGCTCCGATTCAGTTTGGCCCGGTCCCGGTGGCGAATGGACCAGTTCGTGCCTTGCGACATGGACGTGCTGAGCCCCTGGCTGATCAGCGCCTGCTGGTTGGCTTCCCGCAGCAGTCGGGCGATCGCCGCGCGTTTATCCGCGTGCGCTGGAACCGTGGCGCCTCCGATGAAGTCGATTGTTTCGTCAATTCTTTCCTGCCAGTCCTTCATGACTTACTCCCTTGGCCCTCTCGATGTCGTGCAGCATTTAGCTTGAATTAAAGCAGACGTTTACGGTGCGTTGCGACAATTTCGGGACGAAACGTCCAAAAGTCCTCGCAATTCGACTTCCGGCGCTGTCTTTACTCCGCAGGCGTTGAACAACCCAGCCCAGGGTCGCCCGCTTCCGGCGCACCCTGGGTGGACGACCGCCTCGAGTCCCTTCTACGCCGAAGGCGTTGCACAAGGCGCCTTGTAGAACGCCTTCGGCGTACAAGAGATATCAAAATCACGGCCACACCCAGGGTGCGCCCGAAGCGGGCGACCCTGGGCTGTGACTGTG